>NZ_JAWPBF010000001.1:0-418546 GCF_033341895.1 Citrobacter sp. HN-141 | reverse complement strand
AAATTGAAACCCTCGCTGAAAAGCGGGGGTTTTTCGTTTCTGTATCCTGCCTTTTCTTACCCTGTATCTCTTCGGTTTGCTGAATAGCAGGCATAAAAAAACCGGGGAGAAGAATCTCCCCGGTCTTATCAATACGACGTTGTCTTACGCTTACAGCACCAGTGCGGCGATAGATGCAGACAGTACGCTGACCAGCGTAGAACCGTATACCAGTTTCAGACCAAAGCGGGAAACCACGTTACCTTGCTCTTCGTTCAGGCCTTTAATTGCACCTGCAATGATACCGATAGAAGAGAAGTTCGCGAAGGAAACCAGGAACACAGAGATAATGCCTTCAGCGCGCGGAGAGAGCGTAGAGGCGATTTTCTGCAGGTCCATCATTGCGACGAATTCGTTGGAAACCAGTTTAGTTGCCATGATACTGCCCACCTGCAGCGCTTCGCTGGACGGCACACCCATCACCCACGCAATCGGGTAGAAGATGTAACCCAGGATGCCCTGGAAGGAGATGCTGTAGCCAAACCAACCGGTAACGGTCGCGAACAGGGCGTTCAGGGCTGCGATCAGCGCGATGAAACCAATCAGCATTGCTGCAACGATAATCGCAACTTTGAAACCTGCCAGAATGTATTCACCCAACATTTCGAAGAAGCTCTGACCTTCGTGCAGATTGGACATCTGAATATTTTCTTCGCTGGCATCAACGGTATAAGGGTTGATCAGTGACAGAACGATAAAGGTGCTGAACATGTTCAGAACCAGCGCAGCAACAACGTATTTTGGTTCCAGCATCGTCATGTACGCGCCGACGATAGACATGGAAACGGTAGACATCGCCGTTGCTGCCATGGTGTACATGCGGTTGCGAGACATTTTACCGAGGATATCTTTATAGGCGATAAAGTTCTCGGACTGACCCAGAATCAGGGAGCTAACGGCGTTGAAGGATTCCAGTTTGCCCATACCGTTCACTTTGGATAACAGGAAACCAATCGCGCGGATAATAACCGGCAGAACACGGATATGCTGCAAAATACCGATCAGGGCGGAAATGAAGACGATTGGGCAAAGCACTTTCAGGAAGAAGAATGCCAGGCCTTTATCGTTCATGCTGCCGAAGACAAAGTTAGTCCCTTCATTAGCGAATCCGAGCAGTTTTTCAAACATTTCGGAGAAGCCTCTTACAAAGCCCAGGCCGACATCAGAGTTCAGGAAGAACCATGCCAGTAACACTTCGATAACAAGCAATTGAATAACATAACGAATGCGGATTTTTTTACGGTCACTGCTTACCAGCAGTGCGAGTACCGCAACCACGGCAAGGGCCAGGACAAAGTGAAGAACGCGGTCCATATTTGCTCCAAATTTGAGGCAGATTTAGTTTTCGTGCACATTCTATGTAACAACAGTAAAGAAAACGAGATCAAACACACACTATAATAAGGACCTGTGACGAGATTCAAAATTAGTGATCGGTGATACACTTCCGTTATGTTTAGTATGGAAGTGAAAAGTTATGTCACTGTGCTAATCTCATAACAATAATCAAACATCTTACCGGCATTTCCAAATTTCTTACCGTTCCATAGACAAACGCTATCAGAGAAATCAACTTCTCCCATCAAAATGAATTTGATAATCATTCTCAATAGGCGTAGCTTGAAACATAGCAAAGGCTATGTTTCTGAGGCACTAAAATGACTAACGATCGCGTTGAGAGTAGCAGTGGACGGGCAGCGCGCAAGTTGAAGCTCGCATTAATGGGACCTGCGTTCATCGCGGCTATCGGATATATCGATCCCGGTAACTTTGCTACGAATATCCAGGCAGGGGCTAGCTTTGGCTACAAACTGCTGTGGGTTGTGGTCTGGGCAAACCTGATGGCGATGCTGATTCAGGTGCTGTCGGCCAAGCTTGGCATTGCCACCGGCAAAAACCTGGCGGAACAGATCCGCGATCACTATCCTCGTCCAGTGGTTTGGTTTTACTGGGTACAGGCCGAAATTATTGCGATGGCGACCGATCTTGCAGAATTTATTGGCGCTGCGATTGGTTTCAAGTTGATCCTCGGCGTGTCATTATTGCAGGGGGCTGTGCTCACCGGTATTGCGACATTTTTAATTCTGATGCTGCAGCGTCGCGGGCAAAAACCCCTGGAAAAAGTGATCGGCGGTTTGTTGTTGTTTGTGGCTGCGGCTTACATTGTGGAACTGATCTTTTCCCAGCCGAACTTCGCGCAGCTTAGCAAAGGGATGGTTATACCGAGCCTGCCCAATTCCGAAGCGGTGTTCCTGGCGGCCGGTGTGCTTGGCGCCACCATCATGCCGCACGTCATTTATCTGCACTCCTCCTTAACCCAGCATTTGCACGGTGGTACGCGCCAGCAGCGTTACGCAGCGACGAAATGGGATGTGGCTATTGCCATGACGATTGCCGGATTTGTCAATCTGGCAATGATGGCGACCGCAGCAGCTGCGTTTCACTTTAGCGGGCATACCGGGATCGCAGACCTGGACCAGGCCTATCTGACGCTTGAGCCGCTGCTGAGCCATGCTGCGGCAACCGTGTTTGGTTTAAGCCTGGTGGCGGCAGGGCTTTCCTCTACCGTGGTCGGTACGCTGGCGGGGCAGGTGGTGATGCAAGGATTTATTCGCTTTCACATTCCGCTTTGGGTGCGCCGCACTGTCACCATGATGCCGTCATTTATTGTGATTCTGATGGGATTAGATCCGACGCGTATTCTGGTGATGAGCCAGGTATTACTCAGCTTTGGTATCGCCCTGGCGCTGGTGCCGCTACTGATTTTTACCAGCAACAGCCAACTGATGGGGGATTTAGTTAATGGCCGTTGGGTGAAACAGGTTGGCTGGGTGATTGTGGTACTGGTCGTGGCACTGAATATCTGGCTGCTCGTCGGGACCGCGCTCGGATTGTAGCAGGGCTTTCATCTGCTGTGGTTACCCGGTCAAACCGGGTAACCCGCATGATTATTTTTTATTTAAGTGACTACGGTATGTATCAAGTACCACTGCAACGATTATCACGGCTCCTGTGATAAAACGTTTTGTCGGTTCGCTTGCGCCAACTTGCGCCAGTCCCGCCGCCAGAACGGAAATAATCAACGCGCCAAGAAACGTACAGATAATCGAGCCACGTCCTCCCATCAGGCTCGTGCCACCAATCACAACGGCGGCAATCACCTGTAGTTCCATGCCAACGCCGCTATTGGGATCGGCGGCTTCAAGACGGGCAACCTGAAACAGCGATGCCAGACCGGATAATCCCCCCATCAAGGCAAAGACTGCGATCTTATAAGGACCAGGATTTATACCTGATAATCGAACGGCTTCTTCATTGGTGCCAATACCGATCAAATGGCGACCAAATACGGTTCGTGTCAGCACCAGATGCCCGGCAACAATGACAACGATCGCGATAATAAAAGAAGGGGAGACGCCAAAGAGAATGGGGTCGGCTAAATAATCATAAATAGAACCGAGATACGCGGTCCGCGAGTCAGTTAACTGATACGCGGCTCCGCGGGCCATTTCCAGAACGCCCAGTGAGACGATAAACGCCGGAATACGCCAGGCAACGGTAATCAGGCCCGTTAGCGCCCCAACGAATGTGGCGAGCGCTACGCCTGAAAGCGCGGCCAGCCAGGGCGTCCAATGAAAATTTAAATAGGTGACGCTGACGACTGCAGCAGCAAGCGCCAGCAACGATCCAACGGAAAGGTCGATGCCGGCAATGATTAAGATAAATGTCATCCCCACCGACATGACGATTAAATCGGGGATCTGATTCGCAATAGTGCTGAAAGTGTTCATGCTCCAGAAATGAGAACTGAGGCATGAAAATAGGACGATCATGGCGGCTAACGCCCCGAGCAACCCGATATAGCTACTTAGGCCTTTCCATGACGTCGGTATATTTCTTTTCTCTGCTGCCGCTTGTTTTGTCGCAAAATTGTTTTTCATTTTTTATCCCCGGCTACTCGCTGACAGTCTCTTCTGAATGCTGATAGGCCGAAAATGCAGCCGCTAAAATGCGATCCTGGCTCCAGTTATCACGTGTAAATGTGTTCACTAACTTGCCATCGGAAATGACCGCAATACGATCGCAAACCAACATCAGCTCGCGTAGGTCACTGGAAACGACAACAACGCCTTTTCCCTTCGCCGTTAACGTATTCAGCAATTGATAAATATCTTGCTTGGCACCCACATCAATACCGCGAGTCGGCTCATCAAATAAGACGACTTCACAGTCTCGTTCCAGCCAGCGGCTAATGAGAACTTTCTGCTGATTACCACCTGACAGGCTTTCCACGGCCTGTGAGGTGTTCGTTGTACGAACGCCTAAACTTTTGATGTGCTTATTCGCTAATGTGGTTTCACTCAATGTGTTAACGACCGACAGATGGCTAATTTTGTCGCTGTTGCCCAACGAGATATTTGCGGCCACCGACTGTGGTAGCAGAAGCCCTTCACCTTTACGATCCTCCGTGACTAAGGCGATACCGTGCCGGATAGCCTGTGCAGGCGAACGGATCACCACCGGCTTTAGTGGAGTACCAACCAGTAATGTGCCACTGTCTATTTTGTCCGCGCCAAAAATAGCGCGTAGCAACTCTGTCCTGCCAGAGCCGACAAGGCCACTGATGCCGAGCACTTCGCCACTGTGCAAGGTAAACGACGTGTCGCGAATGATTTTCCCACGCTTAAAATTTTCCACTTTCAGGATGGGTTGACCTGCCTGGCGCCCACTTAAATCAAATGAACTTTCTAAATCACGGCCGACCATCAACGAAACAAGTTGATCGCGGGTATAGCGTTTAATATCGTCCACGCAAACCAAATGGCCATCACGTAGCACCGCGATGTCATCAGCAATCATCGCAAGCTCATCCAGTCGGTGAGAAATATAAATTATTGAAACGCCCCGGGCTTTGAAGAGCGCGATTTGTTTAAACAGCAGTTCGACCTCACGACTACTGAGCATGGCCGTCGGTTCATCCAGAATCAGTACCCGGCTTTCACCAATCAGGTTTCTGGCGATTTCGATCATCTGTTGGTGACCAATACCCAATTCGCCCACCAGCGTATTTGGATTGACTGATTGCAGCCCAACCATTGCCATTACCGGGCGGGCCATTTCTGCTAGCTTTTTACGATCGATCCAGCCGAATCGATGCGGAAGTTGTTCGAGAAATAAGTTTTCTGCAACCGACAGCGTAGGCAGTAAATTGAGTTCTTGCATAACCATGCGAACACCCAGCTTTTCTGCCTCTTTTCGGCTCGCAGGTGCGTAAGGCTGCCCCTGATAAACCATTTTCCCGGTCGTTGCGTTGGTTAACCCGCCAATAATTTTTGATAACGTACTTTTCCCGGCACCGTTTTCTCCCGTCAGGGCCAGTACTTTTCCTGGATATAATGCTAGCGTCACATCCACCAGAACAGGTTCACTGTAGGTTTTACCTACTCCCTGTATCGTGAGGATTTCTTGCCCACTTTTCATATTCTGGCCTTATCCGGTAAGCCGCTCTGATACTCAATTGATGGCAGTACCACAGCGGCGTACTGTTGTTATCCGCTTATTGTTTAACGATCAGTTTTATTGGCGTTTCTACGTTGCTGGAGAGCTCACTCTGTTTTTTGCCATTTTTTAAGGCATCAAGGGCGGCATCAATACCAAATACCGCCTGTTGAGAGGCAAATTGGTCCGCAGTGGCTAAAACACGACCGTCATTTAACATAGGCTTAATCGCTTCGATATTGTCATAGCCGACAACCAGAACCTGTCCTTTTTTCCCGGCGGAGCGGATGGCGGAAACGGCGCCTAATGCCATATTATCGTTATCGGCTAACAGTGCTTTGATATCAGGATATTCACTTAACATTGCCGCCGCGACCGCATTGGCGTTGTTAATTTCCCACTGGCCAGATTGAACAGAAACAACTTTCATGCCGCCCTGGGACATTGCATTTTGGAAGCCCAGAGTACGTTGCTGAGAGTTGCTGGAGGTAGGGATGCCTTCAATAATGCCAACCTGATCGCCGGCCTTAAGATGCTTCGCTAAATAATCGCCAATTTCTTTTGCACCTTTTTGGTTATCCGGGCCAACAAAAGGAATATTCAGGTTTTTATCTTTAAGTACACCGTCATCAAATTTGTTATCAATGTTGATGACAATAATACCGGCATCAATTGCCTTCTTAATGACCGGTACAAGGGCTTTCGAGTCTGATGGCGCAATGATAATCGCATCGGCTTTTGAGACAATCATTTGTTCAACGATCTGGATTTGATTTGCCGTATCCGTTTCGTTTTTGATGCCGTTAGAAATCAAATCAAACTTATCGGCATTTTTTTTCTGATACTCTTTTGCTCCGGTTTCCATGGTCAGGAAAAACTCATTTGCCAGTGACTTCAT
The DNA here is from genome assembly GCF_033341895.1 of Citrobacter sp. HN-141. Classification (NCBI taxonomy): domain Bacteria; kingdom Pseudomonadati; phylum Pseudomonadota; class Gammaproteobacteria; order Enterobacterales; family Enterobacteriaceae; genus Citrobacter; species Citrobacter sp. HN-141. The sequence goes on along the minus strand of NZ_JAWPBF010000001.1, from coordinate 412,110 downwards.
CACCAGCGCGACTTTAGGTTTATGCGTCTGAGTATCGGCGGCATAAGTGGGGGCGGTGAAAGTGGCGGAAAGCGCTAAACCGACTGTGGCACCGATAACACGATAAAACATTTTATTTTTCATGAAATTATCCTATAGGTGTAGGGGGCTGAAGATGCTCTAAACAGCTACTGCATACGATGATAAACGAGTGAATTGTTGGGCATGTTTGATGCACCTTTACGTTCAACTTTCAACGAGGCAAACGCAGAAGCATACTGCGCTGCATTGATGAGTCCTTTACCGTTTGCAATGCATGCAGCCAGTGCCCCGGTAAAGGCATCGCCTGCTCCACTGGTATCGACCACGGCTGATTTATAGGCAGGAATATGCGTGAAAACTGTGCCATCAAAGATCAGACAACCGTCGCTACCTAACGTGATAATGACGCATTTTGCGCCTTGCACATAAATGCTCCTGGCGGCATTTTTGGCCGAATAGATATCAACAATGTTGATACCAGATAACGCTTCAGCTTCAATTTTGTTCGGCGTAATAATGTCAATTAAATGCAATATTTCTTTGATCTCTGAAACATAAGGCGCCGGGTTCAGGACAACCAGCGATTTTCCGAGTTTTGCCTGCATGATAGCGAAACGCGTGATCGGAAAATTATTCTCCAGCTGAGTTAAAAAAACTTTGCAATTACGGATGGTATCAATATCCAATAGAATATCTTCCTGGGTAAAAGTTTCATTGGCCCCAAGATCGATACTGATCATATTGTCACCCGTAGCACCTGAAACCCATACCATTGCAATGCCCGTGGATGACATTTCATTTTCAAAAAAAGAAAAAGAAGAAATTTCAGTATTGGTTAAATATCTTTTGGCTTTTTTTGAAAACTCATCGGCTCCTAACTTAACGGTGAGATGAACATTGTTATTGATTTTAGCCGCGGCAACCGCCTGGTTTGTGCCTTTTCCTCCGGCATAAAAACGGGTTGCAGAGGCTCGGATGGTCTGGCCAATCTGAGGAAATGTCGTCGTTTCAGAAACAATATCTATATTGAATGAACCAAGTATGTAAATGCTATCATCTATATAGCTATTTTTTTTGGCATGAGCAGAAACCGATACAATTTCTTTCTGGCTTTTGAACCCATTCAATATGGTGTTGGTGAAAGACTGCTCAAATAATGATTCCTCAGGTGTGCTTTTTAATTGTGCACCACCATGAAATAATGAGAAAAGACTATTCTGACTTAATTCATTTAAGTCATTACGGATCGTGCGAGTTGTGACAGATAATTCCTTTGCTAATTCGCTAACATAAACCTTTTTATCGGTTACTAACTTAACCCGAATGGCCTTTTGTCTTTCTTGTTTTTTCATTAGCGCTCACCCCAGGTTTTATAATATTAAATTAATGTTAATATTTATCGCGCAAAGTTCAAAAAAAACACGATAAATCGGAATTTTTTTTTCCGATTTTGCGAATTTGTGAAATGAACAGGAAATTTACGGGAAAACAGGGGCGAGGGGATGTGGCTGCTTGTCATCTGGCGATTGGCAAAGCGTGATGCAAAAAGGGCCTGGGTATAGACACAGGCCCTGGGTAACTCGATGATTTGTGTGAACAATACTCCCCGCATGATGGGGATTTGTTACATTAATGGCGGTGCCCGTGGCCACGTCCACGCCCGCGATGGTCATCGCGATCGTTCCAGCCTTCACGATAGCCTCGCTCATAAGCTTTGCGCTTATCCCAGCCGCGATGATAACCGTTGTCATGACGCCACCAACGATTTTTACGCCATTCATAATTATGGTGCCAGTAATCCCGGTCACGCCAGCGCCCACCGTCCCAGTAGTTACCGTAGTTATCGCGATCGCCAATTTGTAATTTAATCGACGGCAGCAGGGTGATTTCGCCAGCGTTTGCGGCCAGCGGTGCAAAAGCCAATAAGACTGCCGCCAGAATCAGTGACCTGAACATTGTTTCTCTCCTTCACGATCGAGCCGTAGCCGGCCTGTTAACGCAATATTACGGGGCAGTAAAGCCCCGTTTCATCGCCTTAACTCTTAAATCGTCAGAGAACGCACTTTTTGTTAATAAATGTGTCTTTATTTCCATCAACCCAGGATGGCGTCGATCTCCGCACACTCTTCGGCAGAGAAATGACGGTTTGCCAGCATGCCAACGGCATCTTCAATTTGCGCAGGTTTGCTGGCGCCAATCAGTACTGACGTCACTTTATCATCGCGAAGAACCCAGGCTAACGCCATCTGGGACAGTTTTTGTCCCCGGCGCCCGGCCAGCGCATTAAGGGCACGGACTTTTTCCAGTTTTTGTGGGGTGATCTGGTCTGGGTTGAGAAAACGGCTGGCGCTCGCTGCACGGGAATCCGCCGGAATACCGTTCAGATAGCGGTCAGTTAATTGCCCGCCAGCCAGTGGGGAAAAGGCGATGCTGCCCACACCTTTTTCCTGCAAGAGTGATAGCAGTCCCCCCTCAACCCCGCGCTCAAACATGGAATATTTCGGCTGGTGGATGAGACATGGTGTCCCTAAATCATCGAGTATTTCGATCGCCTGCCTGGCGAGATCCGCAGGATAGTTAGAGAGTCCTACGTACAACGCTTTCCCCTGACGCACAATATGATCCAGCGCGGTCATGGTTTCTCTGAGCGGAGTTTGGGGATCGGGTCGGTGATGATAGAAGATATCAACATACTCCAGCCCCAGACGTTTCAGACTTTGATCGAGGCTGGCAATCAGGTACTTACGCGATCCCCAGTCACCGTAGGGACCTTCCCACATGGTATAGCCTGCTTTGGTCGAGATTATCAGTTCATCCCGGTACGATAAAAAATCTTCCTGCAGGATGCGACCGAAGTTTCGTTCAGCCGAACCCGGCGGCGGGCCGTAGTTATTCGCCAGATCAAAATGGCTGATCCCCAGATCGAAGGCGTGCTGTAATAGGGCCCGGCTGTTTTCGACCTGAGTGGTATCACCAAAATTGTGCCACAGACCCAGGGAGACAATCGGCAGTTTGAGCCCGCTCTGACCGCAGCGGCGGTATTCCATTGTGTGATAGCGATTTTCGTTAGCCTGATAAGCCATGTCGCCTCCTTCCAGAACATAGGTGTCTTTTAGTGTATACGGTTACACAATCGATTCTTCAAGGAAATTTTGATCGTCAAAACTGTACACTCTGCTTTCCACCTCCTTCGCAGCGACATTCCTGGACAGTCATCACAGTTCTTCGATACTCAACATGAGGTTACCGTCAGAAGGATAGCTGTCATGCAAACCCCGTATTCCGTTGCTGATTATCTGCTGGACAGGCTGGCAGACTGTGGCATTGACCATCTGTTTGGTGTGCCGGGCGATTACAATTTGCAGTTTCTTGACCACGTCATTGACCACTCAAGCGTGCGTTGGGTCGGGTGTGCAAATGAATTGAATGCGGCGTATGCCGCGGATGGCTATGCCAGGGTAGTCGGAGCGGGAGCATTGCTTACCACTTTTGGCGTGGGCGAGTTAAGCGCAATTAATGGTATTGCCGGAAGTTACGCGGAATACGTTCCTGTCCTGCACATTGTCGGGGCGCCATGTCGCAGCGCTCAGCGTCGTGGCGAGTTAATGCATCACACCCTCGGCGACGGTGACTTTCAGCATTTCTACCGTATGCAACAGTCAGTGACGGTCGCCAGTGCCGTGCTGGATGAACAAAATGCCTGCTATGAAATTGACCGCGTGTTGCAGGCGATGTTAACCGAAAGACGACCGGGTTACCTGATGCTACCTGCTGATGTTGCGAAACAACCTGCTACACCACCAAGTGATATACTTATTGTTCCCTTGAGCGAGCCGGAAAGTAGCGTAGCTGCTGCGTTTCGCTATCATGCGCGTGAACAGCTGCTGGACAGTTCGCGCGTGTCGCTATTAGCCGATTTTCTCGCGCTACGCTTTGGCTTGCAGCCCGTTTTACAACGCTGGATGACGGAAACGCCGATGGCTCATGCCACGCTGTTGATGGGCAAAGGATTGTTTGACGAGCGACATCCGGCGTTTGTGGGTACCTACAGCGCGGGGGCCAGCAGCGATTATGTGCTCCATGCGATAGAAGACGCCGATACGATTATTTGCGTCGGTACCCGGTTTGTTGACACCCTGACCGCCGGGTTTACGCAAAACTTACCTCCCGAGCGAACGATTGAGATTCAACCCCATGCGTCGCGGGTTGGGGGAAGCTGGTTTAACATTCCGATGGAACAGGCGGTTACTACGCTACGGGAACTGTGCCTGGAAATGTCGTTTTCGCTTCCGCCTGAACGTCCTTGTGCCGGGCGTCTGCAGGTTGAGAAAGGCCCTCTGACGCAGGGAAATTTCTGGCATACGGTGCAACAGTATCTGGCCCCCGACGATATTATTCTTGTCGATCAGGGGACCGCAGCATTTGGCGCAGCTGCGCTGTCACTTCCTGCCGGGGCGGAAGTACTGGTCCAGCCGCTGTGGGGGTCAATCGGTTATGCTTTGCCTGCTGCATTTGGGGCGCAAACAGCCTTCCCGCACCGTAGGGTGATCCTGATTATTGGCGATGGTGCGGCACAGCTCACCATTCAGGAATTGGGAACCATGCTTAGAGACGGGCAAACGCCTGTTATTTTACTGCTCAATAATGACGGTTATACCGTGGAGCGTGCTATTCATGGTGCGAACCAACGATACAATGATATCGCCGGATGGAGCTGGACGCAGGTGCCACAGGCGCTAAGTCGTGAATGTCAGGCGGAATGCTGGCGCGTGAAGCAGGCTGTCCAACTGGAAGAGGTTCTGGCTCGTCTGGCAAAACCGCAACGCCTCTCGTTGATAGAAGTGGTGTTGCCGAAGGCTGACCTTCCCGAACTCTTGCGCACGGTGACCCGTGCGCTGGAATCCCGCAACGGGGGATAGTTACTTATCGGGACGGTCAGCAATCATCATTGGTTTTCCGGCTAATAGCAGCCAGGCCGGAAGCATGACGATGCACAACAGTGGGAGTAGGGTGGTGTCCGGCACCACCACTGCCGCCATAAACAGGCTCAGCCATGCATCACGAGTGACGACCAGTACCAATCCCAGAATGGCGCAGGAGACCGTAATCGCGGCAGGAACGGCTTCGACATGGGCATGCAGCATCAGCCCCAGTGCGACGCCAACGAATACCGCGGGGAAAATTCGCCCACCGCGAAAACCACTCGCTGCAGCCACGACCAACGCAGCCAGCTTTATCACCGCCAGCATGAAATAGTCTGAGGCTCCCAGCGTCTGGCTAAATGCCATTTGCTGCATCTCATCCAGGCCCTTAAACAGGGTCAGTGGTCCTCCGATAACACCCAAAATGCCGAGGATAAAGCCTCCAGCGCCGAGGATCAGCACCGGATGTTTCAGGCGATGTATCAGATGGTGCAAACGAGGCAGGCACCACACGGCCACCATCCCCGCCGCGATAGCAATGGCCGCAACGACCGCGCCGCTGAAGATATCGACCAGATGCATCTGCGTATAGTGCGCGATGGGCAATGAAAAGTGGGGATGAAAGAACAGGCTGGTGGTGAGTGATCCTGCCGCGGCGGCCATTAACGGTGCGAACAAACGGTCCCATAGGGGGACATCGTTGGAGCTGTTCAGCGTTTGCGAAAAGACCAGCGCAGCGGCAACCGGGGTACCAAATAGCGCCCCGATGGTGCCAGCAGAGGCGAGGATGGTCCAGTCCAGCTTTGCAATTCGTGGAAACATGCGGCTACCCATCGCCACTGCCAACGCAATGTTAACGGTCATGATGGGGTGCTCTGGACCCAAACTGACGCCCCCCGCGAGGCCAATAATCAGGGCGGCCAGCAGTCCAGGCAACGCAGACGTCGAGACGGGCATGCCGATTAAAGGTTCGCAGGCTGGGTCAGGGCCAGCATGGCCATGACTGTAGCGGATGATGAGCCCGACCACGACCCCGGTAAGCGTGAGCATTGCAATAATCCAGAATGGAGAATCCTGGGCAATACCGATGCTTATGGGCAGACGTTCCCACAAAAACTGCTGTAAAACGGAAGCCACTTTCATCACAGCAATCAGCACCAGACTGGACGCTACACCAATCAGCAGCGCAGGTGTTGATAGCAAGAGCATCGTTCTGGCTCGTGGATGGAGCATTTTCTATTCCTTAATGCAGAGTCATAGGCGTAGTTTGCACAGCCTGCCCAACGGCATCGCTGCAAATGATGCTGAAACGATAAAGTAATTCTGTGACCTGGATCGATATTCCACGGGCATCAGCCTTCAGGGCGTTGTTGTTATGCCCCCATGAATTTACAGTGTGACAAAGATTTATTCTGACTTTAGCGGAGCCGTGAAAGAATGACAAAATATGCTTTAGTGGGTGATGTTGGCGGCACCAACGCGCGTCTTGCTCTGTGCGATATTGCCAGCGGCGAGATTTCACAGGCGAAAACCTATTCCGGGCTGGATTACCCAAGCCTTGAAGCCGTTGTGCGCGTGTACCTGGATGAGCATAGCGTTAGCGTCAAAGATGGCTGTATCGCCATTGCCTGCCCAATAACCGGCGACTGGGTGGCCATGACCAACCATACCTGGGCATTTTCTATTGCCGAGATGAAAAAGAATCTGGGCTTTAGCCATCTGGAAATCATCAATGATTTCACTGCCGTATCAATGGCAATCCCAATGCTGAAAAAAGAGCATTTGATCCAGTTTGGCGGCGCTGAGCCTGTCGAGGGCAAACCCATTGCGGTCTATGGCGCAGGCACCGGTCTCGGCGTGGCGCATCTGGTTCATGTGGATAAACGCTGGGTGAGCCTGCCAGGCGAGGGGGGGCATGTGGATTTTGCGCCGAACAGTGAGGAAGAGGCGATTATCCTGGAAGTGCTGCGGGCTGAGATTGGTCACGTTTCGGCAGAGCGCGTGCTGTCCGGTCCTGGGCTGGTAAATCTGTATCGCGCGATTGTGAAATCTGACGGACGTCTGCCGGAAAATCTGCAACCGAAAGACATTACGGAACGCGCCCTGGCTGATTCCTGTATTGACTGTCGTCGCGCACTGTCGCTGTTTTGCGTCATCATGGGCCGGTTTGGCGGCGATCTTGCATTAACGCTGGGGACGTTTGGCGGGGTGTACATTGCCGGCGGCATAGTGCCGCGCTTCCTGGAATTCTTTAAAGCATCGGGTTTTCGCGGCGGTTTTGAGGATAAAGGGCGTTTTAAAGCCTATGTGCAGGATATCCCGGTCTATCTGATTGTGCATGATAATCCAGGCCTGCTTGGTTCCGGCGCGCATTTACGCCAGACGCTGGGACACATTCTGTAAGGCCCGTGCCGGATGGCGCTTTGCGCTTATCCGGCCAACACCGAAAATAATTCCGTTGACGGTTAAAACTGAGACGCTCTGAGGAAGTGGGCGATTTTTTGTATTATCAATTATTACAAATGTCATTATGTTGACATTAAATATCCGGGCACAACCGCAAAAGGTTGCCGCAATAATAAGAAAAAGTATAAATAACACTCTGGTGAATAACGTGTCGAAATATCATTAAGTTAGCGTAAATTTAATGCAGTTCCCTTTATGAGAGCGGACATCTTATTTACAGTGATACATCGGGGTAAGGTGACATTATCCAGGTCAGATTGCTGCAATAAAAATCGATTTATCGCGAGGAATTCTTTTTAGTATATTTAATAAGCGATAAAAGTGATGGAGCTTAAAGAGGCTGGTGAGCTAGAATCAACTTCCTGATTTATGGGTAATACATTTCAGTCTGGCGAATTTTTAAATATGTTTATTCCTTCTGTTAGTGCGACGGCCTTTGTTGCTTCGATTGCCACATTGGGCATTCTTTCTCCCGGCCCGGACTTCTTCATGGTGATTAAAAATGCGGCGCGCTACCAGCGTCTTCAGGCCATGATGACAGCTCTTGGCATCGTCGGTGGTGTGGCGACCCATATGTCCTACTGTGTGGCAGGACTGGCGGTTGTTATTACCACGACGCCCTGGCTGTTCGATATTTTGAAATATGCGGGGGCTGCGTATCTGATTTGGGTGGGGCTGCAGGCTCTGCTGTCACGCGGGCACAACAGTATGGATATGACCCAGGTTGCGCGCCAGGAAGTGACGTTAGGTAAAGCATTTCTGCAGGGCTATTTGTGCAACCTGCTTAATCCAAAAGCAACGCTGTTTTTCCTGTCGATCTTCACTCAGGTGCTGAGCGTCCGGTCTGGTTTTCCAGAAAAAGCCTGGTATGCCGGCGTTATCCTGATGGTGTCAGTGATTTGGTGGCCGGTACTGGTGATCCTTATCCAAAGTGCGCCAGTGCGCGCTGGCCTGGCAAAGGCGCAGAAAGTCATCGATAAAATGCTGGGTGGTCTGCTGATTGCCCTCGGTATTAAGGTTGCTCTTAGCTAATTCAGTTTAGCCTGTAGCGTGCTCATGCTCTGTACGCTGAGTGGCCGCGAGTTAAGGGTTTAGTTAGCCCGCGACCGGTTATTGTCAGTGAGATGTCGTGCTTGTTGCGTTTTGTATCGGCAGTTTCCCGGCTCTCAGTAGCACCATCTCTTGCTTGCACAGCAGTACGATAGCCTGACGAGCCTTCATTCGACGTGAGGTGAGGGCTTTTTTCACCGTACGGCGATCCGCACCCATTTCCAGCATCTGAAAACATAACTGGGATAGCGCATGTCTGTATTTCATTGAAAATTCACTTTATTACGTTTTATAGCACCGGCGGTAGATCGCCATTTTACAACGATCCGCACGGTCATGACTAATCGCCCTATAAATGCATTAACTGTCTGAATTCTTTTACTTTGCTCCGGCTAACCGGGATTTCAAATTCCAGATCTTTTAATCGCAAAATATAGGTGTTGTTAAACCACGGTTCGATCTCGCGGATTTTGTTCAGGTTTACGCAGAATGAGCGGTGGCAGCGGAAAAAATGTGAGGCAGGCAGTTTGCTGCAAAATTCGGTGATGTTCATCGGCATGACATACGATTCGCGCCGCGTGTAGACGAAGGTCATCTTTTCATGGGCTTCAGCGTAGTAAATATCGTTGATTGGCGTAACGATGATCCGCTCGTCTTTGATCAGGTTGATCGTATCGTTTTCACGCGTCACCGGGCTGGTAAGGGGGGCTCCTGTTTGCTGCTGTTGCCAGGCTGCCTCCAGTTTTTGCAACATGCCGACAATCCGTGATTCCTGGTACGGTTTCAGAATATAGTCAAACGCTTCCAGTTCAAAGGCTTCAACAGCGTGTTCTTTCCAGGCAGTAATAAACACAATAAAGGGCTTATGCGCAAACTGACTGATGTTTTGCGCCAGCAGCACACCATCCAGTGACGGAATATTGATATCCAGAAAAATAGCGTCAACGCGGTTGTGCTGCAGGTATTTAAGGACATCCAGACCGTCGTCAAATGTGCCGACAATCTCCATCTGGCTGTGCTCTTTTATCAGCCAGCTAAGTTCCTGTTGGGCCAGGAATTCATCTTCAACAATGATGACTTTCACAACTTAACTCCTGGTTAAAGCAATAATGTGGCCGGGGCCGCTGCAGGTGAGTGCTGGTTTGGCACGTAAAAGGCAATCTCTGTGCCCGGCTCAAGACGGCGGATATGTAGCCCTTCGCCGTACAGGAGCTTAACGCGGTGATGCACATTCAACAGGCCAATTTTATTGCCCGGCATTTCATTGGACTCAACGCGTTCAATGACTTTCGGATCGATACCATGGCCGGTATCTCTGACGGCAATGCGTACCCGATTACCACATTCCGCCACGCTGATAGTGACCACACCTTTCCCTTTGCAGGGTTGGATCCCATGGACGATGGCATTCTCAACCAATGGCTGAATCAGCAGGCTGGGAATAAAACAGCTGACCTCTTCATCAATATCATAAATAACCGTCAACTTATCGCCAAAACGGGCCTGCTCAATGGCAATGTAATCTTTAATTTGATACAGCTCTTTCTTGATGTCGATCTGCTCATCATCTTTTAATTCAATATTATAGCGAAGATAGCGAGATAAATTAAAAATGAGCTGGCGTGCAGTGTCCGGGTTAAGCCGCACTGACGATGAGATCGCGTTTAGCGCGTTAAACAGAAAATGGGGATTTATTTTACTTTGTAGTGCCCGCAACTCTGCCTTATTTGCCATTTCGCGTAGCTGTTCGGCGCGGGAAACCTCAAGCTGAGTCGAGATAATTTGTGACAGACCGATAGCCATTTCCTGTAATGAAGAAGTGATCTGGTGGGCATGGCAGTAGTAGATTTTCAGCGTACCGGTGACCACACCTTTTTCCCACAACGGTATTACCAGCATGGAGTGTATTTCCGGTGTGCGATGTGCTTCATCATTGTTCTTTATGATGATTTTTCCGTAATTTATTGCCTGCTGGGTGGTAGGGCTAACGAAATCATCGTTATCGCGGTAGTTCAGTTCGCCAACGCCGACATAGGCCAGAACGTGCTGGGTATTGGTGATCGCGACGGCATCAGCATGAATATCATGGCGAATAATTTCGCACACCTGGCGTAGCGACTCGCTATTGACCTGACGAAAAAGCGGCAGGGTTTTGTTGGCGATATCCAGCGCCAGCTTAGCCTGTTTTGCCGCACTGGCCTCTTTCTCTCCTTCCACGCTTTGTACCAGCATGACGATAAAGCCGATACAGACGCTGCCAAGGATCATTGGGATACCGATTTTCGAGACGATATCCAGCCCCAGTTCGGTGGTGGGGGCCCAGGCGACCACCAGAATCATGGTCAATGATTCGCACAGCATTCCGCCTAAAATACCGGCGCGCCAGTGTTGTGCCTTAGGGATTTTTCGGTTGATCCAACCCGCAATACAGCCAGCAAGGATGCTGGTAATAAAACAGGGAAGGGCGGTAACACCTCCAATATCAATCAGATAACGGTGTGTACCCGCGATGAGTCCGGTAATGATACCGACCCATGGGCCGAACAGAATTCCTCCTGACATCACGGCAATAATACGCACGTTCACCAGTGAGCCTTCTACCGGTACACCAGACCAGGTGCTGAACAGGGCAAACATGGAGAAAATGGCCGTAACGGCGAGCAGCTCTTTCACCGAGTGAGCTGACTTGTGCAACAGTTCGCGGAACAGGCGGATACGAATCAGGAAAAACAGACAGAACAGCATTAGCGCTGCCCGATCAAAGACCGCCAGCAGCATATTGAATATTTCGTGCACAGGTGACTCTTGCGAAGGGGGTAAACCTCTATGATAGGTAACCTGAGGCAGGATGACCAGCATCCCTGTCAGCACAGGCTAATGAGGAAAAACCACAATATTAAAAGGGGATTGTTGCATGATTGTTGTATTTACAATATCTCTCCACAGAAGGCGAACTTCAACGTAATGTATTTAACAACAAAATGTTAAAAACTGGTGATTTCATGAGGGTTAGATATTCATGTATTTCCCGTTTTAGAAACGTTGTTCCTCTTTTATGCCGATAAAAAATATTTTGCTGTACCTCTCGACAGAAGGAAATTAATCAGGCTATTTTCTAAACGTGCCACCATCGTGGCCGCGTCGCTCGGACGGTCCGGGCGCTAACGTACATCTGAGGATATTATGGCTGACTCCCGCCCTGAACGTCGTTTTACGCGTATTGATCGTCTTCCCCCTTATGTTTTTAACATTACCGCTGAACTGAAGATGGCTGCGCGTCGGCGCGGCGAAGATATTATCGATTTCAGCATGGGGAATCCGGATGGCGCCACGCCTCCTCACATTGTCGAAAAACTGTGTACCGTGGCGCAGCGCCCGGATACCCACGGTTATTCAACGTCGCGTGGTATTCCTCGTCTACGTCGGGCGATTTCTCGCTGGTATCAGGAACGCTATGACGTCGAGATCGATCCGGAATCCGAAGCGATTGTAACGATTGGCTCCAAAGAGGGGCTGGCTCACCTGATGTTGGCGACATTGGATCACGGCGACACGGTCCTGGTGCCAAATCCCAGTTACCCCATCCATATTTATGGTGCTGTTATCGCCGGAGCCCAGGTGCGTTCCGTGCCGCTGGTGGAAGGGGTCGACTTCTTTAATGAACTGGAACGTGCGATTCGCGAAAGCTACCCGAAACCGAAGATGATGATCTTAGGCTTCCCGTCCAACCCGACGGCGCAGTGTGTCGAGCTGGAGTTTTTCGAAAAGGTCGTCGCACTGGCTAAACGCTACGACGTGCTGGTGGTTCATGACCTGGCCTACGCCGATATTGTCTATGATGGCTGGAAAGCGCCATCGATTATGCAGGTTCCGGGTGCCCGAGATGTTGCCGTTGAATTTTTCACCTTGTCGAAAAGCTATAATATGGCGGGGTGGCGCATTGGTTTTATGGTTGGCAATAAAACGCTGGTAAACGCACTGGCGCGCATTAAGAGCTATCACGATTACGGAACGTTTACACCGCTGCAGGTAGCCGCTATTGCCGCGCTGGAAGGCGATCAGCAGTGCGTACGGGATATCGCCGAGCAATATAAGCGTCGTCGCGATGTGCTGGTCAAGGGGCTGCATGAAGCGGGCTGGATGGTTGAAATGCCAAAAGCATCGATGTACGTGTGGGCGAAAATTCCGGAGCAGTACGCCGCAATGGGGTCGCTTGAATTTGCCAAAAAATTGCTGAATGAGGCGAAGGTTTGTGTTTCGCCGGGGATTGGTTTTGGAGACTATGGTGATACACACGTGCGTTTTGCGTTGATTGAGAACCGTGACCGTACCCGCCAGGCAATCCGCGGAATCAAAGCCATGTTCCGCGCAGATGGTTTACTGCCGGCCAGCCCGAAATCAGCCACTGAAAGTACAGACTAGCAAAACCTTCACCTTACAACGCAAACAGGAGCCAAATGGCTCCTGTTTTTTTGCTGCATCTTTCAATTTAGATCATCAGGGCAAAAGTGCCGGCCCATACGATGACCATAAAAGAAATGCCCATAAAGAAATATTTCACTTTTCATCTCTCCGCATACGATGAGTACGCCTAAATGAACATATGCTTACCTGACAGAGAGCTGATGCGAGCATAAACGAAAGGGAGAATACCCCGCGTTTGCTTGGCTGCATCACCTCAGAATTCTGAGCTTTAATGCTCCAGACGGCGCTAATGTACGCCTAAAAATGAGGTGAAACAAGAGGCATTTTTTTATTTAATTTTAGTAACTTACAAGTGTCGTGATTCGGCGACAGTTTAATTTCCGACGGTAATAAATTGCTATTGAGCGACGTAGTTGTTACTCAGAGAATTCTCATATCACCTTGAGGTTAATGCGGTTAATTTTCTCGCGGAATTTGATAATGAAAAGGTTAAAAATGACCAGATTAATGATGTTAGCACTTGTTCTTGCGCCATTGACGTCGATGGCGGCTGCACCACAAGCGTTCAATTTCAGCTGCGCAAGTATTGGTGGTGTGAATAGCGATGGTAACGGCAATGTATGGATTAATGGCGCAAAAGCGACCATTAAGACCTTCAATGAAAATTACTGGGAGGCGAAGAGCGGTAAAAATACCGTCTCTATTTCCAGAAAAGATGACGGAAACCCGGAAGTGTCCTGGGCTGGCCCAAACCGCAAGCATGGGATTTGTCAGCCTGAAGATAATGTTGATTTCTCTCCGGCGAAAAATTCGACTCATGCTGGCCCATCGTTCTCCTGTTCTGCAGCGGAAAAGGGAAGTATGGAAGAGATTATCTGTCAGAGCCCCTCGCTCTCCGCAATGGATTTAAAATTGAACGGGGTCTACAAGCAGGCGCTGGCTAAATCGAAAAATGACCCAACGCTAAAAGCAGAGCAACGAGGCTGGATCAAAGGACGTAATGAATGCTGGAAAGAGCAGGATAAGCCCGCCTGCCTTGCCAGAGAATATAGCGAACGAATGACTGAATTACAGAACAAGTGGGGTGTTAAGTAATTCAGGCGCAGAAATAAAGAAAGGCCATTCGGCCTTTCTTTTTAGACATATAGCGAGGCTTCACCCATCGGGCGGGTTTTGAAACGACGATGGATCCAGAGATACTGCTCGGGTGCCCGCATGATCTCTTTCTCAATGATTTTGTTCATATAGGCCGCGGCCTGGTTTTCATCTTCCGGGTAGCCTTCCATTTCTGGCGTGATAAACAGACGGTAGCCGGAGTTATCAGATTTTCTCACCATGGTGACGGTCAGCATTTTCGCCCCCGACAAGCGTGACAGCACGTAGGTGCCGTTGGTTGTCGCAACATCTTTGACGGCGAAGAATGGCGCAAATGAACTGCCTTTACGGCCATAATCCTGATCGGGTGCAAACCATACGGCTTCCCCTTTTTTCAGGGCGCCGACAATGCCGCGCAGATTATTTCTGCCAATCATGGCTTTGTTCGAGCGCATACGGCCGCGGGTTTGTATCCACTCCATTAATTTGTTGTTGTGCGGGCGGTAGGTTGCCATCATTGGCTGGCAAAGACCCATCACACGGCCTCCCAGTTCCAGCGACATAAAATGCACGCCGACAACCATTACGCCACGGTTATGCGCCTGAGCGCGTTGCAGATTGTCCAGGCCTTCAACATCAAACCATTTACGCACCCGGCGATCTGGCCAGAACCAGGCCATACCGGTTTCAAGCAGTGCCATGCCGAGTGAGCGGAAGTTCTCGTCGACCAGTTTGTTCCTTTCTTCTTGTGACAGATTCGGGAAACAGAGTTCGAGATTTTTATGGGCAATGGATTCCCGGCGCTTTAAAAATGGGCGCGCCAGCGTACCTGTACGGGTGCCCAGAAAACATAAAACAGGATAAGGGAGCTGCACCAGTAACCAGAGCACACCGACACCGAACCATGTGAGCCAGTAGCGCGGATGCAAAAACGCGCGTGAAAATTTACATTGGGGGAACATAAGCACCTGTTGTTGGTACGAAAATAATGTATCGCGAAGATTCTTTGTCTACAGCGTTACTCTCTGACACTGAACAGTTAGGTCACTATGAGCGACAATGGTTCCTGTAAAGAGTGTAAAACTGAGTCAGGACAAACCACGAGGGATATGAATGATCGGACGCATAATGTACACCCGAAGATTAATGTCATCCAGAAATAATTCCTCAAGTTTCGTAAATGTTTTTGGGTCGATAAAAAGCAATAATAGGCTTATAGATAATTTGTTGTTTTTATGACGATTAAATAAAGGCCTGCAGGGAATGCTCGGTTCAGAAAATGAACAGTTATTGTAACGAAAATGTTGCTTGAATTGCGAACGGATAGGAATTGTCTTAGACTATAAAATCAAGGAAGTGTAAGGACTTACGTCGATTTTTACGGCAGACAGGAGGTAACGCTATGTTCTATTTTTGGACTTTCCTCGCATTGAGCATTCTGTGCGTCAGTTGCTATATTTGGCAGGTAATGGGCGCTGCCGCGTCAATTAGTTCTTTTTTCGGCATGGCTATCCTTACGGCATTAATTTATTTCTTTACCATGCGGTTGACTGACGGAAACGAAATGGTAACGGGACTGTTTCTTTTTCTTGCCCCGACATGCGGATTGATCATTCGCTTTATGGTGGGGGACGATAAGCATTAAATCGCAGGTTCATAACTGAAAACGCCATTGTGTACCCCATTGACTGATTTTCTGGCTTCCATCTGAGCAAACTAAAGTGCCAGTATCGCTGGCACTTTTTTCTCGCTAAAGCCGATTACCTGGCATCAGCAAGCTGCAGCTCCGTGTCCTGTTGTTGGGCATTCTTTCGTTGTTGTTCGAGTTCCAGCGCCCCGCGGTGAGACAGATAGCAGAACAGAATGCAGCAGACAATCCCGCCCATCAGCAAATAGAAACCGCCATGCCATCCCATTTTATCGACCATGACGCCAAACAGGCTGGTTCCCAGCGATGCACCAAAAATGTAGCTCATAAAACCGCGTAATCCGACCGCCGAACCGACAGCAAAGCTGGGGACGATTTCCATGGTCTGCACAGACGCCAGGAACTGGGGCACATAGATCAGGCACCCGACGATGGCGGCAAAAATAGTGACCATCAGCAGGGATTCACTTTTCCAGTAACCGATCAGGCAGACGAAGATCAGCGCCATACAAATCATGGCCAACGGCATGCGACGACCCTTAAACAGTTTATCGGTCAGCCAGCCTGCCAGCAGTGTGGAAGGAATTGCGGCCCATTCGAAAAACAGGAACGCCACACTCATTTGCTCTTTCGAGAAATGTTTTTCAGTTAACAGATAAATCGGTAACCAACTGATCATGCCAAAACGCACCATATAGACAAAAACATCTACCAATGAAACATACCAGGCGTTTTTGTTACGCAGCACGTAGGTGCAAAAAATTTGAAAGGCGCTCATGTTTTCCGGCGCCTGGGTTACGTGCCGGGCATTTAACACGACTTTTTCTTCCGGCATCATCTGTTCCAGAGCAGGCAAGCCTTCTTCGCGCGGTGAGCCTTTGCCCAACATCAGAACGATAAAAGCAAACAGCACCGCAACACAGGCTGGGACGATATAGCTGGCGCTTTGCCAGTGTTCACTGCCGAGAATAGCAAAGGCGGCGCCAACAATGGGGGCGACAATACCGCCACCGACGTTGTGTGAGATATTCCAGAATGCGCCAACGCGTCCGCGCTCTTTGCGTGGGAACCAGTTGGCGATGGTAATAAACGAGGGACCGACGCCCATTCCCTGAAACAGTCCGTTGAAGACCACCAGTGCGGCAAAAATCCAGAATCCGGTGCTGAACCCTAAGCCAACGTTGACAATGGCGCACAGGATCAGGCCGCAAGCCATAAAGACTTTCGGGCTGGCTTTGTCTGCCAGGCTGCTCATGATGCCTTTACTGATCCCATAGGCAATGAGCATACAACTGCTGAGTAAACCAATCTGTGTTGCGCTGAGATCCAGATGTTCTTTCAGGTACGGGGTAGAGAGGGTGAAGTTATTGCGTACAATATAATACGCAAGATAACCAAGAAATACGCTAAGTAACGCCTGAATGCGGTATCGACCATAAGTCTCCTGGATTTTTTCTTCCGGGACTTTATTTGCCGATGGCCCTGTCTTAAATATTGATAACATATCATCACCTAAATTTATATTGATGTGAATATCAGGATTTTTCGCAGTGAAGAGTGAAATAGGTGGCGAAGAAATTCAAATTGAAGAAATGTGTCACTATTGACCCAATTTGCTGAAAGTGGGACTGATTTTGACCCTTTTGAATTATGGCGAGGTCAGAGCTATTATTCTTAATGCGTTTTTATCATCAGCATGTGCGGGTATTAACAAATTCAAACGACATTTTCAGGTATTCTTTATCTCTGTTATCGCATTCCGTCTGGTTATTTTGATAGCAGTTTTATCTTTTCCACCTGCTGTGATAAACGGGTAAGTTTTGTCTCAATATTATTTTTCGAAGATGTTGGTATTTATGAACAGGATCACAAACAGACTTTTCTGTCGGGGTAGTTTGTTGGCGCTGTCACTGTGTTTTATGTCGCTGTCGGCGACCTGTCTGGCACAGGGGAAGGAGCTGGTGATGGCGACGACGTTTTCCCCGGGGGCAACGGCCTGGATTATTCAGCGCTGGCAAACGGAGCCGGGGTCAGTGATGATCCGCACGCTAAACCGGACCAGTTCTTCTCTCGAGCAACTGCTCGATACCGCAAATGCGGAAAACGTTGACCTGATTTTAACCTCTTCGCCGATGCTACTGCAGCATCTTCAGGAGCATCAGAAACTTGCTCCTTTTGATAATGCATTGCCGGAAAGCCAGCGGCTGGTGCCTGAGTCAATACGGTCGACGTCTGTAGCCGTGGCTCTCTCGGGATTTGGTCTGCTGATTAATCGTTCAGCACTGACGGCGCGACATCTGCCACCACCGACGGACTGGGGCGATTTAACGCATCCTAAATATCAAAATGCCCTGCTGATGAGTAGCCCATCGCGCTCCGATACCAATCACCTGATGGTTGAATCACTGCTGCAACAAAAAGGGTGGCAAGAAGGTTGGGCGACGTTGCTGGCCAGTGCCGGGAACCTGGTGACCATCTCATCACGCAGCTTTGGTGTTGCGGATAAAATTAAGAGCGGGTTGGGCGTTGCGGGGCCGGTTATTGATAACTATGCCAATCTGCTGCTCAATGACCCCAATCTGACCTTTACTTACTTCCCACACTCTGCGGTCTCGCCGACCTACGTAGCCGTGCTGAAAAACAGCCCGCGAGCCAATGAAGCGCAACGTTTTATCCGCTATTTATTGAGCCCGGAAGGTCAGCGGATCCTTGCCGATGCGAATACCGGTAAATATCCGGTAACGTCGCTGGCAGCAGATAACCCGCGTGCAGCCCAACAGGCCATTTTGATGAAACAGCCACCGCTTAATTACCGTCTGATCCTGAAGCGTCAACAACTGGTCCAGCGGATGTTTGATACGGCCATCAGTTTCCGGCTCGCGCAGCTTAAGGATGCCTGGCGAGCGCTGTACAGTGCGGAAGCCCGTCTGAAACACCCGTTACCCGAAATCAGAGCGCTGTTAACCCAGGTCCCAATCGACGCCAGGAGCAGCGAAGATGAAGCCTGGCTTGCTCAATTCGATAATAAAAGTTTTGCTGAACAGCAAATGATGGAGTGGCAACTCTGGTTTCTTAAAAACCAGCGTCTGGCGATATCAAAACTGGAAGAACTACAATGAAAGGCGGTTCGCTATGGCAACGTCTTCGTCAGCTCAGCATCAGCAGCAGTTTGCGGGGGGCATTTCTGACGGGGGCTTTACTGACGCTGAGCGTGAGCTGTGTCAGTTTGTATTCCTGGCATGAGCAAAGTTCGCAAATTCGCTATTCGCTCGATGACTATTTCCCGCGCGTGCATTCCGCTTTTTTGATTGAAGGGAATCTTAACCTGGTTGTCGATCAGCTTAATGAATTCCTGCTGGCCCCCAATACGACCGTGCGGTTGCAACTGCGCAATCAGATCATCGAGCATCTGGACAAAATTGAACTGTTGAGCCGGGGATTGCAACCCACGGAACAGCAACAACTGGCGGTGATTTTGCAGGATAGTCGGGCGTTGATGACCGAGCTGGACAGGGTGCTCTACAACATGTTCCTGGTACGCGAAAAAGTCAGCGAACTTTCCGCGCGAATTGACTGGTTACATGATGATTTCACGACAGAACTGAACTCTCTGGTGCAGGATTTCACCTGGCAGCAGGGAACGTTGTTGGATCAAATTGAAGCGAAAAATGGCGACGCGGCGTTGTACCTGAAACGCGCCAGGGAGGTGCAAAATGAGCAGCAACAGGTGTACACGCTGGCAAGAATTGAAAACCAGATCGTCGATGATTTACGCGACAGGTTGAATGAACTGAAGTCAGGTAGCGACGACGGCATGCTGGTGGAGAATCATATTCGCTATCTGGAAAATCTGAAGAAAACGGCGGATGAAAATATCCGCACCCTGGACGACTGGCCCAGTACTATCACGTTGCGACAAACCATCGACGAATTGCTGGAAATCGGGATGATGAAAAACAAAATGCCCGATACGATGCGCGATTACGTCGCGGCGCAAAAAGCGCTGGTTGATGCCAGCCATGCCAGAGAAGCTACACTTGGTCGTTTTCGAACATTGCTTGAGGCTCAGTTGGGAAGTAGTCATCAGCAAATGCAGATGTTTAACCAGCGGCTGGAGCAGATTGTTCGCGTCAGCGGCGGGCTTATTCTGCTGGCGACGTTGTTGGCACTGCTTCTGGCCTGGGGACTCAACCACTACTTTATCCGTTCACGATTGGTGAAGCGTTTTACCGCACTCAACCAGGCCGTGGTGCAAATTGGTCTTGGTAGAACCGACGCCTCGATCCCGGTTTATGGTCGTGATGAGCTAGGGCGCATTGCGGGGTTACTGCGCCATACGCTGGGTCAGCTCAATACGCAAAAAAGTCAGCTTGAGCAGGAAGTGGCAGAGCGTAAGGAGATTGAAGCCGATCTGCGAGCGACCCAGGGCGAATTGATTCAGACAGCGAAACTGGCGGTGGTTGGACAGACCATGACCACGCTGGCCCACGAAATCAATCAACCACTGAATGCATTGTCGATGTATCTGTTTACTGCGGGCAGGGCAATTGAACAGGAGCAGTTGGCGCAGGCCAGAAGCACGTTAACCAAAGCTGAAGGACTCATTACCCGTATCGATGCCATTATCCGCTCATTGCGACAGTTTGCGCGCCGGGCCGAGCCGGGGGCACCACTGCATCCGGTCGATTTACGACAAACCTTCAGCGCGGCCTGGGAGCTATTGTCTATGCGGCATAAACCGCAGCAGGGTACGCTTTCGCTGCCGGTTGAGCGCGTGTGGGTTACGGGCGATGAGGTGAGAATTCAGCAGGTCTTGGTCAACATACTGGCAAATGCGTTGGATGCCTGTCCGGTTGCCGCGAAGATTGACGTTTACTGGCAGGTCGAGGGCAGCACGGTGTGTGTCTTTGTCAGCGATAATGGCCCCGGCTGGCCTGGTGCACTGCTACCGTCGCTATTAAAACCGTTTACTACCAGTAAGGATGTTGGTCTCGGTATAGGGCTATCAATTTGTGTCTCATTAATGACGCAGATGAACGGCGAGCTACGCCTGGCGTCAACGCTGGGGCGCAATGCCTGCGTGGTACTGCAATTCAACCTGACGGATGTAGAAGATGTTGAGTGATGAATATTCTGTTCTGCTGATTGATGATGATGCCGATGTCCTTGATGCTTACACCTTGTTGCTTGAGCAGGCAGGCTATCGGGTATGCGCGTGCAATAACCCCTACGATGCCCGAAACTGGCTACAGGCTGACTGGCCCGGTATCGTTCTGAGTGACGTGTGTATGCCCGGCTGTAACGGTATCGAACTGATGACTCTTTTTCATCAGGATGATAACCAGCTGCCGATCCTGCTGATTACCGGACATGGTGATGTGCCGATGGCGGTGGATGCGGTGAAAAAAGGGGCATGGGATTTTCTGCAAAAGCCGGTCGATCCCGGCAAGCTGCTGTTGCAGGTTGCAGAGGCGTTGCAACAGCGAAAATCTGTGATTGCCCGTCGTCATTACTGCCAACAAAAGCTGCAGGTTGAGCTGGTGGGCTACAGCGACTGGATAAATCAGTACCGTCAACGCCTGCAGCAACTGGCAGAAACGGATCTTGCCGTCTGGTTTTATGGGGAGCCCGGGACGGGACGCATGACGGGAGCCCGTTATCTGCATCAGTTGGGACGTAGCGCCCAGGGGCCGTTTATCCGCGCAGAGCTCACCACCGGGAACACCGCTCAGCTCGGTGAGCTGATTGCCCAAGCGCAAGGCGGGACGCTGGTATTAAGCCATATCGCGTGTTTGACGCGCGAGCAACAGCACCAGTTGGTTCACCTGCAAAGCCAGGAGCGGCGTCCTTTTCGGTTAATTGGTATTGGCACGACATCGCTGGTGGAGCTGGCGGCAACAAACCAGATCGTGGCCGAACTGTATTACTGTTTCGCCATGACGCAAATCGCCTGCCAGCCGTTATCCCTGCGCCCGGACGATATTGAGCCGCTATTTCGCCATTACCTGCAAAAAGCCTGTCTGCGTCTGAACCACCCCATTCCACAGGTCGACGGAGAATTGCTGAAAGGGATGCGACGTCGTGTGTGGTTGAGTAATGTGCGAGAGCTGGCAAACGCCGCAGAGCTTTTTGCCGTTGGGTTGCTGCCATTGGCGGAAACCGCCAATCCGCAGTTGCATATGCCGGAACCAACACCGTTGGATCGTCGGGTTGAAGAGTATGAGCGGCAAATCATTACCGAAGCGCTAAATATTCATCAAGGGCGTATTAATGAAGTGGCAGAATATCTGCAAATTCCGCGCAAAAAACTGTATTTGCGGATGAGAAAATACGGGCTAAGCAAAGAGCATTATAAGTTCTAGAGAGAGGAGGCGCGGTTATGATAAGGGTAATTGAATGAACATCTGAGTCGTCACCTCATTATTAGAAAAAATGCCGGACTTATTATCCGGCATTTTTCACTTACCACATTAAATCGTCAGGTACGACGAAGTCAGCATACGGATCGTCTTCGTCTTTCGCTTCCTGGCTCAGCTCACAATTTAAGACGATGTAGCTGTCGTCGCGCTGCGCAATTTTATCGGCAACGACGGCCGGGATAATAGCATATTCGCTGTCACGGTCGCTTTCGGCGGTCAGCCGGGCAATAGCCAGACGCCCTTTAATCAATTGCGCCTGTGTCACCTTATCTACGTAGATTTTTTTAATCAGATTATTATCGGTGAAGTTATACCCAATATCACCTTTGGAAATGGTGATTTTGTTCATTTCAATAAGCTGCTTAATCTGCGCTTTGTATTCTTTCGACAGCGTTGCTTGTTTCTGTTGATCGCTTAACTGCTTATCCCGTTCAATTTGTGCTTTTTTATTCTCTTCAACCGCTTCTCTGGCTTCACGGGCCTGAACGCGCGATTTTTTCGCCGTTCTCTGTACTTTCGCCATTTTTTTGCTGGAGACTAAGCCAGCTTTCAGCATCTGCTCTTGTAGGGTGAGTTTTGTCATTTTTGCGTCTGATCCAATAAAATCGTTGTCAGGATTATAACCTTAACGTCCAACGGGATGCCAGAATACGGGGTTTGCCAAATCGGTCTGGCTCCTGTCTGGCATCGCGAAATGCTCAGGCGCTAAACGGCGTATCTCCGGGCTGAACATGCTGATACCAGGCCATCAGCTCAGTCGTGCCGGGCTCGCCCTCGGCAGGCGCCCAGGCCGCAACGTCTTGTTCGGTCACGGGTTGATAACCACCGTGTTTAACTTCAAAAATAACGCCCCCCTTATCCAGGGACAAGACGGCGTGCCAGGTACCGGCATCCATCTCCAGCGCCATACAGTCCTCTCCTAACACAACACGTCGCGTAACGACGCCAGCCTCATCAAAATTCAATACCACAAAGCGTCCGCTGAGAGGTAATAACAGCTCAAAGGTATGTGGGTGGCGATGAGGACGGACATAGGTTCCGGGTTCCATCGCAATCGCCAGACGCTGAACGGGATCGCTTAGTTGCGGATGAAAATTACGATGTGCGCGCAAGCGAGGAGAATGGGCTGCCGCTTCACTTTGTTGTTGCAGATCGCTGAAGGTTATTTGTTTCATGTTAGCCGCCAGAAAGGAGTCCAGTGTCAGTCAGTCTGTTTGGATTGTGCAAAGCAGTGTATGTGAAGGCGATATTGGTAGGGAAGGCATTCATACACAATAATCATAACAGACTATAATTTGCCAGCCGTACCGAAAACGGTAACAACTTACCCTGAGGGCCATTCTATGGAAACCTATTTGCAAACCGTGAAGGACGAGTGGGTACAGTTGATTAATGAGACGGACCCATACGTCCATCAGCTTGCAGCACAACTGGCACACGTTCATGCGCCGGTGCTGATCGCAGAGTTTTACCGCGTTGTATTGGCCGACCCTAATGCCGCAGAGTTTTTGACCACCGAGCAGGTGGAAAGGCAGCTACAAGAAGCATTACGTCGTTGGCTTGTCGATGTGCTTTCCTGCCAGGTCGAACAGGTTGAAGAACAGATGCGCGCCCAGCAGCGTGCCGCGGATGTTCACGCTCGCATCGGGATCTCTGTTGATCTGGTTGAAATGGGTTTCAGGGTACTAAAAAAATTACTGTTGCCGCTGATTAATACCAGTCCGCACACTTCTGAAATCAAACTCAACATTTACCACTACGCCATCAACAGTATCGATCTGGCGATGGAGGTTATGTCACGAGCGTATGTCTTCAGTGAGAATAATGCGGCTAAAGAGGACGAAAACTATCGCATCTTCTCACTGATGGAGAACGCAGAAGAGGAAAAGGAACGGCAGACTAACGCGTTACTGACGTGGGAAATGACGCTGCTTTATAAAGTCATGTTTGACTCCAGCATCGGGAATAGCAGCC
The DNA here is from genome assembly GCF_033341895.1 of Citrobacter sp. HN-141. Classification (NCBI taxonomy): domain Bacteria; kingdom Pseudomonadati; phylum Pseudomonadota; class Gammaproteobacteria; order Enterobacterales; family Enterobacteriaceae; genus Citrobacter; species Citrobacter sp. HN-141. The sequence continues at coordinate 388,090 of NZ_JAWPBF010000001.1, read as the reverse complement.
CGCTTGGTCAATCCGATTTCGGATTGTGGTTTAGCCATAAGGGACGTCATTACTTCAGTGGGATTGCTGAGGCAGGACATATATCCCGCCTGATCCAGGATTTTGATGACATTTTTAAAGATATCCGCATCTCTGACGATGCCCTCGCCAGTAAACCGCGACGGGTTAAGTTTTTGCAGCAAACACGGAACATACTCTCGCAAATCGTCACTTTACTGCGCGAACTGTTTGATGAAGTCTCGCGACATGAGGTGGGGATGGACGTGTTGACGCGCTTGCTGAACCGTCGTTTTCTGCCAACCATTTTTAAACGCGAAATCATTCACGCCAGTCGGAGCGGGATACCTCTTTCGACGCTGCTGATTGATGTCGACAAATTTAAGCAGATCAACGATACGTGGGGACATAACACCGGAGATGAGATCCTGCGTAAAGTCGCCGGTGCGTTTTATGACAATGTGCGTACCTGCGACTATGTTTTTCGCTATGGCGGCGATGAGTTCCTCATCATCCTGACCGAAATCACCGTGGCAGACACTCTGCGCATTGCGGAGCGGATCCGCAAAGGCGTGGAGAGAATTAAGGTGAACTCTCCGACAGGCGAACCCATTTTACTTTCTCTTTCAATCGGTGCAGCGATGTTTAATGGACATCCCGATTATGAGCGCCTTATCCAGGCGGCTGATGAAGCGCTGTATGGCGCAAAACGCCGGGGGAGAAACTGTGTGGAGCTATGGCAAGTACCGTGATGGTGAAATAAAACGCAGCGTTGCGTGATAGATGTGATGGTGTCCCTGCAGGAAACGCATCTAATGATAACTTATTGATGTTCAATTTGTTTTTATGATGATAATTTAATTAGCTGGCAAAGTTTAAGGCAAACCCGCCAGCCAGGGAAAAGCTGTTAGATCGTGGTGTAGTGATAACGACACGCGACAATGTACAGATCGCCTTGCTCAACGTAATACACCAGACGGTGTTCTTTCGTGATGCGACGTGACCAGAGGGGCTTACGGTGCTTTAGCGCCTCCGGCTTCCCTATCCCCTTGAAGGGGCTTTCCTTAGCCGATTTGATTAACTCCATTACCTTGTTATGCGTCTTTGGGTCATTCTCGGCCCAGTACTGAAGATCGCTTTTTGCCTGCGGGGATATCCTGACTTTCATTAAATGTCCAGTTCCTCATAATCGCCGCGTTCGAGCGATGCAAGGCTGGCTTCAATGTGTGCAGCGTTCGCAGGGTTACTGAACAGGTGCAACGTTTCCTGAATCGATGCGAACTCCTCCGCGTCGATCATTACCACGCTTTTAGCACCCTTACGCGTAACCAGGATTGGCGCACGATCATCATTAGCCTGCTGCATCAGGTCAGCTAAATGCTGTCGAGCATCGGTGTAGTTTACGTGTTGCATGACTTCTCCAGGGTGTCGAGACTTGATGGTTTATCATGGCATACGTACAACTACTTGTACATGTGATTTTATGTTACTTATTTAGTTGTGATCGAACTATTCGCAAATAGCGACAAGGGCTGTGTGGTGCAAAGCTGATTGGCGTTGCTCGTCACTTATGTTTTTTGTTGATCGTCTGGTATGTTCTACCGTGGTGCAATGCCTGATAATGCCTAACGTTTTCTGGTATGACAATTCAAGAGCAAATCTATCAGTCATATCCCGTAGGTAAAACAAACAGGAAACACCCACAACTGTACGATGTGTACTGCTATTGCTCTAATGTGGAGTGCGGTCACTCTTTTGTGATGAATGTTGCTCTCTCCCATTCCGTTAGTCCAAGCGCGCTGAACGGGCAGGGGAGGGTTAAAGAGCTAATTGATGCAATTCCACCCGAGGAACGGGAAAAGGCTTTAAAGTTGCTGCTGGCTGCGCAAAAGAATGGGTAAAGTATGCGTCGGGAATGGCCGATCCGTTCCCGGAACCTGAACACAGGATTTCAGTTTATACGGACATAAAATTATTATTTTTCAACTTGTTATGTTTTTCATGTTTCACAAACCTTCATAAAATCACACACCTAAAATTAATTATCCATTTAATATCATATAGTTGCGTATTCAGGCCATAGATACTACGGACAGTAAAACTGAAAAAAACTGAATTTCTTTTCATTCTTTTCAGTTCCTGTCTCGATGTACATCCCCAGCACTGGCGCGGGCTGGCGGTATCGTTTGTAAAAAATCCCAACTGAAAAATTTTAGTGATATGAAAACGGCAGGCGGGTGCGGTGTAGTGCGATTTTGGTGAGATTATTGGTATTCTTGTGGTAAAGTTTGAGCATAGCTTTGCAGGAGGATTATTCGTGAATATTTTTAATAATGAAAAAATTAGCTTTGACTTACCATCTGATAATGTAAAAAAATTAACAGATGAAGAGATTAATAAGAAATATGTTCAGGGGGAAATAAGAATAGTAACTGAACAGGCTAGATATCCATTGAATACAATATCTGGTCAAATTGTTCATAATTCAAGTTACATATTGGATCCTGAGTTTCAAAGACGGCATCGCTGGGATAATAAGAAAAGATCGGCACTAATCGAATCATTAATTATGAATGTGCCCATTCCACCTATTTTCTTATATGAGTATGAATTCTCTTCTTATGAGGTAATGGATGGCTTGCAGCGGTTAACTGCAATTGCAAAATTTTATGATGATGAGTTTGAACTGGAAGGTTTAACTCAATGGTCAGAGTTAAATGGCAGGCGTTATTCAACTCTTCCTGAAATGATAAGGAAGGGAATAGATCGTCGTTATGTTTCATCTATCATTTTGTTAAATGAGACTGCAAAAACTTCGGAAGAAGCTGATTTCATGAAGCAAATGGTTTTTGACCGAATCAATAGTGGCGGAGAACTATTAACGCCACAAGAAAAGCGTAATGCGAATTTTAACGGGCCTTTTAACAAGTTTTGCATCAGATTATCTTCCAACAAATATTTATGTAAGTTGTGGGATATTCCGGCTCCAACATACAGTATTGACGGAACATATACTGATAGCGAGGAGCGTATTGAAAACAGATTTTTCAAAAATATGAGTGATGTAGAATTAGTTTTGAGATTCTTTTCTTATCGACAAAGGAGAGACCTGCAAAAAGGAATGACCTTGGAGAAATACTTAGATAAATATCTTGAGAGAGCTAATTCTTTAGATTTCGAGACCATGCAACAAATGGAGTATGTTTTTGTAAGTACTCTTGAGTTAATTGATACATTGTTCGATGATCAAGCATTTAGGATGTATCGATGCAGAAAGGATGTATATTGGTCTTGGTTTGAAAGACCAACTACAGCTGTTTATGATTCCTTGATGTATGCTGTTTCTGGTTTTCTTGATTATAAAGATAAATTGATATCAAAAAGAAAAGAAATATTAGCCTCTATTGAGCAGTTTTATATTGATAATTATTCTACTTTTGAAGGCAGAAACACAAATCCAGCTGCACTAGATCGTCGTGATGAGGCATTTATTAATTATCTGAAAGGATTTATTTGAGTTATGATGACGTCATATATCCAGTTTCAAGCTGGTTATGAAAGCCTCAAAATGCAGATGTCTTACATGCACAATGTAGAACTGCTTTTGAATAAATTGGCGAATGATCTTAAACATGGATACCATGATGCCAATGACAACGAATATAATCATTTCATAAAAGAACACCATGATAATAGGAAGAGAGTTACAAGAAGTCAGTACTTATACAATATAACTATAATATCTTTGTATGGGTTATTTGAACAGTTTATTGAAAGTCAAATTGAAGGCTATGTGAAATTAATCTCATCAGGAGTGAAGAATTACAAGTTTCTGCCAAAGAAAATGCAAGAAATGCATTGTGATTTGACATTGAAATATGCCAAAAGAAATTTAGAAGATCGTTATCTGAGTGACGAAGATAAAGAAAATAAACATCGCTTATTAATAACAAGCCTGTATCAATCATTAGGGTATGGAATTGAGGATTTTAGTTTAGTTGAAAAGGTATATTCCAATCATACTTCAAATTTTAGGTATGATTTAATTACTTCCCTATTTAATAATGTAGGTATTGATAGGATAATCGACAAAACCTTATCATTAAATGAGTATCCTGAATACTATAAAGAGTTTTTTGGATTAGATGATAGTGCTGAACATAATGAAATAATTAATAAGTTAACTGAGGAAATACTCGAACTAGTACAGCGAAGAAACCGAATTGCTCATGGTGCAATTGAAGATAACATGTTGAGTTATAAATTATTATTAGAAAAATGCATTTTTTTTGATAAGTTATGCCATGGTATTTTCCTTGTTGCTGATAAATCAAAAAAATATCATTTGATGAGTGTTGAATTAACTAATAGCAAAGCATTTGAATTTTTTGTGCCAACCAAAATCTTTGATAAACAATCTGCTTTTGGCTTTTCTATAAAAAATTTAGAAGATATTAAGCAAAGAAAATGCATTTATGAAGGCCAAATAGTTTATTTGAAATCATCATCTCATGAAATAATTGAAAAACATTCCATTGAGTCGATTTTTTTTAATGGCGCTAGGCATGATATATTTGAAACTACTAAAGATTTTGATTTTAGTGTTAAGTTAAAAAACGCAGAAAAAATCAAACCTTATAAGGGATACATGTTTTATTTTTCTTAGCTAGTTGTATTTTTGACAGGGGAATAATAAATCGGCATAGTGCTGAATCATTTTATGACAATTTTTAATATATTGCGCATGGTTATAAGTCCCCCGGATAGAGTTCTTATCAACATGCGCAAGTTGCATTTCAATCCAGGCGCTTTCAAAACCATGCTCATGCAAAATAGTACTCATGGTATGCCTGAAGCCGTGACCCGTTAACCTACCATGATAGCCCAGTAGTTTTATCACTTTGTTGATACTGGCTTCGCTCATTGGTTTCCTGACGTCGTTTCGTCCAGGAAATACGAGGTTGTAATTCCCAGTTATTTCTTGCAGCTTCTTCAGGATGCAGATAGCCTGAGTAGATAACGGAACCAAATGGGGGCGGCGTTTCTTCATCCGTTCTTTGGGGATTTCCCATAAGGCATTATCCAAATCAAACTCAGCCCATTCTGCGGCACGTAGTTCGATTGTGCGCACACCTGTGAGCATCAGCAACTGTGTGGCATATTTGGTTACTAAACTGCCTTGAAAGTTTTCCAGAGCGTTGACAAAAGCAGGCAATTCATTTTCAGTCAGGAACGGGAAGTGTTGAGTTTTAGGTTTACTGAGTGCAATAGCTAAATCGGGTGCAAAATTATACTTTGCTCTACCAGTGGCAACAGCATAACGAAGCACTTCACCGCAGCGGCGGCGGATCTTGCTGGTTTGCTCTAGCGCACCTCTTTTCTCAATTTTTTGCAGGACGGTGAGCAGCTCTAGTGGTTCAATCTGCTCAATTGGGCGCTGGCCGATAAAAGGAAAAATATCCTTTTCCAGACAATTGAGAACTTCTTTTGCATACCCCTCTGACTAGGTGGCTTTTTTCGATGAGTGCCATTCTCTGGCCACTGACTCAAAGCTGTTCTCATGTGCAAACTGCAAAGCAATCTTATCTGCTTTTCTGGCTTCACTTGGGTTGATCCCTTTGGCCAACATCGAACGCGCTTCATCACGTTTAGCACGTGCTTGTGCCAATGACACATCGCCATATACACCGAAGGAAATCATCTTAGGCTTACCTGCAAAGCGATAGCGGAAACGCCAGCCTTTACTGCCCGTTGTGTCGATGAGGAGTGATAGTCCCATACCATCGTTAAGTGTATAGGGTTTGTCCTTAGGTTTTGCTCTTTGTCAGATAACAGCATGTGTATAGAAAAAAGATCGAACTCTGTTATACACAATGTTATACGCAGAGATGTATAGATTCCATTAGAAATAATGGCACTTTGCTGGACAAGTAAAAGGAGATGAGTGCAGTTAAAACAGTGGGTTATGGAATTAATTAGACTTAGTGAGAAGTGTTCATGGTGTCCCTGCAGGAATCGAATCTATATTTAAAATATTGATAATAATGTATTTAGTGAGGAAGCTTTCACTGAGTACCATCACAGATACCATCAGGTGATTGTGAGTGGCTCAATTTTAAGTGTGCGGGAATAGAACCAGGGAGTCGGTTTGCCCGTACTGAAATTGCCCACCTGGCGAAGCAATTCGGAGGTCAGGCGTGACCTATCAAGAATACATGGACTCCCCTCTTTCCCGGCAGACCGGGTAATTGCAGTCCGCTTGGGATTATTGACCGAAGCCGAATCTCGCAGCGCCGTATAGACGGCTGATGTGATGTGCGAATACCGTTCAACAGCGGCGTATGCCGGTGGGTTGATGGCTGATCCGGATAATCTTTGGCATCCATTCACCGACCGCCAGCACCTGCAGCGGCATATCGATACTTTACGCACCGAAAAAACCACCATGAAGCTGATGCTGGAATGTGACCTGATGGATTTCTATATTCTATGCGGCTTTCTGCGCGTTAAATATGGCATTCCCCAAGCTAAACAACCGGATCGGGGTTATGTCTTGCTCACTCTGATGAGTTGGAGCTGCAACTTAACCCGCATGCGTTGTTTATGGCTGCATTGGGAGGGCTTTATTGATGGCTGATAACGTTGAAGTCGTAACCGCCGCTGAGTTGGCAAGACGTAACGAGGCTGAAATTGAACGCGGCTATCAGGAATCCCAGCGTAATAAACGCGAGCGTGCAGAGTTGGAGATTTCCGAACGGTTGGCGCGTGAGCGCGCGCCCTATGAAACCGATGTGCGGCTGGCGGAAGCATTGGGTATGGGGCCATTGGGTGATCTGCGTTATGGCAAAGTGACAACGCGCTTTAAGTACCTCTCTTTTAATGGCGATCCCTATCATGAGGTTTACACCTGCGTTTATCCGAACGGCGGTGCATGGGTGCTGTATATGGCGGAAAATCCGCGTAACTATCAGTATGTCGGTACTGATATGGGCAGCGCAGAAACTTGCGAATCAGTTGCATGGCGTACCGAAAGTAACAGCCTCGGTCATTACAGTGTTAGCCGTCGATTTGATAGTGCAGCGGCATGGTCTGCGCACTGGAAACACCTCAATAAAGCGGTGTTTTCTGGTATCAGTGCGGTCGGCGATTTCATCCGGGAGCAGCCGATTATTGACGCGTTAATTGTGCTGATTATCGGGGCGCTAGTGTGGCGCTGGCGCAAAAACAAAGGGAAAAAGTGATGAGGCTAGCAATCGCTGGCGTGCACGGGACGGTTTTATTGTTCGGTTGTACTCGCATGAGCCAGATTATCGCAATACTCTTTTTTGCGTAGACTGACATGCTGCAAAAAAGAGGTCACTGCAATTTTGAAGCGACTTCTGATTCCGAATGGTGTCTACCAATTGCCCAAAACATCGTTTCAGGTCATTACGTCATGCACTAATCTGTGTAAAATCAGAGCTAACCCAATATCGTGGAGTGCTCTGCTATGGCTGGCGTAAACAAAACTCATCTGACCGAAACGGACATCATTACCAAATTCATCCTGCCCGCGATTAAAGACGCGGGCTGGGATGTGATGTCGCAGATCCGCCAGGAAGTGAAGCTCCGCGATGGTAAAGTGGTGGTGCGCGGCAAGCTGGCAGCACGTCTGACCGTGAAATCAGCGGACATTGTGCTTTACCATAAGCTGGGATTACCGCTTGCCGTCATAGAGGCTAAAGCCAATAAGCATGAGATAGGCAAAGGGATGCAGCAGGGTCTGGATTACGCTCGCTTGCTCGACGTGCCTTTTGTTTTTGCCTCTAATGGCGATGGTTTTATCTTCCACGATAAAACGAATCCCACCCAGCTTGAATCAGAAATCACGCTCAACGATTTCCCAACGCCGGAACAGCTGTGGAATAAATACTGCGTCTGGAAAGGTTTCACCGCTGAGCAATTGCCGGTGATCAGTCAGGATTACCACGAAGGCAAATCCCCGCGTTACTACCAGCTCCAGTCAATCAATAAAACAGTAGAGGCCGTTTCTGCCGGGCAAAAACGGGTATTACTGGTGATGGCCACTGGAACCGGGAAAACGTATACAGCCTTTCAAATTATATGGCGTTTATGGAAAGCAAAAAATAAGAAACGCATTCTGTTCCTTGCTGACCGCAATATCCTGGTCGATCAGACTAAAATTAATGACTTCCAACCTTTTGAAAGCGCGATGACAAAAATCACCGGGCGCACCATCGATCCGGCCTATGAAATTCAACTGGCACTCTACCAGGCTATTACCGGCCCCGAAGAGCATCAGAAAGCGTTTAAACAGGTTGCCCCTGATTTCTTTGACCTGATTGTGATTGACGAATGCCATCGCGGCAGCGCGTCGGAAGACAGTGCCTGGCGCGAAATCCTCGAATACTTCAGTAGCGCTACACAAATTGGCCTGACCGCCACGCCGAAAGAAACCGAAGAAGTCTCAAGCACCGACTACTTTGGTGAGCCGGTTTACACCTATTCGCTCAAAGAAGGCATTGAAGATGGCTTCCTTGCCCCTTACAAAGTGGTGCGTGTGGATATTGATGTCGATTTACAGGGCTGGCGGCCAACCAAAGGGCAGGTTGATAAACATGGTGAACTGATTGAAGACCGTATTTATAACCAGAAAGATTTTGACCGCACGATGGTCATTGATGAGCGCACCTGGCTGGTGGCGCAAACTATCACCGACTATTTAAAACGTACCAACCCGATGGATAAAACCATCGTTTTTTGTAACGACATCGACCATGCCGACAGAATGCGCCGGGCGCTGGTCAACCTGAATCCGGAGCAGGTGAAGAAGAACGAAAAGTATGTGATGAAAATCACCGGCGACGACGATGTCGGCAAAGGGCAACTGGATAACTTTATCAACCCGAAGAAAGCCTACCCGGTTATCGCCACCACCTCAGAATTGATGAGTACCGGTGTGGATGCGCAGACCTGCAAACTGGTGGTTCTGGACCAGAACATTCAGTCGATGACCAAATTTAAGCAGATCATCGGGCGCGGCACGCGTATCAACGAAAAATACGGCAAGCTGTGGTTCACCATTCTCGACTTCAAAAAAGCGACCGAGCTATTTGCGGACGAACGCTTCGACGGCGTACCAGAGAAAGTGATCCGTACCACGCCGCAGGATATTACCGATCCTGAATCTGATTTCGACGACCAGCTTGAAGACGAAACGCCAGAGCACGAATTACCTGATTTGATAAATGGCGTCGCTGAAACACCTGCCATCTATGACTCAACATCAGGTAACGGCAGTGGGGCTTTTGAAGAAGACGACGAAAACAAAATCCGTAAGTTCCACGTCAACGGCGTCACCGTAAAAGTACTGGCAAAGCGTGTGCAGTATTACGACGCCGACGGCAAACTGGTCACAGAATCCTTCCAGGATTACACCCGCAAAACGTTGCTAAAAGATAAAGACTACGCATCACTTGATGACTTCACCCGTAAGTGGCAATCTGCCGCCCGCAAGCAGGTTATCATTGAGGAACTGCAACAGTTAGGCGTGCTTTGGGATGTGTTAGCCGAAGAGGTGGGTAAAGATCTCGACCCGTTCGATTTGCTCTGCCACGTGGTATACGGCCAGCCACCGCTTACGCGCCAGGAACGTGCCAATAGTGTGCGCAAGCGTAACTACTTCACCAAATATTCCGCGCCTGCGCAGAATGTGTTAAACACGCTTCTGGATAAATACGCTGATGAAGGCGTGCAGGAAATCGAGGATATCCAGGTGTTGAAACTCAAACCGTTCGACACGCTGGGTCGCCCGCTGGAAATTATCAAAAGCAGCTTTGGTAACAAGCAGGCTTACGAAGATGCGGTGAACGAACTGGAAAACGAAATCTACCAGTTGCCACCACGCTCCGCCTGATAACCCAACCACTATTCTGCCACCTGGCGCTTACGGCTCCCGGTGGCATCATTTTTTAAAAACGGAAATAAAACATGTCGATTAGCTCAGTCATAAAATCCCTCCAGGACATCATGCGCAAAGACGCAGGCGTGGACGGCGATGCCCAACGCTTAGGCCAGCTTTCCTGGCTGCTGTTCCTGAAGATTTTTGACACCCAGGAAGAAGAACTGGAACTGGAGCAGGATGACTACCAGTTGCCAATCCCTAAACGTTACCTGTGGCGCACCTGGGCGGCGAACAGCGAAGGGATTACCGGTGATGAGCTGCTGGAGTTTGTGAATGACGATCTGTTCCCGACGCTGAAAAGCATGATTGCGCCAATCGATAAAAACCCGCGTGGTTTTGTAGTGAAACAAGCGTTTAGCGATGCCTATAACTACATGAAAAACGGTACGCTGCTGCGTCAGGTGATCAATAAACTCAATGAAATCGACTTTAGCAGCAGTTCAGAGCGCCATCTGTTTGGCGACATCTACGAACAAATCCTGCGCGACCTGCAAAACGCAGGCAATGCGGGTGAGTTCTATACCCCGCGCGCGGTGACGCGCTTTATGGTCAACCGTATCGACCCGAAGCTGGGTGAGTCGATCATGGACCCGGCCTGCGGTACTGGCGGTTTCCTGGCCTGTTCGTTCGACCATGTGAAAGAGCATTACGTTAAAACCACCGAAGACCATAAAACACTGCAAAAGCAGATTTTTGGCGTCGAGAAAAAGCAGCTTCCACACTTGTTGTGTACCACCAATATGCTGTTGCACGGAATTGAAGTACCGGTACAAATCCGACACGACAACACCCTTAACAAGCCGCTTTCCTCCTGGGATGAGCAGCTAGATGTGATTGTCACCAACCCGCCGTTTGGCGGCACCGAAGAAGACGGCATTGAGAAAAACTTCCCGGCAGAAATGCAGACCCGTGAAACCGCCGACCTGTTCCTGCAACTGATTATTGAAGTGCTGGCCGATAAAGGCCGTGCGGCGGTGGTGTTGCCAGACGGTACGCTGTTTGGTGAAGGTGTTAAAACCAAAATCAAAAAGCTGCTCACCGAAGAGTGCAACCTGCACACCATCGTGCGTCTGCCAAACGGCGTGTTTAACCCGTACACCGGCATCAAAACCAATATTCTGTTCTTCACCAAAGGGCAGCCAACCAGAGAGATTTGGTTCTACGAACACCCGTACCCGGATGGCGTGAAGAACTACAGCAAAACCAAGCCGATGAAGTACGAAGAATTCCAGACTGAAATCGACTGGTGGGGCAGCGAAGCCGACGGCTTTGCCAGCCGCGAAGCGAACAACCAAGCGTGGAAAGTCAGCATCGAAGACATCATCGCCCGCAACTTCAACCTTGATATCAAGAACCCGTACCAGGGCGAAACCATCAGCCACGATCCGGACGAACTGCTGGCGCAGTATCAGACTCAGCAGGCGGAAATCAGCGAACTGCGCAACCAGCTGCGCGATATCCTCGGTGCCGCGCTGGCGGGTAACAAGGGGGCGAACTGATGGCCGTTGAAAAACTGATCACCCAACATATCGATACCTGGACTTCCGCCCTGCAAACCCGCTCGACAGCAGGACGCGGCAGCAACGGTAAAATCGACCTCTATGGCATTAAGAAACTGCGTGAGCTGATCTTGGAACTGGCGGTGCGCGGCAAGCTGGTGCCGCAGGACCCGACTGATGAACCGGCTTCTGAGCTGTTAAAGCGTATTGCTGCTGAAAAAGCGGAGTTGGTTAAGCAGGGCAAAATTAAAAAGCAAAAGCTGCTTCCTGAAATTAGCGAGGATGAGAAACCGTATGAGTTGCCGGTGGGGTGGGAATGTGCTCGTTTAGGTAACACAGTTGCAATTATTCGTGGAATTACATTCCCTGCGAGTGAAAAGCATAAAGAACCGTCTGAAGGAAAAGTTGCTTGCCTGCGGACAGCGAATGTTCAAGACAGCATAGAATGGGATGATTTACTTTATGTTAGTGAATCATTTGTGAAGCGCTCTGAGCAATTCGCTGAAAAAGGCGATATTGTTATGTCAATGGCAAACAGTCGAGAGCTGGTTGGAAAAGTTGCATACATCTATAATATTCCTACTGGCTCCGCAACATTTGGTGGTTTTTTAAGCGCCATCAGACCATATGGCTTTAATGCTGCTTTTCTGATGTCAGTATTACGTTCTCCTAATATAAAATCTATTCTTATTGATAGTTCAAGCCAGACAACAAATATTGCTAATATTTCTCTCGAAAAGTTAAACCCCCTTGTTATTTCAGTACCTCCTATTGGCGAACAGAATCGAATTGCTTCTAAAGTTGAAGAACTTATGTCCCTTTGCGACCAACTGGAACAGCAATCCCTGACCAGTCTGGATGCACATCAGCAACTGGTAGAAACCCTGCTGGCAACACTGACCGATAGCCAAAATGCCGAAGAACTCGCCGAAAACTGGGCGCGAATCAGCCAGCATTTCGACACGCTTTTTACCACTGGCTCGAGCATTGATGCACTTAAACAAACTATTCTGCAACTGGCGGTGATGGGCAAACTGGTGCCTCAAGACCCGAATGATGAACCCGCCTCAGAGCTGCTCAAACGTATTGAGCAGGAAAAATCGCAACTGGTGAAAGAAGGAAAAATTAAAAAACAAAAACCTTTGCCGCCAGTGAGTGATGAGGAGAAACCGTTTGAGTTGCCGGTGGGGTGGGAGTGGTGTCGCATTGGTGAAATTATTGCAAACATGGATGCTGGTTGGAGTCCCGCTTGTTCTCCTGAGCCATCACCCAATGAAGATATTTGGGGGGTATTAAAAACTACTGCAGTACAAAGTTTGGAGTATAGAGAACAGGAAAATAAAACTTTGCCAAGTAGTAAGCTGCCCCGACCTCAATATGAGGTTCATGATGGTGATATCTTAGTAACAAGAGCGGGACCAAAGAACAGAGTTGGTGTTTCGTGTTTAGTTGAAAAGACACGTTCCAAGTTAATGATATCGGACAAAATCATCAGGTTTCATTTAATTTCAGATGATATATCAGCAAAATATATTTCATTATGCCTTAACCGTGGGGTGACAGCTGATTATTTGGAAGCATCGAAATCTGGTATGGCTGAAAGCCAAATGAATATATCCCAAGAAAATTTGAGATCAGCCCCCATAGCTCTTCCTCCTACAGCAATTCAATTGAAGGTGATATCCACTATTGAAGATTTTTTCAAAGTATGTGACCAACTTAAGTCCCGCCTGCAATCTGCCCAGCAAACCCAGCTCCATCTGGCGGATGCATTCACAGATGCAGCATTAAGCTAAGGAACAGATAATGCCGGTTCATCATGCTATCTGGCGGGTGGGGGAGAACCCTCAGCCGCTAACTATCAGCAAGCTCTCCAGTGAAAAACTGCTGCAGAAGATGATTATCCAAGATCCGGCCATACTGTCCGATCAGTGGATGATTATCGGTGAGGAGGTCAATACGTTCGACAGCGGGCGTATCGACTTGCTGGCAATTGCACCAGATGCCTCGTTGATCCTGATTGAACTTAAGCGCGATCGCACGCCGCGTGAAGTGGTGGCGCAAGCGCTGGATTACGCCTCTTGGGTCGATGATTTAACCGCCGATCGCCTGTCGCAGATTTATGAAAAATTCTCCCGTGGCGGTAATCTGGCTGATGCATTTAAGCAACGCTTTAATGCTGAACTAGAAGAAGAGTCCATTAACCAAACTCATCAAATCATTATTGTTGCGGCAGAGTTGGACTCGTCCACAGAGCGCATTGTTGCGTATCTCAGTAAAAATAAGCTTCCGATAAATGTGCTTTTCTTTAGAGTTTTTCAACATGGCGAAGAACAGTTTTTAAGCCGCACGTGGCTAATTGATCCGGGCGAAACCCAAACCAACGCAGCGCAAGCGACTGTGGACGCTATTACGGGTGCAAAAGAACCTTGGTTCGGTGAGTTTTACGTCTCATTTGGTGACCCGAAAAGCCGCGTCTGGGAAGAAGCTCGCCGCTACGGGTTTATCAGCGCCGGAGGCGGAAGCTGGTATAGCCAAACGTTAAAGCAGCTGCAGCCTGGCAATCGTGTGTGGGTAAAAATCCCGGCAACGGGTTACGTTGGAGTTGGTATTGTCCAGAGTGCGGTTGAGCCTGCCAGTAGCTTCACGATCAACACCGAAGACGGTGAAAAACTGGCGATGGACGTACTTAAGTACAGCGATCTCTATCGCCAGAATGCGGATGACCCTGATAAATCTGAATATTTTGTCCCTGTGAAATGGCTGGAAACCCGCAGCGAACAGGAAGCGGTTAATGAGATTGGTTTCTTTGGTAATCAGAATACGGTCTGCAAACCGACCACACCAAAATGGCGGCATACAGTCGATAAGTTAAAGCGTATTTTTTTACGCTGGGACACTGAACGGGCAGAATAAGAGAGGCTGGAATGATGTCTGTTAGCGATAAAGTATTGAAACTCGCCTTCCAGGGCGAATGGAATACGCTTTTACCTATTCTTCGTGATTATCCTGATCTGGTAAATCACCCCAGTGAGCCTAAAGGTTATACCCCGCTGCATCAGGCTGCATGGCATGGGGCTAATTTGTCGGTTATTGGAGAACTGTTAACTCTTGGCGCTGACCGAAGTGCGACAACAAATGCTAAGCGGCAGACTGCTTATGATATCGTCGTTGAAAGGCATAAACGGTCTGATCTGCAATATCTTCTGTTCCCGCAAAAATTGACCATCGCACAAATTTTCAGAAAAGTGGTTTCCACTGAGCGGCAATTGTTCACTGATTATGATGGCAACCAATTTTTGGTCGATAAAATGATTGCGGCTTGCGGTGTTGAGCAATGTCCTGATGACCTTAACGAACTGGATACCAGGCTAAATCACCTCTTTTTTGCGTTGACGGGGAAAGCGATATCAACGGCTGATACCATTCACTTTGAAGTAGCTGAAGGTTTTACATTTACGGTAGAAGCTGAGTTTTTCAGACTGAAATTTTTCCCGCTGGTACATCAAGCAGCGGCAAAAAAGATTAGCTTTCCGGAACGTGAGTGGGCCGTTGTATCAGACTTGTTTGAACCTGCTCCGACGCAATGGGGATTGAGAGGGAGTTTGTTCTTGTGGCTGGAGATGCGACAAGCCTTATGTCAGGTTTGTATCCCGGAAGATAAAGATGAGTTAGCGAATATTATTTCGGCAGCATTTCAGTCACTGACGGGGAAGTCGTTAATCAATCGGGTGGGCGGCAACGACTTTTACGTCGAGCGATTCAGTCGTGGTGGCGGATCTTCGGGTTATGTTGCTTCCCTGTTTTGGCTCAATGAGTTCATCCCACAATTGCAACAGCGGTTAACTTGGCTGCAAACTGTTTGGTCGATTTCTCCACGTTCCTTATGATGCTTTTTTTAGTAATCATTGGGCGTTGTTTTGCTATTTTTCACGGGATTATTTCATCGCTTCAAATTTGATGTGATCGCTTAATTTGTTTTAAACAGCTCAGGGGGAAATATGACTACAGCAGAATTAGGGCAGTTAATGGTATTGCAGAAACTCACGAGCCTTGGTGCCAGTAATGCCATCGTCCAGAAAGAGGGCAACAGGTCATCCATCACATTTGATGCCCCAAACGGTAAAACGTATAAAGTTACCACCAGAGCGAAAACGTCAGGGACCTGGCAAACCTCAACAAACTATGCTGCCCAGTGTACCCTTGATAAAAATGATAATGAGTTTTGGGTATTTATAGATCTTGGTCGAGAACCGAATACTTTCTATGTCACGCCGCTATCGTGGATCAGGAATGATATTTATACGGCATTTATGGGTTATCTGGAGAAACACGGTGGGCACCGTGCGCAAAATGATGAGTCGACTCATCATGCTATTTCAGCAAAACGCATTGCTGATTGGAAAGATGCGTGGGGGGTGATGGGGCTTAGTCTATAAAATTTTGCTGAGCGTTCGCGTATTGAGGGCATCGATACCCGTAACTCACCTGCGCGGCGTCTGCCAGTTGTGGTACTTATCTGTAGCTGAATCAGGATGTTTACACCTCCTGTGAATTTTTTTGCAGCATGTATATCCCTACTTGCCCTACCAAACTGAAAAAACCCAGTAATAACGCTAGTTTCAGACTTGTAGGCTAATATTTTCATGACCCTACATAACCCTACCAAATGCCGAAAGCCTACCACACGGAGTAAATTACTTAGTAGGGGTATATGGGGATAAGTAGGGATAAATATAGATATATCTACCATGCCTAAAACCTTGTGATTGCTGGCTTAATCTTCATTTTGGTAGAGTGGTAGGGATAAGTCCTGTCGTAAAATTCTCACTCATTTTCATGAGGTGGAGATACACCAAAAGCGCGGGGGATAAATTCCTCTGCCAGTTCTGTAAATCCCACGTTGGTTTGTGCTCTGCCATTAATACTTCGCGTCTGGTAGGTGGCTCGATATTCTCTGGCGGCTGATTTGATAGCGCGTGAGAATTTATTAACAGAAAGCGGCTTGCCCAGCCCGTGATATTCAATAAAAGCCAGATAAAGGTGATACAGATATTTACGAGGTTCTGGCTGGCCTGTCCATGTGCCGCCACCCATCATCAACCCTTTAGGCTCATTCATGAAATACAGTGCAGCACACATATCGATTACCGGATCAGTACCACGCTTCACATCCAGTGCCTCCAGTGAATCACGCTGCTCGATGAGTAATCTCTTTGCACTGTTCTGGTCAGTAAATGCTTTTAGTAGGTAACGAATAATGATAGGGATTTCACGGCGGATCTTCGCGGTTAAGTCCGGGTCTTTATCGGCATCTGACACCGTGTGGTTGAATGGGAATATAACGCGCCTGCGGGCAATGCCTCCGTTACGCTCTGTGAAGGTCATAGGTTCGTTATTGGTTGCCAGTACTACGGCATTTAAAACGGCTGTAAACTGCTTCTCATATTTACCGTCAATCTCTACCGGGTCACCACCTGTAATGGCCTTAATCCCGGCTCCTTCACCCACGTAGCGTGTCTGGTCTGGCATAATAATCAGACTTTTTCCGACAAACTGCGCACGCCCTCGGGCGAGATCTAACGTGCTCATGCTTCCGCTAGCGGTGTTGTGTTCGCCCGCCAGAGCAGTAGCGATGCTGCTGAATACTGATTTTCCGCTGCCACCTTCCCCCGTAATCTCAATGAATAGCTGCCAGTCGTGCCGTTTCGCCAGTACCATAAACAACGCCGCTTTTATCCGATCAGCTTTCTGGCTGTCGTTTGCGGTAGCATGGGTCAGCCAGCGACTAAAGTTCGGTGCGTGAGTCGTGAGATTCTCACTGGGCACCGGTGGGGTATAGATGATCCCGTTGTGATTCATTAACCAGTTTTCCGGACCGTGATTGCGGAATGTCTGTCGAATCAGGTCATAAACACCATTCTCGAACCCAATCAAATCACCGCGCTGATCACCAATAACTGCAAGCTGTAGTTTCATTGTCGCTACGACGGATTTAATCCCCTTTTCAGTGTAATGGGCTTTGTGTTCTTCAAAAATTGACACCATGACGCGCTCAAGCTCACTATCTGCTAGCTTTTCCCATATCCCTGCCATGTAGCAATAAACAGTCCCGCTGTTAGGATTGACGGCCAGTATTTCCCAACGTCCGGCGAGAAGTTTTGCCTTCTGGCTGACCGCCATCTGCGAAATATCGCCGCTGTCAGTTTTACGGCGCGGGTTATTGCCTTCAATAGGTTTGAGTTCAGCTGTCACGTCTTCCTCCAGTGATTGATACATCGAATCGGTAAATGCTGCGGTAGCGGCTTTCAGTTTTTTTTGCTGGTGGTAGTCGTTCCAGTCGGTCTTTTCCTCCGTCGGAGGTAAAGCAATCCAGCCCGCCACGGACAGAGCAGCTTTCTCAGCGGCTATCTTCCCGATGTTCGGCTGGCTGTCGTCGTGATAGTCGTTATCGGCGGCGATGATAATTTGCAGTATTGGGTGGCTCCGGCGCATGGCTTCTGCCACGGGTAATAGATTCCCGGCGTCAATAGCGCACACCGTCAATGCGTCAGGGCGCATCAGATGGACAGAAAGGGCTGTTGCTAGCCCTTCGGCAATAATCACTTCCTGCGATTGCTCTGGTGTGTTTACGGTGTGATATGCCCCACGCTTTGCCGACCCCGACACAAGGCGTTTTTCTCCTTGTGGAGTGATGGTCTGTGCTGCCACAACAGCCCCAGATTCATCCACCAGCGGCAGGAGGATTGAACCATCGGTCAGTATGGGGAAAGTGAACCCACCCAGTCCTTTTGATCGCAGATAATCAGATTCACCCTGCACAGCTTGCTGGCGTATTCCGGTATACAGACGGACAAACATATCTCGGCGCTGTTTTGCGTCCTCTACGGCTTGTTTCTGGCATTCCTGTTTGCGCTGCTGCTGTTCGGCTCCCAGCCGCTTCCGTCTCAGGCTGGCTGTCGTCGGGTCTGTTTCCGTTGCCTGGTAATCAATACCCAGTACATCAGCCGCAAGGCGTGCGGCCAGTGTGGTGTCGCAGTTATTTACTTTCTGGATCAGGTCTAAACCATCTCCTGCGCCACACTGACCGCAAATATGCGAACCACGTCCGTTATCGTCGAAACGAAAGCGATCTTTGCCACCGCAAGCAGGGCATGAGGTGTGCTTACGCGGTGAATCAGGGACATCGATATTGAGGCTTGCCAGTACTGATGGCCAACGACCGGCAGCGGCGTGAGTGACTTCGTGAATAAGGTCGATATTACGCATCGGCTGCTCTTTTGCTGTGTTTGATAATTAGAACACTACTGTTTTTAGCGTGAGTTTGGCCGCTGGCTGTTAAGCCAGAATTTTTTAATTTCATGGTTTTACTCCGGGGGATTAGTTGTGTTTCTTAGCTTCCAGCCAGGCGCGAATCTCTGCTGCATCGTAAACAGTGACGCGTTCAGAGAGGCGAATTGATTTTGGGAAATCAGGTTTGCTTGTTTCCCAACGCCAGAGGGTGACGGTGCTAACTTTTAAAAAGTCAGCAGTAGCTCGTGGGCGAGCGTGTCCTGAGAGGGGATAGATCTGCGTAATCATAGGTTTCACCTGCCATGTTATGTCGCTTGTGTAATCAACATGGCAGATGGTATATAACAGCCGGATAGAGTGAAATGCTGAGTAAGTTTACTCAGCAGTCGAGTAAGCTTACTCAGTAGTTTTTTCTGCTTTGATAATTCCGCTAAGTATTGTGGAAATCTTTCTCTCGGATCTAAGTTTCAAACCGCCATAATCATTTTTACGCGCTAGAGTGGCTTTTACCCATTTATTGAGTAGTAATTTGCCATTTTTGGTGCATTCATCCGGATAATGTTCACGAACTTTCATGGCAACCAGTTCAACTTCTTGTCGGTTGTGTTCGTGTCTGTCAGTTTGTGCTATTGAAACTGAGCTGACAGGAATAACCTTAATTTCACGCGTCTTGCTTGTAAAATAACTCTCCATTTGTTTACCTGATATAGCCGATGTCCATATTTTTTCGATATCGTTCCTCGTAATTAGGAGGTCTTTTAACTCAAGGATGACGTCTTTCGTTCCTTGGTAAAAAAATAACGCTGAGGTTATGTCATTTGGAATGTTTGCAGGGCTTAGTGTTTTATATCCAGTGCTGAATGATTTTGTTATAGTTATGCTGTTTTTTTCATCCACTGATCCATTAATTATAACCCATAAGTCACTAATGTTTCCATGAAATCGAAATTCATCAATTGATGCTATATAGCCCTTGTCATTTACATCGCCCAAATTGCGTAGAAATTGAGAGCCATAAATTCCAAGTTCGTGCATGATATATTGAGATTTATTGTATTTTTCTATGTCAGCGCTATCTTTCTGCTCACGTAATTGAACAGAAAAAGAACCTTCCATATTTTCTGGCTTAAATGCTATCGATATAGCACCTATTTTATTCCAATGAATTAGGTCTTCACATTCGCAATTGAGCAACTTAGCTGCTCTTTCAAATGAGCAGTATTCTAAAGGCGCAATTCTGTTTTCTTTCCAAACGTTGCTATCCATCAAGTCACCTTCGTGCGCACCTGATGAAAACTGAAGCAGACAGCAGGTGTTACTGCTTTTCGCCTGTTTGGGCTAGCTTCAGTTTTTTCGGTTAACTGCCCACTATCCGCAATTTCTTCATGTCGTATGGCGCAACATGTTTATCAGCGTTTGCTTCCAGATAGTCTGACCACCATTGCATCATTCGGCGGCGTTCCTGCATGTGCTGTGCCAGATGAACATAAGCCGCCCGTACTTCGTTACGTTCCTGATGGCTCATTTGTCGTTCTACTGCATCCCGTGACCACAGTCCTGATTCGGTTAAAGCTGAACAGGCCATTGCCCGGAAACCATGTAGACAAACGTCAGCCTGAGTATCATAGCCCATAGTACGGAGCGCTTTGTTAACCGTATTCTCGCTCATAGGTTTATAAGGATTGCTATCACCAGGAAAAATCAGCGTGTATTCACCGCTAATGAATTTGATCGACTTCAATACGTCCATCGCCTGAGATGATAGCGGCACAAAATGCGCACTGCCCATTTTAGCCCCACGTTCAGAGAATTTTACACCTGCAATTTCTTCTCGCTGGCCAGGGATTGTCCACATTGCAGTTTCAAAATTTATCTCGTCCCAGCGAGCGTGACGAAGTTCGCTCGAACGGACAAATGTATGAAGAGAAAGTAACACTGCGAGTCTGGTGAGTGGTCTGCCGGTATACGTTTCAGTTTTAGCTATCAATTCAGGTAGACGATCCAAGGCAAGGGCAGGGCGGTGTTTAGTTTTGGGACTCGTTAAAGCGCCTTTCAGATCATGGGCTGGATTGTACTCGACAACTCCACGTTGGACCGCATAGCGGAAAACGCTGCTCATCGTGGTCTTAACTCTCCCCGTCGTAGCACCGATGCCCTGTTCGTTCATGCTGATAAGCAAAGGCAATAGATCCCGTGTTTTTAAGCTGTCGATGGGTTTGCTACCGATTAGAGGAAATATGTGGTTTTCCATTTCCCTCAAAATTTTATTACGGGTGATCTCTTTCCACTCTGGATGGCCCATAGATCCGCGATGCCACTCGCGAGCGATCGTTTCAAATGACGGTGAAGTTGCCTCATTGCTTTCAGCTTTTTTTAGCTCGCGTGGATCTTTGCCATCGGCCAGCACTTGCCTGGCTTCATCTCGGCGTTTACGAGCGGTTGCAAGCGGCACATCTGGATAAACACCTAACGCTAATGTTGCCTGCTTCCCAGCAAAGCGATAATTCATACGCCAGTATTTACCTCCTGCCTTTTTGATCAATAGGTACAAGCTGCCACCATCGGATAATTTGTAATCGGTATTCTGTGGTTTGGCATTCTCGATCTGTTTGGGTGAAAGCTCGTTTATAGCCATAAGTGGCACCCCTTGAGAGGTAATTGATGGTATCTGGATATCGAACTGGTGAGTACCATCACTTATACCATCATGATGCTGTAATGTCATGAAGAGATATGAAAGCTATTTAAAGCTTGGGTTTTCTGAGAGGCTTGGTATCACTGGGTTTCTTAAGTGAACTGAAGTGATGTGAAATGACTTAATGGTGTCCCCTGCAGGAATCGAACCTGCAACTAGCCCTTAGGAGGGGCTCGTTATATCCATTTAACTAAGGGGACGAAGCGGCACGAGTATAGCGTTTTTTACTCACAACGGTAAGTCTCAGGCCACCCGACTGCTCAAACAGTCACCATTCAGGCCTGTTTTTTCTGGTTTTTCTGCTTTTGCTCATCACGCTTTGCTTGCAACCTGGCTTCTTCCTTGCGTTTGTTGCTCATATCATTGCGGATCTGCGCATGGCTCATCAGCGCGAAAATAAACGTTCCGCCACAGATATTCCCGGCGAGCGTTGGTAGCGCAAAGGGCCAGAAAAAATCACTCCAGTGCAGCGTGCCATTAAAGACCAGATAAAGAATTTCTACCGAGCCGACGACGATATGCGTGGTATCGCCTAACGCAATTAGCCAGGTCATCAGAATAATGACCACAATTTTTGCCGCTCCGGCGGCGGGGAACATCCACACCATCGTGGCAATTAACCAGCCAGAAATGATGGCGTTGGAAAACATCTCTGTTGGCGTATTTTTCATCACATCCATACCAATTTTCACGAAGGCATCGCGGGTCTCTTCATCAAAAATCGGCATGTATTCAAACGCCCATGCCGCAACCCCGGTGCCCAGAATATTACCCAGTAGTACTACGCTCCACAGACGCATCAACAGACCAAAATTGCCGAGGGTAGGGTTTTGCATAACGGGTAAGACGGCGGTGACGGTATTTTCCGTAAAGAGCTGTTGGCGGGCCATAATCACAATAATAAAGCCGAAGGTATAACCGAGATTCTCCAGCAAAAATCCGCCGGGAACACCCTCCAGTTGTACGTGAAAAATTCCCTTTGCCAGCAGTGAGGCTCCCATTGACAGTCCGGCTGCGATGGCTGACCACAATAGCGCCATCGCGTCGCGTTCCATCTCTTTTTCTCCGTCCTGGCGGATATGTTCGTGGATCGCCATTGCTCGTGAGGGGAGCCTGTCCTCATTGAGCTCTATCTTTTTTCCGCTCCGCTTTTCTTCGCTTTCCACCTGGAGCTCGTCGCTGTGGCGATCAATCTTTTCTTTTTCGATGTCAGTCATTCCAGGCTCCTGAATAAGCACGTATTGCTAAAGCGTAGCGGTTTTTATTTGAGGGTAGGTGGATAAAGTCTGAAATCGCAAAAATGGTAACGCATGCTTTTATTGGCTTCGTTAAAATGAACCATCACTGTGTCTGTATTACCAGGCTATGATCAAATCAGTAAGTTAGGGCATATAGACATCGATTGACGTGCTGTTACAATCGCTCACATCTAATCAGGCGGATACATCATCGTTCCGTCATGGATGGCAATCAGCGATAGCCATAATACACAGGGAGACACTTATGAAGCTTCGCCTGTCGGCGCTTGCGCTGGGAACCACACTTTTGGTGGGGTGTGCGAGCTCCGGTACTGAACAGCAGGGGCGTTCGGACCCATTTGAAGGGTTCAACCGCACCATGTACAACTTCAACTTTAATGTGTTGGATCCATACGTTGTTCGCCCGGTGGCTGTAGCCTGGCGTGATTATGTTCCGCAGCCGGCCCGTAATGGTTTGAGCAACTTTACTGGCAACCTTGAAGAACCGGCTGTCATGGTTAACTATTTCCTGCAAGGCGACCCCTATCAGGGGATGGTGCATTTTACCCGTTTCTTCCTCAACACCTTGTTAGGTATGGGCGGGTTTATTGATGTGGCGGGGATGGCGAATCCGAAGTTGCAGCGTGTTGAACCACACCGCTTCGGCAGCACATTAGGCCATTATGATGTCGGTTACGGTCCATATATGCAGCTTCCGTTCTACGGCAGTTTCACGCTGCGTGATGATGGCGGCGATATGGTGGATACGCTGTATCCGGTTCTGTCCTGGCTAACCTGGCCGTTGTCGATAGGTAAATGGACGGTTGAAGGAATTGAAACGCGTGCGCAATTGCTCGATTCTGACGGTCTGCTGCGTCAATCTTCAGATCCTTACATCATGGTGCGAGAAGCTTACTTCCAGCGTCATGACTTTATTGCGAATGGCGGTAAACTCAAACCAGAAGAAAACCCGAACGCAAAAGATATTCAGGATGAGTTAAAAGAGATCGATTCTGAGTAAGGAATAGAGGCAAATAAAAAGGTGAGCTAAAAAGCTCACCTTTTTTACATCTGATGAAAATCAGAATGCGTAGTTCAGGTTCATACCATACAGCCAGGCTTTCCCTTCTGATTCGAAGGAGTACGGGCCTTCTTCGAATTTCACTTTCTGACCGTGCATATAAGAAATGCCGACATCCAATGAAGCATCTTTATTAAACGCATAGGTGGTACCCGCACTCAGCCAGAAGCGGTCCTGATCCGGAATAGAGATGGAACGGCGGTTAGCTGGAACTGGGCTATCATCGAAGGCGATACCGGTACGGAATGTCCAGGTATCATCGTAGTAGTAGGTAGTCCCCAGCGCGATACGGTAAGAATCTTTGAAACCTTCTTCTTTATAGAACAGAGTCTGGCCGTTGCTGCCTTTTGCTTTAAGCTCCTGGAACTGACTCCAGCTGGTATATGCCATGCTGTAGTGAACCGCCCACTGTGGCGCAACGCGGTTATAACCTGAGAACTCCCACATTTCTGGCAGATTCAGATCAAGCGAACCGTCGATTGTGTTGCCGTTAGTGCCAGCAGGCAGGCTAGCGAACACCGGGCGCAACTGCGCTGGAATACGGTCCATTGATGGCAGACTGCTGCGGTAATCACCGTCGAAGTCAACTTTTACTTCCGAACGGTAGGTGAAACCGTAACGGTTGTCTTTATCCACTTCATAAAGAATACCGGCGTTCCAGCCGAAGCCCCATTCGTCACCCTTCAGGCGCGCAATCTGGGTATCTGCCGGGTATTGTGCGGCCAGTGCGGGAGGAACCCGGCCACCAGAGCCTGCAACGATTTGCTGCGGCAGATCGCCTGCATAACGCTCAAGCTTCGCTTTGGCATAGACGGCGTTAAAACCGAGGCCGAAGCTAAAATGATTATTCAGACGGTAGGCGCCGCTCAGGTTTAAGTTGAGCGTTTCCAGATCGGTTTTTCCGCCCATCGAGCCGGCTGCGTAATTATTGTTAAACTCCGTTGCCAGACCATAGTTAGAGGTAACTGACGCCCCCCAACCAAATTGATCGTTAATCGGGGCAACAAAATGCACGTTCGGTATCCAGGCGGTTGGGGCGATATTGTCCTGGCTGGCGTCGTTACCAATACGTGAGCGTCCGGAAATATCGACATCCGGGTCAACGAAAATGGCACCCGCAGAGAAAGTAGGGCGATCAAACATCATGATCAGCGCGGGGTTACGACTGGCGTTACCCGCATCATCTGCAATAGCGCCTTCACCCGAATATGCCCGGCCAAGGCCAGAGGAAGAAAATTCGTTTAACTGAAAGCCTGCAGACCAGGCCTGTGTGGAGATAATTGCCACTGCGACTGCGAGAGCAGACTTTGTAAACAGGGTTTTCTGGCTCATGACCATAACCTCATAGATTTATTTTTATACAAACTATGTTACATGCCGTAACAGGAGCGCGAAGTGTAGGGTCTGAGGTACCACATAGAAATCAGACCAGTGGCGAGAGTATAGGTCGGACCAGCCAGAATGTTGCAAGTATGTTTATAAATATTTTCAATTCTGATCTAAGAAACGCGATTCAGCTGGCAAAATTGCGGGTACGCGCACTCACCTGTTTGGGCGATTTTTGTTTTAGATCATTTTTAAGTGTGATTTCTGTCACTTATCTCATTTCGCACAATTAACGACTGGAGAGGCGAATAATGGGAGCGTAAAATGTCCCTATCGTTTATCTGGCACCTCGGGTGCGAATACAGAGGAAATCTACAATGAGTAAATGCAGTGCTGATGAAACCCCGGTTTGCTGCTGTATGGATGTTGGCACCATCATGGACAACTCCGATTGCACCGCTTCCTACAGCCGCGTGTTCGCGAATCGCGCAGAGGCAGAAGAAACGCTGGCCGCTCTGACTGAGAAGGCACGTAGCGTGGAATCTGAACCTTGCAAAATCACCTCGACTTTCACTGAAGAGTCAGAGGGTGTGCGTCTGGATATCGATTTTGTTTTTGCCTGTGAAGCTGAAACGCTGATTTTCCAGCTGGGCCTGCGTTAATCCCTTCTGCTCATGCCCTTGCCACCTGGTGGCAAGGGCATTTTCGTAACAGTCAGTGACTATTCACTGTGTCATAGCTCTCACTTTCTTTTCTCCCCGCTTGGCTAAATGTAAAAAATTGGTTAAGACTATGATCAGGTCAGACCACTTATTTTTATTTTTTACAGGGGAGTGTTATGAGTCAGGCTTTACCGCTGGTTACCCGCCAGGGCGACCGTATAGCCATCGTGAGCGGATTGCGTACGCCATTTGCCCGTCAGGCTACCGCGTTTCATGGCATTCCCGCCGTTGATTTGGGAAAAATGGTTGTTGGTGAATTGCTGGCCCGCAGCGAAATACCTGCTGATGTTATTGAACAGCTGGTTTTTGGCCAGGTGGTTCAAATGCCAGAAGCCCCCAACATTGCCCGGGAAATCGTTCTGGGAACCGGGATGAATGTGCATACCGATGCCTACAGCGTAAGCCGGGCTTGTGCAACCAGCTTTCAGGCCGTGGCGAATGTCGCTGAAAGCCTGATGGCCGGTACTATTCGTGCTGGGATTGCCGGCGGCGCAGACTCCTCTTCCGTTCTGCCTATTGGCGTCAGCAAAAAGCTGGCGCGAGTACTGGTGGATGTCAATAAAGCCCGCACAACCGGTCAACGCCTTAAACTCTTTTCCCGATTGCGCTTACGTGACTTGATGCCTGTGCCGCCTGCCGTCGCCGAGTATTCCACCGGTTTGCGTATGGGGGATACGGCTGAGCAAATGGCCAAAACCTATGGTATTACCCGAGAGCAACAGGATGCCCTGGCGCACCGTTCTCATCAGCGCGCAGCACAGGCATGGTCTGAAGGAAAACTAGCGGATGAGGTGATGACGACCTATGCGCCGCCGTTTAAAGATCCTTTTTCGGAAGATAACAATATTCGCGGTAACTCTACGCTGGCGGATTACGCCAAACTACGTCCGGCGTTTGACCGCAAGCACGGCACCGTCACCGCAGCAAACAGTACCCCGCTAACGGACGGCGCAGCCGCCGTGATTTTGATGACGGAATCGCGTGCGAAAGAGTTGGGGCTGGTACCGCTGGGATATCTGCGTAGTTTTGCCTTTACCGCCATCGATGTCTGGCAGGACATGCTGTTGGGGCCTGCATGGTCGACACCACTGGCCCTGGAGCGCGCAGGGTTAACCATGGCGGATTTAACGCTCATTGATATGCATGAAGCCTTTGCCGCACAAACGCTGGCGAACCTCCAGTTGCTGGGCAGCGAGCGTTTTGCCCGCGAAGTGCTGGGGCGCTCCCATGCTACTGGCGAAGTCGACGACAGTAAATTTAACGTGCTGGGTGGCTCAATTGCCTATGGGCACCCATTCGCCGCAACCGGTGCACGAATGATCACCCAAACCCTCCATGAACTACGCCGTCGTGGCGGTGGGTTTGGTTTAGTCACCGCATGTGCGGCAGGTGGTTTGGGTGCGGCAATGGTTCTGGAGGCAGAATAATGGAAATGACATCGGCTTTTACGCTCAACGTGCGTCTGGATAACGTCGCCGTTGTCTCCATTGATGTACCCGGAGAGAAAATGAATACCCTGAAAGCGGAGTTCGCTTCTCAGGTTCGGGCCATTCTGAAACAAATTCGCGACAATAAAGCGTTGCGTGGCGTCGTGTTCATTTCGGCGAAACCCGATAATTTTATCGCCGGTGCCGATATCAACATGATAGGTGATTGCCGCAGCGCACAGGAAGCTGAAACGCTGGCCCGTCAGGGGCAGCAGATCATGGCGGAAATTAATGCCTTGCCGATCCCGGTTGTCGCCGCGATTCATGGTGCCTGTCTGGGCGGTGGGCTGGAGATGGCGCTGGCCTGTCATAACCGTATCTGTACCGATGACGTTAAAACCGTGCTGGGTTTACCGGAAGTGCAGTTAGGCCTGCTTCCCGGTTCCGGGGGCACCCAGCGATTGCCCCGTCTTATTGGTGTCAGTACAGCGCTGGATATGATCCTGACAGGAAAACAGCTCCGGGCAAAACAGGCGCTAAAAGTGGGGTTGGTGGATGAAGTTGTACCACAGACCATTTTGCTGGAAGCTGCGGTTGAACTGGCTAAAAAAGACAGTTCGGCGCACCGGGTTCTGCCCGTACGTGAACGCGTGTTGGCGGGGCCGCTGGGACGTGCGCTGCTGTTTCGTATGGTCAGCAAAAAGACGGCGCAAAAAACGCTGGGCAACTACCCCGCAACGGACCGCATTCTTGAGGTGATCGAAACCGGTCTCGCGCAGGGCAGCAGCAGCGGCTATGAGGCGGAAGCTCGCGCGTTTGGCGAGCTGGCGATGACTTCGCAGTCTAAGGCGCTACGGAACATCTTTTTTGCCAATACCGATGTGAAAAAGGATCCCGGTAGTGAAGCGAAGCCCGGCCCGCTGAATAGCGTCGGTATTTTGGGCGGTGGCCTGATGGGCGGCGGTATTGCTTACGTCACTGCCTGTAAAGGCGGCTTGCCGGTGCGCATCAAAGATATTAATGCTAAAGGAATCAACCACGCGCTGAAGTACAGTTGGGATCAACTTGAAACGAAGGTTCGTCGCCGTCATATCAAAGCGGGTGAACGTGACAAACAGCTGGCGCTGATTTCGGGAACCACCGATTATCGCGGTTTTGCTCATCGCGATCTGATTATTGAAGCAGTATTCGAAGATCTGTCATTAAAACAACAGATGGTGGCAGAAATTGAGCAGAATTGTGCCCCTCATACTATTTTTGCATCGAACACCTCATCTTTACCGATTGGCGATATTGCGGCTAATGCTGCCAGACCTGAGCAGGTAATTGGTCTGCACTTCTTTAGCCCGGTAGAAAAAATGCCACTGGTGGAAGTGATCCCGCATGCAACAACCTCTGAGCAGACGATTGCCACAACCGTTAAGTTAGCGAAAAAACAGGGAAAAACGCCGATTGTTGTCCAGGATAAGGCTGGCTTTTACGTTAACCGTATTTTAGCGCCTTACATCAACGAAGCGATTCGCATGCTGACCGAAGGCGAACGTGTCGACGCGATTGATGCCGCGCTGGTTAAGTTTGGTTTTCCGGTAGGGCCAATCCAACTTTTGGATGAGGTCGGAATTGATACGGGCACTAAAATTATACCAGTGCTTGAGGCCGCATATGGAGAACGTTTTAGCGCGCCTGCAAATGTTGTTGCTTCAATTTTGAATGACGATCGCAAAGGTAGAAAAAATGGTCGGGGTTTCTATCTTTATGGCGCGAAAGGGCGTAAAAGCAAAAAACAGGTCGACCCTGCAATTTATACGCTTATTGGCGTCCAGGGTCAGGGCCAACTCGCAGCTCCGCAAATTGCCGAGCGGTGTGTCATGTTAATGCTTAACGAAGCAGCACGCTGTTTTGGTGAGCAGGTCGTCCGCAGCGCACGTGATGGTGATATCGGCGCTGTATTTGGTATTGGTTTTCCGCCATTCCTCGGCGGCCCGTTCCGGTATATGGATTCTCTCGGTGCGGGTGAAGTGGTTGCGGTTCTGCAACGACTGTCCACGCAATATGGTTCACGGTTTACTCCGTGTGAACAGTTATTGCAGATGGCGGAACGTGGTGAAAGATTCTGGAATATCGGGGAAACTGACCTGAATTCATGAGGTCAAAGGTAGGATGAATCCGCACCGAATGTATGTGTCGCGCTCAAAATGTAAACAGAGATTGACTATACTTACGCCGTTGAGGTAAAAAACAGCGTTTCATTCGGTGAATGGATAAGGCACAATGCCGGCCACCACATAGTTACCACAGCCAATAGGGGCTTTGTGTAAACGTGTTGGTGATTCTGGTTAACAAAAGCGGTGCAATATGCAAGTTTTTATCATGCGTCACGGCGACGCGGCCCTCGATGCCGCCAGTGATTCGGTTCGTCCTTTAACCTCTTGTGGTTGTGACGAATCTCGCCTGATGGCGAACTGGCTGAAAGGTCAAAAAGTGGATATCGAACGTGTTCTGGTGAGCCCGTTCCTACGAGCCGAACAGACGCTGGATGTGGTGGGAGAGTGTATGAACCTGCCAGCCGGTGTGGATGTTTTGCCGGAGCTGACTCCCTGCGGCGATGTCGGTCTGGTCAGCGCCTATTTACAGGCTCTGGCCAATGAAGGTATCGCGACGGCGCTGGTGATTTCTCACTTACCGTTAGTGGGATATCTGGTGTCTGAGCTTTGCCCGGGTGAAACGCCGCCGATGTTTACCACATCTGCAATAGCCAGCGTAACGCTTGATGAGAGCGGAAAGGGCATTTTTAACTGGCAGATGAGCCCGTGTAATTTGAAAATGGCAAAAGCGATTTAATCGAACCCGTGCCATGTTTCATCCTCCGGATAAGGCAGAGCCGCCATCCGGAAAATAAAAGAGCCGCAAATGCGGCTCTTTCTGTTTCTGAATCGCAGGCTCAGGGGAGTTCAGGTGGCAACCACTCTTCCACTTCGATCAGTACCAGTAGTGCAGCATCGCCACCGTACTCTTTCGGTGCCTGATGGAAGGCCATCACATGCGGATGTTGTGCCAGCCACAGCGGCGTTTGCTGTTTCAGAATGTGCTTCCCGTGGCCATGCATTACGCAGGCGCAAAAGACATGCTCACGACGACAGGCGGCAATCAATGCGCCGAGCTCCTGTTTAGCCTGCTGTTGCGTCAATCCGTGCAAATCGAGAAACAGCTCCGGGGAGTAATCGCCACGGCGCATTTTCTTCAGTTCGAAATGGCTGACGTCGGCACGCAGGTATCTTACCGGGCCGTCCGTATTCAGCAGCGGCTGAAACTCATCCGAGAAATAGTGGCTGGCATCAGCCTGCTCCTGTAGCAGTCTTTTAACCGGAACCTCGGCAATTTTTTTACGTGGAGGTCGGTGAACAATGGTGTCCTGTTTAATTTTACGCGTGCCGGTCATCAGCTGGCGAAACAGCGTCTGATCCTCCTCGCTGAGCGATGTTTTCTTTTTCATTCGAGAGTCTCAACTTTTATTTTCCGTTAGTTTAACCCGACTCGGCGGGCATCCGATCGCTTAAAACGCAATTTTCGCGCTCAGGCCCCGTGTGAATGCTGATTTATCGCCGTCTTCGTGGCAAACTAGCCGCCGAAATTAATACGAGCATGCCCTGGAGGAATACGTGGATAAAATTTTCGTCGATGAAGCAGTGAGTGAACTGCATACCATTCAGGACATGTTGCGTTGGGCGGTCAGCCGTTTTAGCGCGGCGAACATCTGGTATGGCCATGGCACGGATAACCCGTGGGATGAGGCCGTACAGCTGGTGCTGCCGTCTCTTTATCTACCGCTGGATATTCCTGAGGACATGCGTACCGCACGTCTGACCTCCAGCGAGCGTCATCGTATTGTTGAGCGTGTAATTCGTCGCGTCAACGAGCGTATTCCGGTGGCTTACCTGACCAACAAGGCCTGGTTCTGCGGGCATGAATTTTATGTTGATGAGCGCGTGCTGGTTCCGCGTTCGCCGATTGGCGAGCTGATCAATAACCGCTTTGCGGGTCTTATCAACGAGCAGCCGCAGCATATCCTCGATATGTGCACCGGCAGCGGTTGTATTGCTATCGCCTGCGCCTATGCCTTCCCGGAAGCTGAAGTGGATGCGGTTGATATTTCGACGGATGCGCTGGCGGTTACCGAACACAATATTGAAGAGCACGGTCTGATTCATCACGTCACGCCAATCCGTTCCGACCTGTTCCGCGATCTGGTGAAAATCCAGTATGACCTGATTGTCACTAACCCGCCGTATGTTGATGCGGAAGACATGTCAGACCTGCCGAACGAATACCGCCATGAGCCTGAACTGGGTCTGGCATCCGGTAGTGATGGACTGAAGCTGACTCGCCGCATTTTGGGCAATGCTCCGGACTACCTGTCTGATAACGGTATTCTGATTTGTGAAGTCGGAAACAGCATGGTACATCTGATAGAGCAATACCCTGATGTGCCGTTTACCTGGCTGGAATTCGACAACGGTGGAGACGGTGTATTCATGCTGACCAAAGAGCAGTTAGTAGCCGCTCGTGAGCACTTCAGCATTTACAAAGACTAACTACACGCGCAGATACACAACACGCATAACGGAGCCGTGATGGCAGGAAATACAATTGGGCAACTCTTTCGCGTAACGACCTTCGGTGAATCACACGGGCTGGCGCTCGGTTGTATCGTTGATGGTGTTCCGCCGGGCATTCCTCTGACAGAAGCCGACCTGCAGCACGATCTCGACAGGCGTCGTCCGGGCACGTCGCGCTACACTACCCAGCGTCGGGAACCAGATCAAGTGAAGATCCTCTCCGGCGTATTCGAAGGCGTCACCACGGGTACGAGTATTGGTCTGCTGATCGAAAATACCGATCAGCGTTCTCAGGATTATGGCGCCATCAAGGATGTTTTCCGTCCTGGACACGCCGACTATACCTACGAGCAGAAATACGGCCTGCGTGATTATCGTGGCGGTGGACGTTCATCCGCTCGTGAAACGGCAATGCGCGTAGCGGCGGGAGCAATCGCCAAGAAATATCTGGCGGAAAAATTCGGCGTTAAAATCCGTGGCTGTCTGACTCAAATGGGCGATGTTCCGCTGGAGATTAAAGACTGGTCTCAGGTCGAATTGAATCCCTTCTTTTGCCCGGACCCGGATAAAATCGACGCGCTGGACGAACTAATGCGTGGACTGAAGAAAGAGGGTGACTCCATTGGGGCAAAAGTCACCGTTGTCGCTGACAGTGTGCCGGCAGGTCTTGGCGAACCTGTATTCGACCGCCTGGATGCCGACATCGCCCATGCGCTGATGAGCATTAACGCCGTTAAGGGCGTTGAGATTGGCGACGGATTTGACGTTGTGGCGCTGCGCGGCAGTCAGAACCGTGATGAAATCACCAAAGGCGGTTTCCAGAGCAATCATGCGGGTGGCATTTTGGGCGGGATCAGCAGCGGGCAACAAATCATTGCTCATATGGCGCTGAAACCGACGTCCAGTATTACCGTTCCGGGGCGCACCATTAACCGCTTTGGTGAAGAAGTTGAAATGATCACTAAAGGTCGGCACGATCCGTGCGTTGGGATCCGCGCAGTGCCGATCGCCGAGGCGATGCTGGCGATCGTATTGATGGATCACCTGTTGCGCCAGCGGGCGCAAAATGCGGATGTGAAGACTGACATTCCACGCTGGTAAGAAATGAAAAAAATGGCACTTGCGGCGCTGGCTCTGCTTGCCAGCACCGCCTGTCTGGCGGCGACGCCCTGGCAGAAAATTACCCATCCGGTTGCGGGTAGCGCACAGTCTATCGGCGCATTCTCCAATGGCTGTATCGTGGGGGCGGATACGCTGCCGGTACAGTCAGAACACTATCAGGTGATGCGCACCGATCAGCGCCGTTACTTTGGTCATCCGGACCTGGTGATGTTTATCCAGCGCCTGAGTAATCAGGCTAATAATCTGGGGCTGGGCACGGTGTTAATCGGTGATATGGGTATGCCGGCCGGTGGGCGTTTTAATGGCGGTCATGCCAGTCACCAGACTGGGCTGGATGTCGATATTTTCCTGCAACTGCCAAAAACGCGCTGGACCCAGTCGCAACTGCTGCGGCCGCAGGCGTTAGATTTGGTCTCACAGGACGGCAAACGTGTCGTGCCGTCACTGTGGAAGCCGGAGATTTTCAGCCTGATCAGGCTGGCGGCAAAAGATAATGAAGTAACGCGTATTTTCGTGAATCCGGCGATTAAGCAGCAACTTTGTCTGGATGCGGGGACCGACAGGGACTGGTTGCGTAAAGTGCGGCCATGGTTCCAGCATCGTGCGCATATGCATGTCCGGTTACGTTGTCCTGCCGACAGTCTTGAGTGCGAAGATCAACCGTTACCGCCACCGGGTGACGGCTGCGGCGCGGAGCTGCAAAGCTGGTTCGAACCTCCAAAACCTGGAACCACCAAGCCTGAGAAGAAGACACCGCCGCCGTTGCCGCCTTCCTGCCAGGCGCTACTGGACGAGCATGTACTCTAATGGATCATTTTGCCAATTTGTTTATGGTGTCTCCGCTGCTGCTGGGTGTGCTTTTTTTTGTGGCGATGCTGGCAGGTTTTATTGATTCTCTGGCCGGAGGCGGTGGTTTACTCACCATCCCGGCATTGATGGCGGCCGGGATGCCACCTGCACAAGCGCTGGCGACTAATAAGCTGCAGGCCTGTGGCGGATCTATCTCTTCTTCCCTCTATTTTATTCGTCGTGGTGTGGTTAACCTGGCGGATCAGAAGCTCAATATCTTCATGACGTTTATCGGGTCAATGAGCGGCGCGCTATTGGTTCAGCACGTGCAGTCAGATATTCTGCGTCAGATCCTGCCGGTTCTGGTTATCTGTATTGGCCTTTACTTTCTGTTAATGCCGAAAGTGGGCGAAGAAGATCGGCAGCGTCGATTGCACGGGTTGCCTTTCGCGCTGGTAGCCGGTGGCTGTGTTGGCTTTTACGATGGCTTTTTTGGTCCGGCGGCGGGGTCGTTCTACGCGCTGGCCTTTGTCATGTTATGCGGCTATAACCTGGCGAAATCGACGGCCCACGCCAAAGTATTAAATGCCACATCGAATATCGGTGGGCTATTGCTGTTTGCTCTCGGCGGCAAAGTGATTTGGGCGACCGGATTTGTGATGCTCATTGGCCAGTTTATTGGCGCACGGATGGGCTCGCGGCTGGTGCTCAGTAAAGGACAAAAACTCATTCGGCCAATGATTGTCATCGTCTCCGCCGTGATGAGCGCCAAGCTACTTTATGATAATCATGGACAGGAGATTCTCCACTGGCTGGGGATGAACTAATGAATAATACCCATCACTACGAACAGTTAATTGAGATATTTAACGGCTGCTTTGCCGATGAATTTAATACCCGTCTGATTAAAGGCGACGACGAACCGATCTATCTTCCTGCTGATGCGGAATTACCGTATCACCGTATCGTTTTTGCGCATGGTTATTACGCCAGCGCGTTACACGAAATCTCACACTGGTGCATCGCTGGTAAGGCGCGCCGTGAGCTGGTCGATTTCGGTTACTGGTACTGCCCCGATGGCCGCGACGCGAAGACGCAATGTCAGTTTGAAGATGTGGAAGTGAAGCCGCAGGCGTTTGACTGGCTGTTTTGCATGGCGGCGGGCTACCCGTTTAACGTCAGTTGCGACAACCTGGAAGGGGACTTTGAACCAGATCGCGTGGTATTCCAGCGCCGCGTTCATGCCCAGGTGATGGAGTATCTGGAAAAGGGGATCCCCGAACGCCCGGCGCGTTTCATTAACGCACTACAAAATTATTATCACACGCCTGAACTTAAGGCGGAACAATTCCCGTGGCCCGAAGCGCTCAACTGACGCCGATGCCACGTTTACAATGAGGAAAGAAGATGATCGCGGAGTTTGAATCACGCATTCTGGCATTAATCGACGATATGGTAGAGCACGCCAGCGATGATGAGTTGTTTGCCAGTGGTTACTTGCGTGGGCACCTGACGCTGGCCGTTGCTGAACTGGACGGTGGTGAGGACCATTCCGCTGAAGCATTGTACGCCAATGTGACCAGCAGCCTGGAGAAAGCCATCAGTGCGGGCGAACTCTCGCCTCGCGACCAGGCATTAGTGAAAGAGATGTGGGACACCCTGTTCCAGAAGGCGACAAAATAATCATTGCCCGTAGCCGACCGCCATCCGGCATTCTCAGCTTGCCGGGTGGCGCTACGCTTACCCGGCCTACGATTTTTTTACCCACAAACGATTCAGATTGGGGTTGTAGGCCTGATAAGCGCCGCGCATCAGGCAATAATGAGATGGTATCTTATTTCACCGTTTTACCCTTCAATAACTTCCGTACCCACAGGCGATTCGGATTTAGCGCCGCCAGCGTGCTGGCATCCATTGGGATCGGTTCATCACTCATTTGCGCGGCCAGAATTTCTGCACATAGCGGGGCAGAACATAGCCCGCGTGACCCCAGTGCGCCCAACATGAACAAATCCGGGTATACCGGTGCGCGTAAAGCATGCTCTTTGTCTTCTGCAAGCCGGGCATACTGATCGAGTGTGGTATTATAGTCCGGCACATTACCGACCATCGGTAAGTGATCGCGCGTGGCACAACGGACGCCGCAACGGGCTGCATTGTCACCGACGTTCACTTCTTTCGCCCATGCCGCATCCGGCAAGCAGTCGATCAAACGCTGACGGTTTTGCTGCTGGTCATCATGACGGAACGACGTCTCTTCACTCCCCCGATGATAGCTGGCGCCAATACAGTGCTGCTGATTTTCCGGGTTTTGCGGGGTAAGGTAGCCGTCATAGCACAGAACCTGACGCAGTGTGGAAAGCGAAGGCGTCGTGGGAATGTGACTTACCTGGCCGCCAACGGAATACACCGGTAGTGACTGAGTCTGTTCAAAACGGTGAATACAGTGCCCATTCGCCAGAACCACGACCTCATGTGTTGCTGCTTCTCCGCTGGCGAACTGCAGCTGCCAGCTATCGGTTTGATGAGCAAGTGAGGTCAGTGTGTGTTGGTAGTGGGTACGCAACCCAAGCGTTGTCGCATAGTCGAGAACGGCGGTGGTAAGTTGTGCCGGACACAGCCATCCGCTGGCCGGGTACTGGATGCCATCACATTCGGTCACAACGCCTGTTGTTTGCAAAATTTGGTCTGCGTCCACCCCGACGGCGAGCGCATCGGGCAGTTCAAGGGACAGCATTTGGCTGATTTTTTGCTGGCTTTTCTCATCCCAGGCGAGCTGCGTGACGCCACACCAGTCATGGGCAAAATTAACGGGTAGGGCATCGTACAGGCGACGAGCAAAGGTAAATGCGGTGGGGAAGAAAAGCGTAATCGCCGCATCATGTTTACTGAGCAACGGATAGAGTGCGCCCTGACGATTGCCGGAAGCACCCTGCGCGGGTTTATCGTCAGCGCAGTAGAGCGTGACCTGCCAGCCTCTGCGCAGTAGCGCCAGAGACAGTAATGCGCTGGCAATACCACCGCCAATAATGGCGGCTTCGCGTTTTTCTGTTCCGGTACGTGCAAACCACGGTGCCGAGGAGGGGAGCGTCAGCGTCTGTTCCATTACGCCACACAGCATTTCGCGTTTGCGACCAAAGCCTTTGCATTTTTGCATCGTAAACCCGGCTTCCTGCAACCCCCGACGCACAAAGCCTGCAGAAGTGAAGGTTGCCAGCGTGCCACCCGGACGGGCCAGTCGGGCCATGGCGTTAAAGAGTGTTGGCGTCCACATATCCGGATTTTTTGCCGGGGCGAAGCCGTCCAGAAACCAGGCGTCCACTTTTTGATTCAGAGAGTCATCGAGCTTACTGGTCAGTTCGTTAATATCGCCAAACCACAGATCCAGCGTGATGCGTCCTTCATCAAGGAGCAGGCGATGGCATCCCGCCAGCGGCAGCGGCCATTGCTCTTGCAGCGCCGTGGCCCACGGGGCAAGTTCTGGCCAGCGCTGATGCGCTAATGTCAGATCCTCACGCGTCAGCGGAAATTTTTCAAAACTGATGAAATGTAATCTTTCCAGGGTAGCGTCAGGGTGTGCGTTGCGAAAGGTGGCGAATGCCTGCCAGAGCGTGAGGAAGTTTAGCCCGGTACCAAAGCCACTTTCTGCCACCACGAACACCGGGCGTGGGTGCGCAGGAAAACGTGCGGTGAGGTGGTTGCCGCCAAGGAAGACGTAACGTGTCTCTTCCAGCCCGTTATCATTGGAAAAATAGACATCGTCAAAATCTCGGGAAACAGGTGTACCCTCAGCGTTGAATTCAAGGTTGGCAGGTTGTATTGCGTATTGTTTCACGTAAGTTACTCGTCTGGCAGGCTGTGCCCCGATCTTAACGAGGAGTGCCTGGCTGCGCAAATTTCCACATTAAATGGCTGATCGGACTTGTTCGGCGTACAAGTGTACGCTATTGTGCCACTCGAAACTTTAAAATAGTGCGACTTACAGAGGTATTGAATGAAACGTGCAGTGATTACTGGCTTGGGCATCGTTTCCAGCATCGGTAATAACCAGCAGGAAGTCCTGGCATCTCTGCGTGAAGGACGTTCAGGGATCACTTTCTCTCAGGAGCTGAAGGACTCCGGCATGCGTAGCCACGTCTGGGGCAACGTAAAACTGGATACCACTGGCCTCATTGACCGCAAAGTAGTGCGCTTTATGAGCGACGCATCCATCTATGCTTTCCTTTCTATGGAGCAGGCAGTGGCTGATGCCGGCCTTGCTGCAGAAGATTACCAGAACAATCCGCGCGTTGGCCTGATTGCAGGTTCCGGCGGCGGCTCTCCGCGTTTTCAGGTATTCGGCGCTGACGCAATGCGTAGCCCGCGTGGTCTGAAAGCGGTTGGCCCGTATGTGGTCACCAAAGCGATGGCATCCGGCGTTTCTGCCTGCCTCGCGACACCGTTCAAAATCCACGGCGTCAACTACTCCATCAGCTCTGCTTGTGCGACTTCTGCACACTGTATCGGCAACGCTGTTGAACAAATTCAGTTGGGCAAGCAGGACATCGTTTTTGCTGGCGGCGGCGAAGAGCTGTGCTGGGAAATGGCGTGCGAGTTCGACGCAATGGGCGCGCTGTCTACCAAATATAACGACAACCCGTCTCAGGCTTCCCGTACTTATGATGCACACCGTGACGGTTTTGTTATCGCAGGCGGCGGCGGTATGGTTGTTGTCGAAGAACTGGAACACGCACTGGCTCGTGGCGCGCACATCTATGCTGAAATCGTAGGTTACGGCGCAACGTCTGATGGCGCAGATATGGTTGCTCCGTCAGGTGAAGGTGCAGTTCGCTGCATGCAGATGGCGATGCACGGTGTTGATACCCCGATTGATTACCTGAACTCCCACGGTACTTCTACTCCGGTAGGCGACGTGAAGGAACTGGGCGCAATCCGCGAAGTCTTTGGCGATAACAGCCCGGCCATTTCTGCAACCAAAGCCATGACCGGTCACTCACTGGGTGCGGCTGGCGTTCAGGAAGCCATCTACTCTCTGCTGATGCTGGAACACGGTTTTATCGCGCCGAGCATCAACATTGAAGAGCTGGACGAGCAGGCTGCAGGTCTGAACATCGTGACTAAACCGACCGAGCAAGCGTTGACGACTGTTATGTCTAACAGCTTCGGTTTTGGCGGTACCAACGCCACGCTGGTTATGCGTAAGCTGAAAGCGTAAGTCTGCAAAAATGAGATGCAAAAGGGAGCCTGATGGCTCCCTTTTTTACTTATTCATCTTTTCGTACTCCGGTGCGATCTCCGTAGACCATGCTTTCGCACGGGTAATATCCCCGGTACTGTAGATGGGCTGTTCATAACGATCGCGAATATCGCGAACGCGATAAATTTTCCAGCGCCTGTCTTCCCAACGCGTATACACTTCCAGCAGCATGGGTGCTTCGCCTGTCGGCCCACCTAATTGCACTTCCACCTTTTCGCCACCGAGAAAAGGTTGAGCCGGTCCAACCCGTAACTGCGGGATCCATTCTGGGTCGTAATCCTGCACGTACATAAAGTAGTCAGAATCCCGTATTTCCTGCTCGTAAAGACTATCAATCAGCGCCAGACGATTGATAACGTCTTTCGCTACATAGCGTTGCATGAGTGCGGACGTGTCTTGATCTTGTGTGTATGCGGACATCCACGCGAGATAGAATTGTTTAACATCCTGAGTGCTGTCACGGTGGAATGAAGAACAGCCACAAAGTAACAAAACCAGAGCAATCAACGAGAACGCTTTCATTACTGTTTCCTGTAAATGGTGTATGACGGTTTTGCCGCCCGATAGCCAGGCCCCGTCCACATATCACGCTGTCTAAAATCGGAGTACCACTCCTGGCCGTCAAATATCGCCATATGACCGCTTGGGTTTCCTCCCTCATACGGCTGAATGATGATGACATCTCCTTCTCGGGGCTGTTCAAAGTGGCCAATGGCGCTGAAACCGGCACTTTTTAGCATGGGGCCATAATTTTTAGCATGATAAGTATGCCCAAGAGTGATACCTCCTGCCTGAATGGCTTTGCGGGTAAATTCCGCGCAGCGTCCTTGAGAATGTGAACTCGCGTGGGATTTAGCGTGATTAACTGCTGTTGTTTTATTCCAGCTCATCATGACTCCTGTTAATGGAATAGGTAATAAGTTCGCGTATTGCTTTAACAGGATTTAATCTGATGGGAAGGGTCGATAGTGCTATTAATATCGTAAATGTATTTTATTGAGATATTAATAAATCCGCCGGGTAAATTTTGGTTAATATATTTATAATTGATGGTTATTCTTTGTAACGGTTTTTTTTGCTGATTTTGCAAGATAGCGTGACGGCCAAATTACGTCCGGCGTGGTTTCCAGCGCCTGTGCGATGATCTGTTCTGCACGGGGCCAACTGCGGGTAAATACATTACGCAGCGAGTCAGGAGATAAACCCGCCGAACGTGACAATTCTCTGAGTGTAATACCTCTTTTTTCCAGTGCACTTTTAATATCTGCACGATGCCAGTCTTGGCTTTTTTGTTCCATTCTGTAATCCTAAGAAGATGTGTTATCGGCACCGATATTTTTCAAGTTATAAATTAGAAAGACAAAAGAACGTTACTTTCTTTTTATCGTAGGAATAGTGCCAGAATTAATTTGAAATTTCGCGAAAAAGAAAAAATATTTTTATTTCATCAGCAGAAAGGAAAGAAACTGATGGTAAAAGAGTGGTTCACGGTAAAGGAGTGTCTTGAATTACCGGGGTTTCCTGGAAGCGCACCCGCTGTACGCCTGCGCTTAAATACCTACAGTGAAGGGAAAGAGGGCGTTAAGCGCAAGCGTGCGAAATCTAAGGCCGAGGAATTTCATATTTCTGTGTTCCCACTGTATCTACGCTCGTATCTGAATGAAAATGAGAAAACCGAAGCACCAGATCGCAACATCGTGCAGGAAGCAGGACCCAAAGAGATTTGGGATATGATGTTCCTGCTCCTGACGCCGCAGCAGCGTGAACAGGTAACCGAGCGGTTCAGAGCGAAAGGCATTGATGCGGTATTTCCCTTTTTGTTCGTAGAGAAATCACAGCGTTGAAACGCACTGCGATGCTTTCACAGTTGACAGCCAGGGCCACTCGCAGGCAGACTCCAGCTTCAACATTATCCTCTTGATAATGCGTAAGCGTTTAACGTTATCCAACGCACCTTAATCCTGATAGTCAGGTAGAGGGGGCGTGGACATTCCTCGCCTTACTCTGCATTTTGGAGTAACGCATGACAGCTGTAACCCAACAAGAAAAAACACCTTCGGCGAATTTTTCGCTGTTTCGTATCGCTTTTGCGGTTTTCCTGACCTATATGACGGTCGGTTTACCTTTGCCCGTCATTCCTCTGTTTGTGCATCAGGAACTGGGCTATGGCAACACCATGGTCGGTATCGCCGTAGGCGTCCAGTTTCTGGCAACGGTATTAACGCGCGGCTACGCCGGGCGCTTAGCCGATCAATATGGCGCTAAACGTTCGGCGCTACAGGGGATGTTTGCCTGTGCGCTGGCGGGTGCGGCGTGGCTGTTAGCCGCGCTATTGCCCGTCTCCGTTCCGGTGAAGTTTGCGTTGTTGATCGTTGGGCGTTTGATCCTCGGTTGTGGTGAAAGCCAGTTACTGACCGGAACGCTGACCTGGGGGCTTGGGCTGGTCGGGCCAACGCGCTCCGGTAAGGTGATGTCGTGGAACGGAATGGCGATTTACGGCGCGCTGGCGGCCGGTGCACCGCTGGGGCTACTGATCCACAGCCACTTTGGCTTCGCGGCGCTGGCGGGAACCACGATGGTATTACCGCTGCTGGCATGGGCGTTCAACGGTACCGTGCGTAAAGTGCCTGCGCATGCAGGAGAACGCCCTTCGTTGTGGAGCGTGGTGGGACTTATCTGGAAACCTGGTCTGGGCCTGGCGCTGCAGGGCGTTGGTTTTGCGGTAATCGGTACCTTTATTTCGCTCTATTTTGTCAGCAACGGCTGGACGATGGCGGGTTTCACTCTGACTGCATTTGGCGGGGCGTTTGTGCTGATGCGTATTCTGTTTGGCTGGATGCCAGACAGGTTTGGCGGGGTTAACGTCGCAGTTGTCTCTTTACTGGTTGAAACCGCGGGTCTGATTCTACTATGGCAGGCTCCATCTGCCTGGATTGCGCTGCTGGGAGCGGCATTAACCGGGGCCGGGTGTTCGCTGATCTTCCCGGCGCTGGGTGTGGAGGTCGTGAAGCGAGTGCCTGCCCAGGTTCGTGGTACGGCTCTCGGCGGTTACGCCGCGTTTCAGGATATCTCCTACGGCATAAGCGGTCCTGTCGCCGGGGTTCTGGCCACTGCATACGGTTACTCCTCGGTATTCCTTGCCGGGGCGATTTCCGCGGTGGTGGGCATTTTCGTGACGCTGCTGACTCTGCGAAAAGGTTAAGCAAGCAACCAGAACAGGGCTAATGCTACCAGCAAGGCGACAAATATCAGCCCCGGTCGTGCCGACAGTGTTTTTATTGTTTCAATCACCGGTGCGAACGGGCTGAAAATGGGTTGAAGATGACGCGGATCGTTTAATTCCTGCTCCCGGTCACGTTCCACGCGGCGCAGGAAGATTTGATTCAGCAAGTCCTGCACTTGTACCGCCGTCAGGATCGTTTGCGGCTGGATCTGGTACGTTTGCTGTGCATACTCTTTTATGGCCGTTAGCTCATTTGGCTCCAGCGGCTGTTTTAGCGCCGCCTGCAGCGTTTGCAGCGTCGGCGCATTTTGCAGACTGAGGGTCTGGCGCGCCTGCAGCCATGTCACCAGATGGGTGAACTGTTTTGCCGGGATCAGCTCGCCGCTTTTTACACCAGACAGTTCCAGCATGGACTGCCAGATCATTTTCCCCGACTCTCCCGTGGCGGCCGCCAGCTTAGTGACCAACTGATTCAGCGTATTGTGCTCGGCGGGTAATAAAGGGCGATCGGTTGCCGGGCGCTGCTGCGGCTGCGGTATCGAAAGCTGCCCCTGCTGCAGCAGAGTGAGCACGTTCTTTAACTGCTCAGGCGTGAGCTGGCTGAGCGCCGTTTGCCCATACTGCTGACGGATAAAATCACTCACCGCCTGGCGATTATTTCCCTGACTCAGTAATTCAGTGAGCTGCGACAGAACCTGACGGTTAGCATGATTCTGCTGAGCAACCCCCAGACGCTGATTCAGGTTTTGTTCTGCTGCGGGGAAGTGACGTGACTGCAATGGCGTATCACTTTTGACGCCCAGATCGTGCTTCATTCCAGCCCACACCTCAGCGCTTTGCTGTTGGGTAAGCGAAATCAAACGGGTAATCAATCGTTCCAGCACGGTACGCTGCTGCGTGGACAGTGGCTGTTCACCGGCAACGGAAGGAGGGTTTTGGCCTTCGCCGGGAGGGCGTGCGGGCATACCTGAAATGGGCTGCATCATCTCTGTTCCTTAAATCTGTGCTAACCAGGTCTCGCAGTATGCCTGGCGGCGAGATTATGGCACACTTGCCCGGTTAACTCTCGTTCTCAAACAGGTGAGAAAGACGTGAAAATCCTC
This sequence comes from Citrobacter sp. HN-141, assembly GCF_033341895.1. Taxonomy (NCBI): domain Bacteria; kingdom Pseudomonadati; phylum Pseudomonadota; class Gammaproteobacteria; order Enterobacterales; family Enterobacteriaceae; genus Citrobacter; species Citrobacter sp. HN-141. Next base: position 344,738 of record NZ_JAWPBF010000001.1, on the reverse strand, counting down.
GTTGATGAAAATATGCCCTATGCCCGCGAACTGTTCAGTCGTTTGGGGGAGGTCAAAGCGGTTCCCGGTCGCCCGATTCCCGTCACCGAACTGGATGATGCGGATGCGTTAATGGTGCGTTCGGTGACGAAAGTAAACGCATCGCTACTCAGTGGAAAACCGGTAAAGTTTGTCGGTACGGCAACGGCAGGCACGGATCATGTGGATGATGCCTGGCTTGCGCAGTCAGGTATTGGTTTTTCAGCGGCTCCCGGCTGCAATGCGATTGCGGTAGTGGAATATGTCTTCTCTGCGCTGCTGATGCTGGCTGAGCGCGATGGTTTTGCATTACGTGACCGTACGGTCGGTATTGTCGGTGTAGGTAATGTGGGAGGGCGTTTACAGGCGCGACTGGAAGCATTAGGTATCCGTACTTTGCTGTGCGATCCACCGCGTGCCGATCGGGGCGACGAGGGCGATTTCCGCACGCTGGAAGAACTGGTTGAGCAAGCAGATGTGTTGACCTTCCACACGCCGTTATTCAAAGAAGGGCCGTACAAAACGCTTCACCTGGCCGATGAGGCGCTGATTAGCCGCCTGAAGCCCGGAACCATTCTGATTAATGCCTGCCGCGGACCGGTCGTGGATAATTCCGCCTTACTGAACCGACTCAACGCCGGGCAGCCGCTGAGCGTCGTGCTGGATGTCTGGGAAGGCGAGCCGGACCTGAATGTGGCGCTGCTGGAGAAAGCGGACATTGGTACGGCGCACATTGCCGGCTATACCCTGGAAGGGAAAGCACGTGGGACAACGCAGGTCTTCGAGGCCTATAGCAAATTTATTGGTCGTGAACAGCACGTTGCATTAAACACGCTGTTGCCTGCGCCGGAATTTGGCCGTATTACCTTGCATGGTCCGTTAGATCAGCCAACACTGAAAAGGCTGGTTCATTTAGTGTATGATGTGCGCCGCGACGATGCGCCACTGCGCAAAGTTGCTGGAATTCCGGGTGAGTTTGATAAACTGCGCAAGAATTATCTTGAACGTCGCGAATGGTCGTCTTTATACGTAATGTGTGACGATGCCGCCGCCGCAGCCCTGCTGTGTAAGCTGGGTTTTAACGCCGTTCATCATCCGGCACATTAATGTCTTCTTAATGCTCCCTGTCGAATAATACGACAGGGACGCTTATGTATTTCTGGAGTAAATCACCATGTCTGAAGGCTGGAATATTGCCATTCTGGGCGCAACGGGCGCCGTAGGCGAAGCCCTGCTCGATACGCTGGCTGAACGCCAGTTCCCGGTCGGTGAAATCTATGCGCTGGCTCGTAATGAAAGTGCCGGTGAACACCTGCGTTTTAACGGTAAATCGGTCATTGTCCAGGATGTTGCTGACTTTGACTGGACCCAGGCTCAACTGGCATTTTTTGTCGCGGGGGTTGAAGCCACTGCGGCATGGGTGGAAGAAGCAACCAATGCCGGTTGTCTGGTGATTGACAGCAGTGGTCTGTTTGCGCTCGAGCCTGACGTTCCGCTGGTCGTCCCGGACGTTAACCCATTTGTACTGGCAGATTACCGCAATCGCAACGTTATCGCGGTGCCAAACAGCCTGACCAGTCAACTGCTTTCCGCGCTGAAGCCGCTGATCGATGACGGTGGCCTCTCACGTATTACGGTAACCAACATTATCTCGGCTTCCGCCCACGGTAAAAAAGCGGTAGACGCGTTGGCCGGGCAGAGTGCGAAATTGCTCAACGGTATCCCGATTGACGAGGATGACTTCTTTGGCCGCCAACTGGCGTTCAATATGCTGCCGCTGTTGCCCGATCGCGAAGGTAGCGTGCGCGAAGAACGTCGTATCGTCGATGAAGTCCGTAAAATTATGCAAGATGACGGCCTGTTAATTTCAGCCAGCATCGTGCAGTCACCGGTGTTCTACGGTCATGCGCAGATGGTGAATTTTGAAGCGCTGCGCCCGCTGGCCGCAGAAGAGGCGCGTGATGCCTTTTCTCGTGGTGAAGATATTGTGCTGTCAGAAGAGACTGATTTCCCGACCCAGGTTGGCGATGCGTCTGGTACGCCGCACCTGTCAATTGGTTGCGTACATAACGACTACGGTATGCCGGAACAGGTTCAGTTCTGGTCCGTGGCGGATAATGTGCGCTTTGGCGGCGCATTGATGGCAGTAAAAGTTGCGGAAAAACTGGTGCAGGAGTACCTGTACTAATGTCTGACCTGCAACAGCCGTCAACGCATAAAATTGCGCTGGGCATTGAGTATGACGGCAGCAAGTATTATGGCTGGCAGCGCCAGAACGAAGTGCGTAGCGTTCAGGAAAAACTGGAAAAAGCGCTCTCTCAGGTTGCGAATGAACGCATTACTGTCTTTTGTGCGGGCCGCACGGATGCGGGTGTTCACGGTACGGGGCAGGTTGTGCACTTTGAAACGACCGCCCTGCGTAAAGATGCGGCGTGGACGCTGGGGGTAAATGCGAATTTACCTGGTGACATCGCCGTACGCTGGGTGAAAGCGGTACCGGATGATTTTCATGCCCGATTTAGCGCCACGGCTCGCCGTTATCGCTACATCATCTACAATCATCGGTTGCGCCCTGCGGTTTTGGGTAAAGGCGTGACACATTACTATGAGCCGCTGGATGCTGAGCGTATGCATCGTGCGGCTCAGTGCCTGATTGGCGAAAATGATTTTACCTCGTTTCGGGCAGTGCAGTGTCAGTCACGCACGCCGTGGCGTAACGTGATGCATATAAACGTCGCGCGTTTCGGCACTTATGTGGTGGTGGATATTAAAGCGAATGCCTTTGTACATCATATGGTCAGGAATATTGTCGGCAGCCTGATGGAAGTAGGCGCCCACAACCAGCCGGAGAGCTGGATTGCAGAACTGTTAGCGGCGAAGGACAGAACGTTAGCAGCAGCAACGGCGAAGGCGGAAGGTCTGTATCTGGTGGCGGTAGATTACCCTGACCGATTTGACCTGCCAAAACCGCCAATGGGCCCGCTATTTCTGGCGGACTAATTTGAATTGTATAAAGGCATAACTATGGATCTGATTTACTTCCTCATCGATTTTATCCTGCACATTGATGTGCACCTGGCGGAGCTGGTCGCGGAATACGGTATCTGGGTATACGCGATTCTGTTTCTGATCCTGTTCTGCGAAACAGGACTGGTGGTAACGCCGTTCCTGCCAGGAGATTCGCTGTTGTTTGTTGCTGGTGCGCTTTCTGCGCTGCCTACGAACGATCTCAATGTTCATCTGATGGTGGCGTTGATGATTGTGGCGGCGATTGTGGGCGATGCGGTGAACTACACGATTGGCCGGTTGTTCGGTGAAAAACTTTTCAGTAACCCAAATTCCAAAATTTTCCGCCGCAGCTATCTGGATAAAACCCATGCGTTCTATGAGCGTCATGGCGGCAAAACGATTATTTTGGCGCGTTTCGTTCCTATCGTGCGTACATTTGCACCGTTTGTTGCGGGTATGGGACACATGTCTTACCGTCATTTTGCGATGTATAACGTTGTAGGCGCGTTGCTGTGGGTATTGCTGTTCACTTATGCAGGCTACTTGTTTGGCGATCTGCCGATCGTTCAGGAAAACCTGAAATTACTGATTGTGGCAATTATCGTCCTCTCCGTATTGCCTGGTGTGATTGAAGTGATTCGCCATAAACGCGCTGCGTCACGGGCTGCAAAATAGAAAGTAACTCAGCGGTTCGACCACTTTTTTATCCAAAGTTTCGGGCTGTTATGTTTTAATGTGCAACATTCATGGTCTGTTAGGGGCAAAAATGGCATTATGCGCCCCTTATAACAAAGCTGACTAGGGTTCAGGCAGAAAGGTCACCAATGAGCTGGATTGAACGAATTAAAAGCAACATTACTCCCACCCGCAAGGCAAGCATTCCTGAAGGGGTGTGGACCAAGTGCGATAGCTGCGGTCAGGTTTTATACCGTGCTGAGCTGGAACGTAATCTTGAGGTCTGTCCGAAGTGTGACCATCACATGCGCATGTCGGCGCGTAATCGCCTGCATAGCCTGTTAGATGAAGGTTCTCTTGTGGAACTGGGTAGCGAGCTTGAGCCGAAAGATGTGCTGAAGTTTCGTGATTCCAAAAAATACAAAGACAGACTGGCTTCTGCGCAAAAAGAAACCGGTGAGAAAGACGCGCTGGTGGTAATGAAAGGTACGCTTCACGGCATGCCGGTCGTTGCAGCTGCATTCGAGTTCGCTTTCATGGGCGGCTCCATGGGCTCTGTCGTCGGCGCGCGTTTCGTCCGTGCGGTCGAACAGGCGCTGGAAGACAACTGCCCGCTGATCTGTTTCTCCGCGTCTGGCGGGGCGCGTATGCAGGAAGCGCTGATGTCACTGATGCAGATGGCAAAAACCTCTGCGGCGCTGGCAAAAATGCAGGAACGTGGTTTACCGTACATTTCCGTACTGACTGACCCTACCATGGGTGGTGTTTCTGCAAGTTTCGCGATGCTGGGCGATCTCAACATTGCTGAGCCGAAAGCACTGATCGGCTTTGCAGGTCCGCGTGTTATTGAGCAGACCGTACGTGAGAAACTGCCGCCGGGATTCCAGCGTAGTGAATTCCTGATTGAAAAAGGCGCTATCGATATGATCGTACGCCGCCCGGAAATGCGTCTGAAACTGGCAAGTGTTCTGGCGAAGCTGATGAATCTGCCCGCGCCGAATCCGGATGAACCGCGTGAAGGCGAGGTGGTACCTCCGGTACCCGATCAGGAATCAGAGGCCTGATAACTGAAAAGGGCAGGGCCACAGGCGCTGCCCTTTTGCTTTTCTCAACGTAAAGAATCTACAGGCATCATGGACAATAAACATATTCCTCAAGCCACGTCGCCCCTGGCGTCGTGGCTTTCTTATCTGGAAAACCTGCACAGTAAAACCATCGATCTGGGCCTCGAACGAGTAAGCCTGGTGGCGCGCAAACTGGGCGTGTTGAAACCTGCGCCATTTGTCTTTACGGTGGCGGGAACTAACGGAAAAGGCACGACCTGCCGTACGCTGGAATCGGTGCTGACCGCAGCAGGTTATAAGGTCGGAGTATACAGTTCGCCGCATCTGGTGCGCTACACGGAACGCGTGCGCGTGCAGGGGCGTGAACTGCCTGAATCCGCGCATACCGCCTCGTTTGCTGAGATTGAAGACGCACGTGGCGATATTTCGCTGACCTACTTTGAATACGGCACGCTGTCAGCATTGTGGCTGTTTAAACAGGCGCAGCTTGATGTGGTGATTCTGGAAGTGGGTTTAGGTGGCCGTCTTGACGCAACCAATATCGTCGATGCCGATGTCGCGGTGGTCACCAGCATTGCGCTTGACCATACTGACTGGCTGGGACCCGATCGCGAAAGCATTGGCCGTGAGAAGGCGGGGATCTTCCGTGCAGAGAAACCGGCTATCGTCGGTGAACCGGAAATGCCCTATACCATCGCGGATGTGGCGCAAGAGACAGGGGCGATACTGCAGCGCCGTGGCGTGGACTGGCGCTATTCGGTTACGGATAACGACTGGTCATTCACCGATAGCCACGGTACGCTGACACAACTGCCGTTACCGCAGGTCCCGCAACCTAACGCCGCGACCGCACTGGCAGCACTGAGAGCCAGCGGACTTAACGTCAGCGAGCAGGCGATTCGTGAAGGTATCGAGCAGGCTATTTTACCGGGGCGCTTTCAGATTGTGAGCGAGTCACCGCGGGTGATTTTTGATGTTGCTCATAATCCACATGCGGCGGAATATTTGACTGAACGTCTGAAAAAGTTAGTGAAAAGTGGGCGCGTACTTGCGGTTATCGGTATGCTACATGATAAAGACATTGCCGGTACGTTAGCCTGGTTGAAAAGCGTGGTTGACGACTGGTATTGTGCGCCTCTGGAAGGCCCGCGTGGCGCAACGGCAGAACAACTGCTGGAGCACTTGGGTAATGGCGAAGCCTATGACAGCGTGGCTCAGGCATGGATTGCGGCCCTGGCCGCGGCAAAACCAGAAGATACCGTGTTGGTGTGTGGATCGTTTCACACTGTCGCACATGTCATGGAAGTAATAGACGTGGGGAGAAGCGGTGGCGAGTAAGTTTCAGAATCGATTAGTTGGCACTATTGTGCTGGTCGCGCTAGGGGTGATTGTGCTTCCCGGGCTGCTCGACGGGCAGAAAAAACATTATCAGGATGAGTTTGCGGCGATCCCGCTGGTACCAAAACCTGGCGATCGCGATGAACCGGACATGATGCCTGCGGCGACGCAGGCACTGCCGACGCAACCGCCGGAAGGTGCGGCAGAAGAGGTGCGTGCCGGTGACGCGGCCGCGCCGTCGTTGGACCCGTCGCGTCTGACGGCAGCAAACAACGCAGAGTTCGATCCTGTCCCTGCGCCTGTGGAGCCGCCAAAACCAAAACCGAAGCCGCAACCTGTTGCCGCTGCTCCGGCGCCGACGCCCGTTCCTGCACCAGCACCGAAACCGGTCGTCGAAGACGCGCCGGCACCAACCGGGAAAGCCTACGTTGTGCAGCTCGGTGCGTTGAAAAATGCGGATAAGGTCAATGAGATCGTCGGTAAGTTACGTGGTGCGGGCTTCCGGGTATATACTTCCCCGTCAACGCCGGTACAGGGTAAAATAACCCGAATTCTCGTTGGGCCTGATGCGTCCAGAGATAAGCTGAAAAACTCGCTGGGAGAACTGCAGAAAATCTCCGGCCTGAGTGGGGTTGTGATGGGGTATACCCCTAATTAAGGGGCAGTCTCATGTCGGCCGGGTACGGTGTTAACACCGCTATCCGGCAGTGCCCGAAGAGGCATAAAACCGTATGGCGTTGAAGATTTTTTCAGCGCCATTTTTATTTACGCGTGGAAAGGAAATCCCTACGCAAACGTTTTCTTTTTCTGTTAGAATGCGCCCCGAACAGGACGACAGGGCGTAAAATCGTGGGACACTTATGGTCTGGATTGATTACGCCATTATCGCGGTGATTGGTTTTTCCTGTCTGGTTAGCCTGATCCGTGGCTTTGTACGTGAAGCATTATCGTTGGTGACTTGGGGTTGTGCTTTCTTTGTCGCCAGCCATTACTACACTTACCTGTCTGTCTGGTTTACGGGCTTTGAAGACGAACTGGTTCGAAATGGGATTGCTATCGCGATACTGTTCATCGCGACACTTATCGTCGGCGCTATCGTTAACTTTGTGATAGGCCAGCTGGTGGAGAAAACAGGCCTGTCGGGTACTGACAGGGTGTTGGGGATCTGCTTCGGTGCTCTGAGAGGGGCGCTGATCGTCGCCGCCATACTGTTCTTTCTCGATACGTTTACCGGTCTGTCGAAAAGTGAAGACTGGAGTAAGTCGCAGCTGATCCCGCAGTTCAGTTTCATCATCAGATGGTTCTTTGACTATCTGCAAAGCTCGTCAAGTTTCTTGCCCAAAGTATAAACTTTGGGTCGTTGCTGAACGAGGAAAAGACGTATGTGCGGTATTGTCGGTATCGCCGGTGTTATGCCGGTAAACCAGTCGATTTATGACGCGTTAACGGTGCTTCAGCACCGTGGTCAGGATGCCGCAGGCATCATCACCATTGATGCCAATAACTGCTTCCGTTTGCGTAAAGCAAACGGAATGGTGAGCGATATTTTTGAAGCGCGCCATATGCAGCGTTTGCAGGGCAATATGGGCATCGGTCATGTGCGTTACCCAACGGCTGGCAGCTCCAGCGCCTCTGAAGCTCAACCTTTTTACGTCAACTCACCGTATGGCATCACGCTTGCCCACAACGGCAACCTGACCAACGCGCATGAGCTGCGTAAAAAGCTGTTCGAAGAAAAGCGCCGTCACATCAATACCACTTCAGATTCAGAAATTCTGCTGAATATTTTCGCCAGCGAGCTGGATAACTTCCGCCATTATCCGCTGGAAGCCGACAATATTTTTGCTGCGATTGCAGCGACCAACCGTCAGATCCGTGGTGCCTATGCCTGCGTGGCGATGATTATCGGTCACGGTATGGTGGCGTTTCGCGATCCTAATGGTATCCGCCCGCTGGTGCTGGGCAAACGCGATATCGGCGATGGTCGTACCGAATATATGGTGGCGTCTGAGAGCGTGGCGCTGGATACGCTGGGCTTTGAATTCCTGCGCGACGTAGCTCCTGGTGAAGCGGTGTATATCACCGAAAAAGGCCAGCTGTTTACCCGCCAGTGTGCCGATAATCCGGTCAGCAACCCATGCCTGTTTGAATATGTTTACTTCGCGCGTCCTGACTCCTTCATCGACAAGATTTCCGTCTACAGCGCCCGTGTGAATATGGGAACAAAGCTTGGCGAAAAAATTGCCCGTGAGTGGGAAGACCTGGATATCGACGTGGTGATCCCCATTCCGGAAACCTCTTGTGATATCGCGCTGGAAATTGCCCGTATCCTCGGTAAGCCATATCGTCAGGGGTTTGTGAAAAACCGCTACGTGGGGCGTACCTTTATCATGCCGGGCCAGCAGCTGCGCCGTAAATCCGTGCGCCGTAAGCTGAATGCCAACCGTGCTGAGTTCCGTGATAAAAACGTACTGTTGGTTGATGATTCCATCGTGCGTGGAACGACTTCAGAACAGATTATCGAAATGGCGCGTGAAGCTGGCGCGAAGAAGGTTTATCTGGCCTCTGCCGCACCGGAGATTCGCTTCCCGAACGTTTATGGTATTGACATGCCAACAGCGACGGAGCTGATTGCTCATGGTCGTGAAGTGGACGAGATCCGTCAAATCATTGGCGCGGATGGACTCATCTTCCAGGATCTGAACGATCTGATCGACGCTGTACGTGCTGAGAACCCGGACATTCAGCAGTTTGAATGCTCTGTGTTTAATGGCGTCTATGTCACTAAAGATGTTGACCAGCAGTATCTCGATTTCCTCGACTCTTTGCGTAATGACGATGCCAAAGCGGTATTGCGCCAGAACGAAGCGGAAAATCTTGAGATGCACAACGAAGGTTAACGTTTGATCGCAAGCAAGGGGCAACCTGCACCCTTGCTTGCAACTCACCGTAAATTCCTGCAAAGTCGGCCCTGAGCAAGCAAGGGCGATTAAACATGAAACGACTCATCATTGGTATTTCTGGCGCAAGCGGGGCAATTTACGGTGTGCGCCTGCTACAGGTTTTGCGTGACGTTACCGATGTGGAAACCCATTTGGTGATGAGCCAGGCGGCGCGGCAGACGCTGGCGCTGGAAACGGACCTCTCTGTACGCGACGTGCAGGCGCTGGCGAATGTGACGCACGATACGCGCGATATCGCCGCCAGTATCTCCTCCGGTTCTTTTCAGACCGCCGGAATGGTTATTCTGCCATGTTCAATCAAAACGCTTTCTGGCATCGTTCACAGCTACACCGATGGACTGCTTACCCGTGCGGCAGATGTGGTGCTGAAAGAACGCCGTCCCCTGGTGCTGTGTGTACGTGAGACTCCGCTGCATCTCGGGCACTTGCGTCTTATGACTCAGGCGGCAGAAATTGGCGCGGTGATTATGCCACCCGTTCCCGCCTTCTATCATCGGCCACAGACGCTTGATGATGTGATTAATCAAACGGTTAATCGTGTGCTTGATCAGTTTGATATCGCTCTTCCGCAGGACCTGTTCACCCGCTGGCAAGGGGCGTAAGCCGTTCCATCAGCGTGCAAAGAAACATCCGTTGCCCTGTTTCAGGGCAATTTTGTAACCGCGATCATATCCTCAACATTTAATTCGTTAAAACGCAACGAAACGCTGCGGTTCAACCGTCAGACCTGCTATCTTCAAAATCAGGACATTATTGCAACGTTTTATTAACATATTTAACGTCGAATATCCTCATCGATGCGAAAATGGCATAAGACCTGCATGAAAAAGTCTGCAAACACACAACACAACGTAAAACATAATAAAATTACGCCACTTGAGGGTTATGTATGAAGAAGACGGTTCTTGCTTTGTCTTTGCTGGTAGGGCTCTCCGCCACCGCGGCCAGCTACGCAGCACTTCCGCAGACAGTTCGTATTGGTACAGATACAACGTACGCTCCTTTTTCCTCTAAAGATGCCAAAGGTGATTTTGTCGGCTTTGATATCGATCTGGGAAATGAGATGTGTAAACGTATGCAGATCAAATGTACCTGGGTCGCCAGTGATTTTGATGCGCTGATCCCGTCGCTGAAAGCGAAAAAAATTGATGCCATCATCTCTTCGCTTTCCATCACCGAGAAACGCCAGCAAGAAATTGCTTTCTCAAACAAACTTTACGCAGCCGATTCACGTCTGATCGCCGCGAAAGGCTCCCCAATTCAACCGACTCTGGATTCACTCAAGGGTAAACACGTTGGTGTACTGCAAGGTTCGACGCAGGAAGCCTATGCCAATGACAACTGGCGCAGCAAAGGCGTGGATGTGGTGGCTTATGCAAACCAGGACCTTATCTATTCTGACCTGACGGCAGGCCGTCTGGATGCGGCATTGCAGGACGAAGTCGCAGCCAGCGAAGGCTTCCTGAAACAACCAGCAGGTAAAGATTACGCGTTTGCCGGTCCTTCAGTAAAAGATAAAAAATACTTTGGCGACGGGACCGGGATTGGCTTACGCAAAGACGATGTCGAGCTGAAAGCGGCGTTTGATAAAGCGCTGGGCGAACTGCGTAAAGATGGCACCTACGACAAAATGGCGAGTAAGTATTTTAACTTTAATGTCTACGGCGATTGATACGCTGAAACGGGGAATTGACTGCACCCTAGGGGTTAACCATTACGGTGCATAATGATTTCAGTGCACTGTTTTGGTGCTTTCATCGTAGTTTTAATGGGCGTGATTGCATACTTAAGCGCTTTTCATGCAAATAAATCCTGCTGACAGGGTAGAATGCTTTGCCTTGTCGGCCTGATTAATGGCACGATAACTGCACCTGGTCCTGTAAAGATCCCCTATAAAAGACAGTCTGTTGAGGATAGTTATGAAAAAACTGGTGTTGTCTCTTTCTCTGGTTCTGGCTTTCTCCAGTGCTACCGCAGCATTTGCAGCCATCCCGCAAAAAATTCGTATCGGTACCGATCCTACTTATGCACCGTTCGAATCGAAAAATGCACAGGGTGAATTGGTCGGTTTTGATATCGATCTGGCTAAAGAGCTGTGCAAACGTATCAATACGCAATGTACCTTTGTGGAAAACCCGCTGGACGCGCTGATCCCTTCGCTAAAAGCGAAGAAAATCGATGCCATCATGTCCTCGCTTTCCATTACTGAAAAGCGTCAGCAGGAAATCGCTTTTACCGACAAGCTTTATGCAGCCGATTCGCGTCTGGTTGTCGCTAAAGATTCTGCTATTCAGCCGACCATTGAGTCGCTGAAAGGTAAACGTGTTGGTGTGCTGCAGGGCACCACTCAGGAAACGTTCGGTAACGAACACTGGGCGCCAAAAGGTATTGAGATTGTCTCTTATCAGGGGCAGGACAATATCTATTCTGACCTGACTGCCGGGCGTATTGACGCCGCATTCCAGGATGAAGTCGCGGCCAGCGAAGGCTTCCTGAAACAGCCAGTCGGTAAAGATTACAAATTCGGCGGCCCGTCTGTGAAAGACGAGAAGTTATTCGGCGTGGGTACCGGTATGGGGCTGCGCAAAGACGATAACGAGCTGCGCGAAGCGCTGAACAAAGCCTTTGCCGAAATGCGAGCTGACGGTACTTACGAGAAGCTGGCGAAAAAGTACTTCGATTTTGATGTTTACGGCGGTTAATTACCGCAGGTGCTGATAAAGCCCGTAGATTTTTGACGCGTTGAATTTATGCCCGATGGCGCAGCGCTTATCAGGCCTACGGTGATTTTGTAGGCCGGATAAGGCAAGGCCGCCATCCGGCATTTAACGGTTAGTCTGAAATCAAAAGAGGCTTACTACTCCACCACACACGACAGGACAGGCAGCATGTTGTATGGCTTTTCAGGTGTTATTTTACAGGGCGCAATTGTTACGCTGGAGCTGGCACTCAGCTCGGTGGTACTGGCGGTTCTGATAGGTCTTGTCGGCGCAGCAGCAAAGCTGTCGCAAAGCCGGGCAATGGGGCTTATTTTCGAAGGGTACACCACGCTAATCCGCGGCGTGCCCGATCTGGTTTTAATGCTGCTCATCTTCTACGGATTACAAATCGCGCTGAATACCATTACTGATGCAATCGGTATCGGCCAGATTGATATCGATCCGATGGTTGCGGGCATTATCACCCTTGGATTTATCTACGGTGCCTACTTTACCGAAACTTTTCGCGGTGCGTTTATGGCTGTACCAAAAGGCCATATTGAAGCCGCAACGGCGTTTGGCTTTACCAGCTCACAAATATTTCGTCGCATTATGTTCCCGGCGATGATGCGTTATGCCTTACCGGGAATCGGTAATAACTGGCAGGTTATTCTTAAGGCTACGGCGCTGGTATCGTTGCTTGGACTTGAAGACGTGGTTAAAGCGACTCAGCTTGCCGGGAAGAGTACCTGGGAGCCGTTCTATTTTGCCGTCGTGTGCGGGGTCATCTATCTGGTGTTTACCACTGTTTCTAATGGTGTGCTGCTGTACCTTGAGCGCCGCTATTCCGTGGGTGTGAAGAGGGCTGACCTGTGATTGAGATTATTCAGGAATACTGGAAGTCCCTGCTGTGGACCGACGGATATCGCTACACTGGCGTCGCTATCACCCTGTGGCTTTTGATTTCGTCAGTAGTGATGGGCGGAATACTGGCGTTGTTTTTGGCGATTGGTCGTGTATCAAGCAATAAATTTATCCAGTTTCCTATCTGGTTGTTCACCTATATTTTTCGTGGAACGCCGCTGTATGTTCAGCTGTTGGTGTTTTATTCCGGCATGTATACGCTGGAGATTGTGAAAGGGACAGATTTCCTCAACGCATTTTTCCGCAGTGGGCTTAACTGTACCGTACTGGCGCTGACGCTGAATACCTGTGCCTACACGACGGAAATTTTTGCCGGGGCCATCCGTTCCGTTCCGCATGGCGAGATTGAAGCCGCACGCGCTTACGGTTTCTCTTCCTTCAAACTGTACCGCTGCATTATTTTGCCTTCCGCGCTGCGTATCGCGTTACCGGCATACAGCAACGAAGTCATTTTAATGCTGCATTCCACGGCGCTGGCGTTTACCGCGACGGTGCCGGATTTGTTGAAAATCGCCCGTGACATCAACTCGGCAACCTACCAGCCATTTACTGCATTCGGTATTGCCGCTGTACTGTATTTGATGATTTCGTATGTCCTGATCAGCCTGTTCCGTAAAGCGGAAAAACGCTGGTTGCAGCATGTATCCTCTAAATAGTTCGAGTAACACGATGCCTGAGAATAAATTAAACGTTATCGATTTACATAAGCACTACGGCGAACATGAAGTGCTGAAAGGGGTATCGCTGCAGGCCAATGCGGGTGATGTTATCAGCATTATTGGTTCGTCAGGTTCAGGTAAAAGTACCTTCCTGCGCTGCATTAACTTTCTGGAAAAACCGAGCGCCGGAACGATTGTGGTTAGCGGTCAGAATATTGGTCTGGTACGCGACAAAGACGGTCAGTTGAAGGTTGCAGATAAAAATCAGCTGCGTCTGTTACGTACGCGACTGACGATGGTTTTTCAGCACTTCAACCTGTGGAGTCATATGACGGTGCTGGAAAACGTCATGGAAGCGCCGATTCAGGTGCTGGGGCTGAGCAAGCAGGAAGCCCGCGAGCGTGCGGTGAAGTATCTGGCCAAAGTCGGTATTGATGAGCGCGCGCAGGGGAAATACCCGGTGCATCTGTCCGGCGGTCAGCAGCAGCGTGTGTCAATTGCCCGTGCGCTGGCGATGGAGCCGGAAGTTCTGCTGTTTGATGAACCCACCTCGGCGCTAGACCCAGAGCTGGTCGGCGAAGTGCTGCGCATCATGCAACAGCTGGCTGAGGAGGGGAAAACCATGGTGGTCGTGACGCATGAAATGGGGTTTGCCCGCCACGTTTCCTCACACGTTATTTTCCTGCATCAGGGAAAAATTGAAGAAGAGGGCAATCCGGAGCAGGTGTTTGGGAACCCACAAAGCCCGCGTTTACAGCAGTTCCTTAAAGGATCGCTGAAGTAATTGAGTTGCCCGGAGGCGATATGCTTGCCGGGCCTACCGTTTTAACGCGCTGTACTCCAGACGATAAACCCAGTCGTCATGCGCTATGCCGTTCACTTCATAGGCTTTTTCAAGCACCTGAGTGCGTTTGAATCCTGTTTTTTCCAGAATGCGTATCGATCCGGTATTCCCGGCTAATACATAGGCATTTATCGCCGTTACGCCAGCCTGTTGAAAGGCATAATCGCACACGGCACGTACGGCTTCACTGGCAATACCTTTTCCTTGCGCCCGTGGCGTGATGGCGTAGCCAATATCAGCTTCCTGAGGATAAAGATGGCTTATCTGTAAGCCAATATCGCCCAGTTGCGTCGTGTTGTTGTGCTCCCGGATAACAAAGGTATGTCGAGCGGAAAGGCGTCTGGCGAAGAGCAGGCGAGTATCTTTGGTTGGGGCGATATCCCCCATGAAACGCATGACGTCAGGATTTTCTCGTAGCCGCTGGAAAAAAGGCCAGTCAGCGAGTTGGTACAACGAGAGGGTAAGTCGGGGTGTTGATATTATCGCCATAACGTCGCCATCGTGGTATTCGGTTTTTTAACCATACCACCACAATGGCAACAGTGAAGGGATATCAGACATTATCGGATGACATCGGCCAGCGCTTCTTCCAAATCGTACCAACGAAACGCAAAACCGGCCGCTTCCAGGCGTTTGGGCAACGCGCGCTGACCCCCGAGGACCAGCACCGAGGATTCGCCCATCAGCAGCCGCATAGCGGCCGCTGGAACGCGCAGGATCGCCGGGCGGTTCAGGGCATGACCCAGCGCATGGGCAAACTGCTCATTGCGAACCGGGTATGGCGAAACCATGTTGAAGGGACCGCGCAGATTGTTGTCCAGCAGCCAGATAATCCCGTTGACCATATCGTCAACATGGATCCAGGCCAGGTATTGACGCCCATTACCGATAGGACCGCCAAGCCCCAGACGAAACGGTGGGACCATCTTAGCGAGGATCCCGCCCGTAGAGGCCAATACAACGCCAGTACGCAGCAAACATACGCGCGTTCTGTCGCTTTGCGCAGCGCTGGCGATCTGTTCCCACCGGGCGCACAACTTATGGGTGAATTCATTGTGTGGCGGTTCTTCTTCCGTCACAACGACTTCACCCAGATCGCCGTAGTATCCCGTAGCGGAACCAGAGATGAGTACGGCAGGCGGCGTGTCGCTGACCTTGATTAAATCGACCAGTTTCTGCGTAATCCCCCAGCGGCTCTGGCACAAACGCTCTTTTTGCTCAGCGCTCCAGCGTTTGTCAGCGATAGGTTCTCCGGCAAGATTGATGACAGCATCAATGCCATCGAGGTTTTGCTGCTCTTCCAGCCCTTTCCATAGCGTGACCCGGGAGTCCAGAATCTGACGAGCCTTATCAGGAGTACGTGTCACTACGGTAATCTGATGCCCCAGTTCCAGCAGGCAGGGGATCAAATGACGTCCAATCAGGCCAGTACCGCCGGTAATCAGAATCTGCATGTCGCCTCCCGGGTTACGTTTAGCGCTGCCAGCTCAATGTCATGGAAACGGAGTCGGCGTAACGCAATGCGTGAAGTTTATCGATCTCCACTTCAGCATAAGTGACCCAGTGATGTTCGCGTGCGATATCGAGCACATCTTGCGTTAATTTTTCCAACAATGAGAAGCGGTTACTCTCAACGTGCGAAATGATGCTCTTGGTGATGGTGCGATAATTCAGCGCGTCGTTGATATCTTCACTGGTCCGGGCTTTGTCTGCGGGATAGTGGATGGCAATATTGATGACGATATCCTGTCGGTTCAGGATCTCCTCTTCTTTAATGCCGATAAAAGTGCGCAGACGAAGGTTTTTTATACGAATAATTGCGTCAGGTTGTGACATTGCAGGTTTCCTCCATGTATGAACCTTTTCATGATACACGAGAACCGAATCGCGTTAACTTTTCTCGCTCTGCGCTTGCTGCATCGCCCGTTCTGTTGCGGGACGAGTACGGATTCGTTCGTACCAGTTATTGACCGCCGGATAGTTGTCGAGGTCGATACGCTGGCGCTGGTGGAGATTAATCCACGGCCAGCAGGCAATGTCGGCAATGCTGTAATGATCGCCACCCAGCCAGGGTGATATTTCCAGACGTTTATTCATGACGTTGTATAGTCGCTGGGTTTCTACCTGATACCGTTCAATAGCGTAGGGGATAGTTTGCGGTGCGAAGTGGCTGAAGTGATGATTTTGTCCCAGCATTGGCCCAAGTCCGCTAACCTGCCAGAAGAGCCACTGCAGCGTGGTGTGGCGCTCGCGTAATTCACCGCTGAGTAGCTTACCGCTCTTTTCCGCCAGGTAGAGTAAAATCTCACCAGACTCAAACAGGCTAATGGGTTTTCCACCATCCTCCGGGGCGCAGTCGATGATAGCCGGAATTTTATTATTTGGTGAAATCAGCAAAAAGTCAGGGCGGAACTGGCTGCCTCTGCTGATATCTACATGAATCAGCCGGTATTTTAACTGTGCCTCTTCGAGAAACAGTGTGATTTTGTGCCCGTTTGGCGATGGCGTGTAGTAGAGGTCGATCATTTTCAGCGTCCGTTTTGTCATGAACCGGGTCACTACAAGTATAGAAGCTGCTGACGTGCGTGAGTTTTCATCAAGTGACAGCGAGAGAAAGACTCTATATTTTGAAAGCAAGCCAATACACGTCAGAGGACATTATGAGCAAACCTGCAATTACGCTGTGGTCAGATGCCAACTTTTTCTCCCCTTATGTGCTGTCTGTTTATGTCGCTCTGCAAGAGAAAGGGCTGCCTTTTACGCTGAAAACTGTCGACCTCAACAGTGGTGAACACTTGCAACCTTCATGGCAAGGGTATGCGCTGACGCGGCGCGTACCGGTTCTGGACATTGACGGTTTTGAACTGAGTGAATCCTCGGCGATTGCCGAATTCCTGGAAGAGCGTTTCGCGCCGCCGCAATGGGAGCGCATTTATCCGCACGATCTACAAAAACGAGCTCGCGCCCGCCAGGTTCAGGCCTGGCTCCGCAGCGATCTGATGCCTGTCCGGGAAGAGCGTTCGACGGATGTGGTTTTTGGTGGCGTGAAGAAAGGTCCGTTGACGGAAGCAGGCAGGGCCAGTGCGGAAAAATTGTTTGCTACGGCGGGCAGTTTACTGGCGCACGGTAAGCAGAATTTGTTTGGTGAATGGTGTATTGCAGACAGCGATTTAGCGCTAATGCTTAATCGACTGGTTCTGAATGGCGATGATGTACCAGAACAGCTCGCGGAGTATGCCACCTTCCAGTGGCAGCGCGCTTCGGTACAACGTTTTATCGCGCTTTCAGCGAAGCGTTCCTGCTGAAAGTAGGGGCGTAATCCAGTATCATTGAAAGGTGTTTTTCAACGAGGGGTGAGTGATGAAACTGATGTTCGCATCGGACATTCATGGTTCGTTGCCGGCTACGGAATGCGTACTTGAACGGTTTGCCCAAAGCGGTGCGCAATGGCTGGTGATACTGGGCGATGTATTGAACCATGGGCCGCGTAATGCGCTGCCAGAGGGCTACGCGCCAGCGCAGGTCGCCGAGCGTTTGAATGAGCAGGCGTCGCGGATAATTGCGGTGCGTGGGAATTGCGACAGCGAAGTGGATCAGATGCTCCTGCATTTTCCAATAACCGCGCCGTGGCAGCAAATTCTGACTGACAGCCAGCGACTCTTTCTGACGCACGGACATCTTTTTGGTCCGGATAACTTACCACCGCTCAACGCTGGCGATGTGCTGGTTTATGGGCACACGCATCTGCCGGTGGCAGAGCGACGTGGGGATATCTACCAGTTTAACCCAGGTTCGGTAAGTATCCCGAAAGGGGGATTTACGGCAAGCTACGGGATTCTGGATGATAATGTTCTCAGCGTGATGGCACTCAATGATCAAAGTATTATTGCGCAGATCGAGATTAATCCGTAAGTTACCCCACAAACGTAAACGCGCCGTAAGAGCGCTAGAAAAAAGAAGGTTTCCTGATGGTGGAACAGCGTCGTTTGGCAAGTACTGAATGGGTGGATATTGTGAATGAAGACAATGAAGTCATCGCACAATCCAGCCGGGAACAAATGCGGGCACAATGCTTGCGCCACCGTGCAACGTATATCGTTGTACACGATGGTATGGGTAAAATTCTGGTTCAACGTCGCACTGAGACAAAGGACTTTATGCCCGGTATGCTGGATGCTACCGCGGGGGGTGTTGTGCAGGCTGATGAACAGCTTCTGGACTCCGCGCGTCGTGAAGCGGAAGAAGAATTGGGCATTGCCGGCGTCCCATTTGCCGAGCACGGTCAGTTTTATTTTGAAGACCAGAACTGTCGCGTCTGGGGCGGGCTGTTTAGCTGCGTGTCTCACGGACCGTTTGCGCTGCAGGAAGAAGAGATTAGTGAAGTGTGCTGGCTGACGCCGGAAGAAATTACCGCGCGCTGTGACGAATTTACACCGGACTCACTGAAAGCACTGGCGCTGTGGATGACACGCAATGCCAAGAATGAAAGTGCGAAAGCCGAAAAACACGAAGAAGCTGAGTAAACTCAGCGCCGCCGATCCTGGATGACGGATCGGGACTCGTGGTAGGCCGGATAAGCCGCTGATGCGCATTATCCGGCCTTGTTGTTTAATGGTAGCCCATCAGTTGCGCACCAATGACCACTACGCTGGACATAATAAACAGCAGACCCAGCAGCGTGGCGCCCACCTTCAACCAGTTGCGGAAGTCCACCCGACACACCCCTAATGTCGCCATCAGCGATGCAGAGGTTGGGTAGATAATATGACTGAAGCCGTCACCAAACTGAAAGGCCAACACGGTGACCTGGCGGTTGACCCCTACCAGATCGCCCAGTGGTGCCAGTAGCGGCATAGTCAGTGCTGCCTGACCCGATCCGGACGTGACAAAGAAGTTAAACACAGCCTGGAAAAGCAGCATAAACCAGGCCGCAATCGCGTTGTCCAGGCCACTAATACCGTTGGCGATACTGTGCAGTAGGGTATTTAACACACTGGCATCACCCGCTTCGCCATTACCAACCAGCAGCAATATTCCCTTGGCAAAGCCGACCAACAGGGCAGGCGCGATCATCATTCGCGCACCCTCAGTAAACGAGGAGGCCATGATATTGACCGTCATACCGTTGAGTCGAAAAACAACACC
This sequence comes from Citrobacter sp. HN-141, assembly GCF_033341895.1. NCBI lineage: Bacteria > Pseudomonadati > Pseudomonadota > Gammaproteobacteria > Enterobacterales > Enterobacteriaceae > Citrobacter > Citrobacter sp. HN-141. The sequence goes on along the minus strand of NZ_JAWPBF010000001.1, from coordinate 325,400 downwards.
GATAATGCCAATCACCAGCCCCATGGTGAAAAACTGACTGGCAATTTCAGGAATGAACCACGCGTTGACGATAACGCCCCAGACCACCCAAATCATCACTGCGGTCAACACGATCAGGACCAGCCAGTCACCCAGTGTGAAACGTCGCTCGACGACCTCGTCCTGCTGCTCACGGAAGAAACGGTCCGATTCATGCACCCGGGACAGCAGAGGGTTTTTCTTAATGCGTGCCGCGTAGGCCAGCGTGAACGTCAGGCCGATCATCGTCGCTACAACCCACACGACGATGCGCAGACCCGAACCCGAGAGTACAGGGACACCCGCAATACCCTGTGCGACAACCACACAGAATGGGTTCATCCATGAGCTGGCAAAGCCAATTTGGGTGGCGATATAGGTCACCAGAACGGTGGTGATACTGTCGTAACCTAACCGCACCATAAGCGGTGCAATGATAATGGCGAAGGCGACCGCTTCTTCCCCCATCCCAAAGACGGCACCGCCTAACGAGAAGAGAATAAACAGTACCGGGATAAACAGGACCTCATTACCCCGGGTATGACGGATCAGCGCCAGGATGCCGTTATCGATGGTTCCTGTGCGCATTACGATACCGAATGCACCACCAATCACCAGCATAAACATAATGATGCCAACGGCGGTGCCAAATTTTGAACCGGAGGTTAACCCTTCAAACGGAAAATTCATCAGACCAGGGCTTTCATCGCCGGTGGTGAAGAACTTAACCCGGTGATATTGCTCTTCACCCGCATCGTTGGTCAGAATACGAAAAGAGTGGGGATCGACCACTTTACGCGTTTTGGTTTGTCCATCAACCTGGTACTGCACTTCCTGGCTGTCGAACATTCCGACGGGAACGACCCAGGTTGCCAGACTGGTTAAAATGGCGACCAAAAAAATAATCACCAGCGTGTCGGGCATGGCCCATTTTTTCGCGGGTTGTGATTCTGTTACTGCAGACATAAAGGACTATCCCTGTTGCAAAGCAAAGAGGCTAAGTATGCAAACAGGGGAATAGTTATTCATTGATGCAGCGCATCTAAGCAAATGTTTCAGAATTTGTTAATGAACGGGACAGGCATAAAAAAACCGGAAATATCAGCTATTTCCGGTTTCAAGAATCACGCTATGTAGGTCGCAACGGATGCGTTTAGGTCACCATCCGGCGTACACAGCAGATTACTGCTGCTGGGAAGACTGGATCGCGGTCAGAGCGATGGTGTAGACGATATCGTCTACCAGCGCGCCACGAGACAGGTCGTTCACCGGCTTACGCATACCCTGCAGCATCGGCCCGATGGAGATCAGGTCAGCAGAACGTTGTACCGCTTTGTAGGTGGTGTTACCGGTGTTCAGATCCGGGAAGATGAACACGGTAGCGCGACCTGCAACCGGAGAGTTCGGCGCTTTGGATTTTGCTACATCAGCCATAACAGCCGCATCGTACTGCAGCGGACCGTCGATCATCAGGTCAGGACGTTTTTCCTGCGCCAGACGCGTAGCTTCACGTACTTTCTCTACGTCGCTACCTGCACCAGAGGTACCGGTGGAGTAGGAGAGCATTGCAACGCGTGGTTCGATGCCGAAGGCAATCGCGGAATCAGCAGACTGAATCGCGATTTCTGCCAGCTGTTCTGCGGTCGGATCCGGGTTGATCGCGCAGTCGCCGTAAACATAAACCTGATCCGGCAGCAGCATGAAGAACACCGAAGACACCAGAGAGCTACCCGGCGCAGTTTTAATCAGCTGCAGCGGTGGGCGAATGGTGTTTGCCGTGGTGTGCACGGCACCGGAAACCAGACCGTCAACATCGTCTTGTTCCAGCATCAGAGTACCGAGAACCACGTTGTCTTCCAGCTGTTCGCGGGCAACGGTTTCGGTCATACCTTTGTTTTTACGCAGTTCGACCAGGCGAGCAACGTAGCTTTCGCGAACCACATCCGGGTCAACGATTTCTACGCCAGCACCCAGTTCAACGCCCTGAGACGCGGCAACACGGGTGATCTCATCCGGGTTACCCAGCAGTACGCAGGTTGCGATACCGCGTTCAGCACAGATAGCCGCTGCTTTAACGGTACGCGGTTCGTCACCTTCTGGCAGAACAACACGTTTACCGGCTTTACGCGCCAGTTCAGTCAGCTGATAGCGGAACGCTGGCGGAGACAGACGACGGCTGCGCTCAGAGGTCGCGGTCAGAGATTCAATCCAGTCAGCGTTGATGTAGTTTGCAACGTATTCCTGAACTTTCTCGATGCGCTCGTGATCGTCAACCGGCACTTCCAGGTTGAAGCTCTGCAGGCTCAGAGAGGTCTGCCAGGTGTTGGTGTTGACCATGAAGACTGGCAGGCCAGTTTCGAATGCACGTTCGCACAGTTTGTTGATGCGCGCGTCCATTTCATAGCCGCCGGTCAGCAGCAGGGCGCCGATTTCTACGCCGTTCATTGCCGCCAGGCATGCTGCAACCAGCACGTCAGGACGATCGGCGGAAGTTACCAGCAGGGAACCTGCGCGGAAGTGTTCCAGCATGTGCGGGATGCTGCGTGCGCAGAACGTTACAGACTTCACGCGGCGGGTATTGATATCGCCTTCGTTAACGATAGTAGCGTTCAGGTGACGCGCCATATCGATTGCACGTGTTGCGATCAGATCGAAGCTCCACGGCACCGCGCCCAGTACTGGCAGCGGGCTGGATTCTTGCAGTTTAGCCGGATCAACTTTGATCACTTTCGCTTTGGAAGAGTCGTCGAAAATCTCGGACAGATCCGGGCGGGTACGGCCCTGCTCATCAACCGGTGCGTTCAGTTTGTTAACGATAACGCCGGTGATATTGGTATTTTTCGCGCCGCCGAAGCTGCTGCGAGTCAGTTCAATACGCTCGTTCAGCTGTTCCGGAGTATCGGTGCCCTGAGACATCACGAAGACGATTTCCGCGTTCAGCGTTTTCGCGATTTCGTAGTTCAGAGACTGGGCGAACTGATGTTTACGGGTTGGGACCAGGCCTTCAACCAGCACAACTTCAGCATCTTTGGTGTTCGCGTGATAGTTCGCGATAATCTCTTCCATCAGCACATCTTTCTGATTGCTGGACAGCAGAGATTCCACGTGGCTCATCTTCAGCGGCTCAGCGGCTGGCAGAGAAGAGTTAGCACGCACGATGCTGGTAGTCTGGTCTGGCGCATCGCCACCGGCACGAGGTTGAGCGATTGGCTTAAAGACGCTCAGACGAACGCCTTTGCGTTCCATAGCACGGATCACGCCAAGGCTGACGCTGGTCAGGCCGACGCTGGTTCCGGTAGGGATCAGCATAATAATACGGGACACGGTTTATCCTCTTTCGTTACCGCCGATATACGGCGGGTTACAAAACAGCACCGCCAGCTAGGCTGGCGGTGTGAAATCAGGCAGTCAGACGGCTCGCGTCTTGCGCGATAACCAGTTCTTCGTTGGTTGGGATAACCACCGCAGGACGGGTACCTTCTTTGTTGATGAAACCAGATTTGCCGAAACGTGCGGCCAGGTTACGTTCGTGGTCAACTTCGAAGCCCAGAACGCCCAGTTTGCCCAGAGACAGTTCACGAACCATCGCTGCGTTTTCACCAATGCCACCGGTGAAGACAACCGCATCCAGACGACCATCCATCAGCGCGGTGTAGGAACCGATGTATTTCGCCAGACGGTGGCAGTAAACGTCCATTGCACGTTTAGCGTCTTCTTTGGTGGTGTAGTTGTCTTCAACATAACGGCAGTCGCTGGTGACTTCGGTCAGACCCAGCAGGCCAGACTCTTTGGTCAGCATTTTGTTGATCTGGTCAACGCTCATGCCCAGGGTGTCGTGCAGGTGGAAGATAATCGCCGGGTCGATGTCACCGGAACGCGTACCCATCACCAGACCTTCCAGCGGGGTCAGACCCATGGAGGTATCAACACATTTACCATTACGGATTGCAGAAACAGAACCGCCGTTGCCCAGGTGGCAAGTGATGATGTTCAGTTCATCAACCGGTTTGTTCAGCATTTTTGCCGCTTCCTGAGTCACGAAGAAGTGGCTGGTACCGTGCGCGCCGTAACGACGAACGCCATGCTCTTTGTACAGGCTGTACGGCAGAGCGTAGAGGTAAGATTCTTCCGGCATAGTCTGATGGAACGCGGTGTCGAACACAGCCACGTTTTTGTCTTTCAGGCTTGGGAAGGATTTCAGCGCTTCTGCGATACCGATCAGGTGAGCCGGGTTGTGCAGCGGTGCGAAAGAGGCGGAATCTTTGATGCCCTGGATAACGGAATCGTCAATAACCACGGAGCTGGTATACTTCTCGCCGCCGTGTACGATACGGTGACCAATTGCAGTCAATTGCGCGGACAATTCTGGTTTTTGTGCCAGAATAGTGTTAACGATAAAGTTCAGCGCTTCACTGTGAGCGGCGCCTGCACCTAAAGCCGCTTCTTGTTTACCGCCGTCCATTTTCCACTTGATACGTGCTTCTGGGAGATGGAAACATTCGGCTAAACCAGAGAGGTATTCTTCACCGTTTACTGCATCGATGATGGCAAATTTCAGTGAGGAGCTACCGCAGTTCAGAACCAGTACTAACTTACTCGACATGGAAGTACCTATTTATGATACGTGGCTAAAAAAACGTCAGGGAGTCATAGAGCGTAGCGCATGATGACACCGACGTTTATGATTAACATCATGCGCCAGGGTCTTTTTGGGCACGATGGAATAAATACCTTTGAGTCTATGCCATTTTGCGTATTTTTCAGCCAATGGCATACTGTATGCCAATTTGACGACTCAATGATTTTGGACTAAAGGCCTTACAGGCCGGCACAGGATACCTGAATGTGGGTATCAAAGACAAAATGTTTTGAACGATGTCCTTTGTAGTTGTTGTTTTGCACAAATTTTTTAATTTTTATATGTGAAGTTGAGGTAACCGCCATGTCGACACCGGATAATCGCTCCGTCAATTTTTTTAGCTTGTTTCGCCGGGGACAGCACTACGCAAAGACGTGGCCAATGGAAAAGCGCCTGGCGCCTGTGTTTGTTGAGAACCGCGTGATCCGCATGACGCGTTACGCGATCCGTTTTATGCCGCCTATCGCCGTCTTCACCTTATGCTGGCAAATTGCGTTAGGTGGTCAGTTGGGGCCGGCTGTGGCAACGGCGCTGTTTGCGCTGAGCCTGCCAATGCAGGGCATGTGGTGGTTGGGTAAACGCTCCGTTACGCCGCTGCCGCCTTCGATTCTCAACTGGTTCTACGAAGTTCGGGGAAAATTACAAGAAGCCGGGCAGGCGTTATCGCCGGTTGAAGGGAAGCCGGATTACCAGGCGCTGGCTGACACGCTTAAGCGCGCCTTCAAACAACTGGATAAAACTTTCCTCGATGATTTGTAATTGACCCCTGATTACGCATATAAAAGAAGGCACAAGTTGCCTTCTTTTTTTTCATCGCAGTAGTAGTGATACAGGAGTCCCAAATGGAAATGACCAACGCTCAACGTCTTATTTTGTCGAACCAGTACAAAATGATGACCATGCTCGATCCGACCAACGCCGAGCGTTATCGTCGTTTACAGACGATTATTGAACGCGGTTACGGCTTGCAGATGCGCGAGCTGGATCGTGAGTTTGGTGAGCTGACGGAAGAAACCTGTCGTACGATTATCGATATTATGGAGATGTATCACGCATTACACGTGTCCTGGACTAACCTTAAAGATGCACAGGCTATTGATGAACGCCGCGTGACGTTCCTTGGCTTTGATGCCGCAACGGAAGCCCGTTTCCTCGGGTATGTTCGTTTTATGGTGAACGTGGAAGGCCGTTATACCCATTTTGATGCCGGTACACATGGCTTCAACGCTCAGACTCCAATGTGGGAAAAATATCAGCGTATGCTGAATGTCTGGCACTCCTGCCCGCGTCAGTATCACCTGAGCGCGAATGAAATTAACCAAATCATTAATGCCTGAGGGGGCGAGCGTGCAGTGCAAAGGCTTTCTGTTTGATCTGGATGGGACACTGGTCGATTCCTTACCCGCAGTAGAACGTGCGTGGTGTAACTGGGCCGATCGTTTTGGTCTCAATCATGACGAGGTACTCGGTTTTATTCACGGCAAGCAGGCAATTACTTCCTTGCGGCACTTTATGCCTGGCAAGTCAGACGCGGAGATCGCGGCGGAATTCACCCGTCTGGAGCATATCGAAGCGACTGAAACGGATGGAATCACCGCGCTACTAGGGGCGATTGAGTTACTCAATCACCTGAATAAAGCGGGTATCCCTTGGGCGATTGTGACCTCGGGGTCAATGCCGGTCGCACGGGCACGCCATCGTGTTGCTGGTCTTCCCGCGCCTGAAGTGTTTGTCACTGCTGAGCGGGTTAAAAGGGGCAAGCCCGAGCCCGATGCCTATCTGTTAGGCGCTCAACTGCTAGGTCTGGCACCGCAGGAGTGTACCGTGGTTGAAGATGCGCCCGCTGGGGTGCTCTCTGGCCTGGCTGCCGGATGTCATGTGATCGCGGTCAACGCGCCGTCAGACACGCCGCGTCTGGATGAGGTCGACTTTTCGTTGACCAGTCTGGAACAGATTTCCGTGACCAAGCAACCCAACGGAAATGTGGTCGTGGTAAGAAATACCTGATCGTGATTTAGCCCCAGACTGTTGGGGCTTTTTTATGGCAAACTCAATCCATCCCTCTCATTTAACAAGGATATGTTGTGAACGGTGAATTGATATGGGTTCTCTCATTGTTGGCGATTGCCGTCGTTTTGTTTGCTACTGGCAGAGTGCGTATGGATGCCGTTGCTCTGTTGGTCATCATTGCCTTTGTTCTGAGTGGAACACTGAGCATTTCAGAGGCTTTTTCGGGTTTTAGCGATCCTAACGTTATTTTGATTGCGGCCTTATTTATCATTGGGGACGGCCTGGTGCGTACCGGGGTGGCAACGGTGATGGGGGCCTGGCTGGTGAAGGTGGCCGGCAGTAGTGAAGTCAAAATGCTGGTTTTGCTGATGATCACCGTCGCCGGACTCGGTGCCTTTATGAGTTCCACCGGCGTAGTCGCGATTTTTATTCCTGTTGTTTTAAGCGTATCTATGCGCATGCAAACCTCTCCCTCACGCCTGATGATGCCGCTTAGCTTCGCGGGGCTTATCAGCGGCATGATGACGCTGGTGGCGACACCACCGAACCTAGTCGTCAACAGTGAGTTACTGCGCGAGGGACTTAACGGCTTCAGCTTTTTCAGCGTGACTCCGTTGGGGCTGGTTGTTCTGGTGCTCGGTATCATTTACATGCTGCTGATGCGTTTTATGCTGAAGGGCGATGATGCCGGGCAGCAGGGGGATGGCTGGAAACGCCGGACCTTTCGCGATCTTATCAAAGAGTATCGTCTGACGGGGCGCGCCCGCCGCCTGGCTATTCGTCCCGGCTCGCCGATGATTGGCCAGCGTCTTGACGACCTGAAGCTGCGTGAGCGCTACGGGGCGAACGTGATTGGTGTTGAGCGCTGGCGTCGCTTTCGGCGCGTGATTGTGGACGTTAATGGGGTCTCTGAGTTCCGTGCCCGCGACGTTTTGCTCATTGATATGTCCGCCGCTGATGTCGATCTGCGCGAATTCTGCAGTGAACAATTGCTGGAGCCGATGGTGTTGCGCGGCGAGTATTTTTCCGAACAGGCGCTCGATGTGGGGATGGCTGAGATTTCGTTGATCCCGGAATCAGAATTAATCGGTAAAACGGTACGGGAAATCGCGTTTCGTACGCGTTACGGCCTGAACGTCGTCGGGGTGAAGCGTGATGGTACGGCGATGGACGGCGCGGTGGTGGATGAACCGTTGCTGATGGGTGATATCATTCTGGTCGTGGGTAACTGGAAACTTATCACCGCGCTTGGGAAAAAAGGCCGCGACTTTGTGGTGTTGAACATGCCGGTCGAAGTCAGTGAAGCGTCTCCGGCACACAGCCAGGCACCGCACGCGATTTTCTGCCTGGTTCTGATGGTTGCGTTAATGCTGACGGATGAAATCCCCAATACGGTGGCCGCCATTATCGCCTGCCTGCTAATGGGGAAATTCCGGTGTATTGATGCGGAGAGCGCCTATAAGGCTATCCACTGGCCAAGTATTATCTTGATCGTCGGGATGATGCCTTTCGCGCTGGCTTTACAAAAAACCGGCGGTGTCGATCTGGTGGTAAAAGGACTCATGGACGTCGGTGGGGGATATGGCCCGTACATGATGTTGGGTTGTCTGTTTGTCCTGTGTGCGACCATTGGCTTATTTATCTCGAATACCGCAACAGCAGTGCTGATGGCGCCGATTGCGCTGGCGGCGGCAAAGTCGATGGGCGTTTCGCCGTATCCTTTTGCGATGGTGATTGCAATGGCGGCATCCGCGGCCTTTATGACGCCAGTCTCATCACCCGTCAACACGCTGGTATTGGGGCCGGGTAACTATAGCTTTAGCGACTTTGTGAAAATTGGGGTGCCATTTACGGTGATCGTGATGGCGGTGTGTGTGGTGATGATCCCGATGCTGTTCCCGTTTTAATTTTTATGCGCCGGATGGCGGCTGCCGCCTTATCCGGCCTACGGGATTGCCTACGCTGCGTGGGGCTTGTAGGCCGGATGGCGACGTAAACGTCTTATCCGGCCGACATAACGTCGCCGCAAACTTACAGCGGTGAATCCTGACTGATTTCATCCAGCGACAGATGGAAGCTTGGGACAAAGACCGCTAAAAAATAGTCCATCTCTTCACTACGCCGTGACTCCAGCGTTTTTTCCAGCCGTGTTTTTGCCAGCAGAAACTCGTTGTTACCGGCCGAAAGCTCTTCCAGACATTTCAGATAGGCGCACAGGGCATCGGCCTGCTTCACAATCGATCTCTCTTCATCGCTGCTGGCGTGCTCATCAATTAATGGCGCAAAGATATCGCGTAATTCATCCGGAACCATATCGACCAGCTTCTGCTGGGCAATTTTCTCAATGGCTTTATATTCCTGAGCAATTTGTGAGTTGAAGTATTTTACCGGGGTAGGGAGGTCGCCGGTCAGTACTTCGGAAGCGTCGTGGTACATCGCCAGTAGCGCGATGCGCTCTGCGTTAACCTGACCACCAAATTTCCGGTTCTTAATCGCGGCCAGTGCATGGGCGACCATGGCGACCTGCAGGCTATGTTCGGAGACGTTTTCGGTGCGTACGTTACGCATCAGCGGCCAGCGGTTGATGAGCTTCAGACGGGATAAGTGGGCAAAAAAGTGGCTCTGCTTCATAACGACCCTTACTCTGTGACTTCAGTAACGGTATTTTGCGCAGAGAGTGCTACCGGATGCAAACCCGGTAGCACTTTGCATGATTACAGCTGGTGATAACCGGACAGGAAACGCTCAAACTTGCTCAGCGACATTTCAATATTATCAATACGCGGTAGCGTGACGATACGGAAGTGATCCGGCCACGGCCAGTTGAATGCGGTGCCCTGGACCAGCAGGACTTTTTCCTGCAGCAGGAAATCGAGTACCATTTTCTGGTCATCATGAATATTGAAGCGTTTGGCATCAATTTTCGGGAACATATACAGCGCGCCGCGCGGTTTCACACAGGAAACGCCCGGAATATCATTAAGTAATTCCCAGGCCCGGTTGCGCTGTTCATACAAACGTCCGCCTGGCATGATAAATTCGCTGATGCTCTGGTAGCCACCCAGCGCGGTTTGAATGGCGTGTTGCGCCGGGACGTTGGCACACAGGCGCATTGAGGCCAGCATTTCAAGACCTTCAATATACCCTTTGGCATGTTTCTTCGGTCCGTTCAGTACCATCCAGCCCTGACGGAAACCAGCAACACGATAGGTTTTTGACAGGCCGTTGAAGGTAATCGTCAGCAGGTCCGGGGCCATTGCCGCAATTGAGTGATGCTCGGCATCATCATAGAGAATTTTGTCATAAATCTCGTCAGCAAAGATAATGAGGTTGTTCTGGCGAGCAATCTCAACAATCTCCATCAGCAACTCTTTGGAATAGACGGCGCCGGTAGGGTTGTTTGGGTTGATGATGACGATCCCACGCGTGCGCGGGGTGATTTTTGCCCGAATATCATCAAGGTCCGGGAACCAGTCTGAAGATTCATCACACAGGTAGTGCACGGCATTACCGCCAGAGAGCGATACTGCCGCTGTCCACAGCGGGTAATCAGGTGCAGGAACCAGCATTTCGTCCCCACTGTTCAGCAACGCCTGCATCGCCTGAACGATTAATTCAGAAACGCCGTTACCGATATAAATGTCCTCCACGGTAACATCGCGCATCCCGCGGGCCTGGTAATGCTGCATGATCGCTTTGCGGGCTGAATAAAGACCTTTTGAATCGCAATACCCTTGTGCGGTAGGCAAGTTGCGTATCACATCGACCAGAATTTCATCTGGTGCTTCAAACCCGAATGGCGCAGGGTTGCCGATGTTGAGTTTCAGAACTTTATTGCCTTCTTCTTCCAGGCGCTTTGCTTCCTTCAGAACCGGGCCACGAATGTCATAACAGACATTTTCTAATTTGCTGGATTTTTCAATGGGGGACATGAATCTTGACCTTTTTAGCTGTGAATGCCACTCCCTGCCGTGGAAGTCAGCACAGAACAATGTACTCCCCCGACGGTGAGTTTTGAAGGGTCTTTAGTAGAAGATTTCGAAAGTTGCGAGGTTATAATTAACTGGTAATAACTAAATAATGAATTTAATATAGAATTATAATCTTGATATTTTGTATTTTATGGTTATATATTTCGCGGTGGCGACTTGGATGTGGTGATTTGTTTGGCTGAAAATAGTGGGATGTGCAAAGCGGTGCGCGGTCTGCAGTATCTGCTGTATTGCGCGATTCGAAAATACTGAGGTTTGAGCCTGACAAACTGTTATCGGCCTGATCTGACAACGGCGCGGTGTGAATCTATTGTTAAGTATAATTAATGAATGGTGGCATTCTTAATTAATTATTATTTAATATTTAAACAGGATTTATTGAACGCGTTAATAATACGAAAACCACTAGTCTGAGTTAACACCTTTTTGCTTCGATTAATTCGCGATAACACTTATAAATATAGTGGTTTTAGGTTAAGATAAGTCCCATGAAATGGTACGCAACTTGTGTTTTGCGATAATTCTAATGTTAGTTGAGAGTTTCTAACATACTGAAAAGTTAGTTTTTAATGTGTAAATTAGTGTTCGTTAACTATTTTTTAAATTTACAAAGTTTACATGTTTTCCATTAGTCAGAATCATCCAATAGCTAAAAAGTGACTCTTTCTCGTTGCTATATTCCGATGAGTACCACGGGTATTAAATAGCGCTGAAGAGGAATTGTTTCGTTTGTTAAAGCAAATACATCCTTATTTTCACCCGGTTACACTTGGTGAAACGGCGAGGGAGGTCCATTACAAATGGAGTTGTTTGTTTCTGAATGCACAGCATTAACCCGGTATGACCCGCGAGTAAGTGAAAAATTATGATAAATGCAAATCGTCCGATAATTAACCTCGACCTCGATCTGCTGAGAACCTTCGTTGCTGTTGCCGATCTGAATACCTTCGCGGCTGCGGCAGCTGCGGTATGTCGCACTCAGTCTGCGGTGAGTCAGCAAATGCAACGCCTCGAACAACTAGTGGGGAAAGAGTTGTTCGCGCGCCATGGACGTAACAAACTACTGACCGAGCATGGGATTCAGCTGTTGGGTTACGCCAGAAAAATATTGCGTTTTAATGATGAGGCATGCTCATCATTGATGTTTAACAATCTTCAGGGAGTGTTAACTATTGGCGCTTCTGATGAGTCAGCGGATACCATCCTTCCTTTTCTGCTGAACCGGATAAGTTCGGTTTATCCGAAGCTTGCGCTGGATGTCAGAGTGAAACGTAACGCCTACATGGTGGATATGCTGAAGTCACAAGACGTTGATCTGGTGGTAACAACCAACCGGCCAGGCGATTTTGAGTGTCTGAATCTGCGTACCTCACCGACGCACTGGTATTGTGCGGCCGAGTATATTTTACAAAAAGGTGAACCGGTGCCGCTGGTGCTGCTGGACGATCCGAGTCCGTTCCGCGATATGGTGCTGGCAACGCTGAACGCTGCGCAGATCCCGTGGCGTCTGGCCTATGTTGCTTCAACATTAGCGGCTGTGCGTGCGGCGGTGAAGGCGGGGTTGGGCGTGACTGCCCGTCCAGTAGAAATGATGAGCCCGGATTTACGCGTACTGGGCGCGGCGGACGGATTGCCACCGTTGCCGGAAACAGAGTACTTGCTGTGCTGCGACCCTGCCTCACAAAATGAGCTGGCTCAGGTGATCTTTAAGTCGATGCAGACCTATCAAAATCCGTGGCAATACAACCAGTTTACCCCTGAAGGGGGAGATGATTCGCTGATTGTTGAGGGCGACTTCGAGTGATGTACCATAAATAATCGTTATAAAATGTAAGTGCAAAAAAGAGTCGCTGGTGATGAAAAAACATCCAGTGGCTCTTTTTTTATGCAAATAATGGTCGGAGATGCCATTTTGTATACCAAAACTTAACAAAATCAGTAGGTAAAAAAGCCACCCACAGATAGTGCAAAAAATAATCACTCGAGGCGCTATTCATTTCCATGTTAAAAAACTAGAGAAATTGTTGCTGTTTTTTATGGTGAATTAACAAAAGCGTGTCACAGATCAAGAAAATACTCCCATTTAGGGGGAGGCATCTGTGCGAATTCCTGTCAAAATAGACGTGTATTATCTTTTTTACTTCACAACGGACACGATTCAACAACATTGAAAATGACTGATGATGCGATCGAAATTAGTCTAAAGAGCACTTTATGTTAATGAAGTTGGAACGGTGTAAAATAATGTGAGGAAACTTTTGTTAAAGTTGACAAAAGGTTATAGAAAGGAGTAAAAAACCCCATCAATTGGCTGTATAAATGATTTTCTACAGTGATTGTAAGGTTTTTTTTATTCCTCCCCATGAATCGATGTGGCGTTCATCTGCCGAAAAGAGCAGAGAATTTGGCGCTACTTTTGATGAGTAAGCAATGAGTATGTCAACATCCACTGAAGTCATCGCTCATCACTGGGCATTCGCTATCTTTCTTATTGTCGCCATTGGCCTGTGCTGCCTGATGCTCGTCGGCGGTTGGTTTTTAGGTGGTCGCGCACGCGCGAGATCTAAAAACGTGCCGTTTGAATCAGGTATCGACTCGGTCGGCACCGCCCGCTTGCGCCTGTCTGCCAAGTTTTATCTGGTAGCCATGTTCTTCGTTATCTTCGACGTTGAAGCGCTGTATCTGTTCGCATGGTCAACTTCTATCCGTGAAAGCGGTTGGATTGGCTTTGTGGAAGCTGCAATTTTTATTTTTGTGTTACTGGCAGGTCTGGTTTATCTGGTGCGTATTGGCGCGCTGGACTGGACGCCCGCGCGTTCACGCCGCGAGCGTATGAACCCGGAAACGAACAGTATCGCTAATCGTCAACGCTAACCGCGAGGCATTAAGATGGATTATACGCTCACCCGCATAGATCCTAACGGTGAGAACGACCGTTACCCCCTGCAAAAACAGGAGATCGTAACCGACCCCCTGGAGCAAGAAGTTAACAAAAACGTGTTTATGGGCAAGCTGCATGACATGGTTAACTGGGGCCGTAAAAACTCAATTTGGCCATACAACTTTGGCCTTTCCTGCTGCTACGTAGAGATGGTGACCTCGTTTACCGCCGTGCATGACGTGGCCCGTTTTGGTGCGGAAGTTCTGCGTGCATCACCGCGTCAGGCTGACCTGATGGTCGTAGCCGGAACCTGCTTTACCAAAATGGCCCCGGTTATTCAGCGCCTCTACGATCAGATGCTGGAACCTAAATGGGTTATTTCCATGGGCGCATGCGCCAACTCCGGCGGTATGTACGATATCTACTCGGTAGTGCAGGGCGTTGATAAATTTATTCCGGTAGATGTGTACATCCCGGGATGCCCGCCGCGTCCAGAAGCGTACATGCAGGCACTGATGCTGCTGCAAGACTCCATTGGCAAAGAACGCCGTCCGCTCTCCTGGGTGGTTGGCGATCAGGGCGTTTATCGCGCCAATATGCAGTCAGAACGCGAGCGTAAACGCGGCGAACGTATTGCTGTAACGAATCTTCGTACACCAGACGAGATTTAATTTGCGCCTGTCGGCAGCAACATTGCGCTTCGTGAACTATTAGACATACACAAAATCATTCAAGGTGTATCAAGGCGGCAACTGAGCGAATCCCCTGGATCTTACATCAGTAAGTGATTGGGGTGAGGGAAGGCAGCCAACACCGAGATAGCTTGAAGGATGAAGTGGATAAACAGCGCGAAGCACTGCCGACTACCACGAACCATTTGCAATGGTGAACAATATGACCGACTTAACCGCGCAAGACGCTGCATGGCAAACACGGGATCACCTCGATGACCCGGTCATTGGCGAACTGCGCAACCGTTTTGGGCCGGATGCCTTTACCGTTCAGGCGACTCGCACCGGGGTACCCGTTGTCTGGGTCAAGCGTGAACAGTTACTCGAAGTTGGCGATTTCTTAAAGAGACTGCCGAAACCTTACGTCATGCTGTTTGACTTACACGGCATGGACGAACGTCTGCGTACGCACCGCGAAGGGTTACCCGCCGCGGATTTTTCCGTTTTCTATCACCTGATCTCCATTGAACGCAATCGCGATATCATGCTCAAGGTGGCATTGTCTGAAAACGACCTGCGCGTACCGACTTTCACCAAACTGTTCCCGAACGCCAACTGGTATGAGCGTGAAACCTGGGAAATGTTTGGCATCGATATCGAAGGCCACCCACACCTGACGCGTCTGCTGATGCCGCATACCTGGGAAGGCCATCCGCTGCGTAAAGACTACCCGGCACGCGCCACTGAATTCGATCCGTTTGAGCTGACCAAAGCCAAGCAGGATCTGGAGATGGAAGCGCTGACCTTCAAACCGGAAGACTGGGGCATGAAGCGTAGCACCGAAAATGAGGACTTCATGTTCCTCAACCTCGGTCCTAACCACCCGTCTTCACACGGTGCGTTCCGTATTGTCCTGCAGCTTGATGGCGAAGAAATCGTCGACTGCGTGCCTGACATCGGCTACCACCACCGTGGCGCTGAAAAGATGGGTGAGCGTCAGTCCTGGCACAGTTATATTCCGTACACTGACCGTATCGAGTACCTCGGCGGCTGCGTGAACGAAATGCCATACGTGCTGGCAGTCGAAAAGCTGGCGGGCATTACCGTACCGGATCGCGTGAACGTGATTCGCGTCATGCTCTCTGAACTGTTCCGCATCAACAGCCACCTGCTGTACATCTCCACGTTCATTCAGGACGTCGGCGCAATGACCCCGGTATTCTTCGCCTTTACCGACCGTCAGAAAATCTATGACGTTGTCGAAGCGATCACCGGTTTCCGTATGCACCCGGCCTGGTTCCGTATCGGTGGTGTCGCACACGATCTGCCACGCGGGTGGGACAAACTGCTGCGTGACTTCCTCGACTGGATGCCGAAGCGTCTGGATTCCTACGAGAAAGCTGCACTGCGCAACACCATCCTGAAAGGCCGTTCGCAGGGTGTTGCCGCATATGGCAAAAAAGAAGCGCTGGACTGGGGCTGTACCGGTGCTGCGCTGCGTGCGACGGGTATTGATTTTGACGTGCGTAAATCACGTCCGTACTCTGGTTATGAGAACTTTGACTTTGAAGTACCGGTTGGCGGCGGTGTATCCGACTGCTATACCCGCGTGATGCTGAAAGTGGAAGAGCTGCGCCAGAGTCTGCGCATCCTTGAGCAGTGCCTCAATAACATGCCGGAAGGCCCGTTCAAAGCGGATCACCCGCTGACCACGCCGCCGCCGAAAGAGCGCACGCTGCAACATATCGAAACCCTGATCACCCACTTCCTGCAGGTTTCGTGGGGCCCGGTTATGCCGGCGAACGAGTCCTTCCAGATGGTGGAAGCGACCAAGGGTATCAACAGTTACTACCTGACCAGCGATGGCAGCACCATGAGTTACCGTACTCGTATCCGTACCCCGAGTTATGCGCACTTGCAGCAGATCCCGGTAGCAGTACGTGGCAGCCTGGTGTCCGACCTTATCGTCCATCTGGGTAGTATCGATTTTGTTATGTCAGATGTGGACCGCTAATTATGCACGAGAATCAACAACCACAAACCGAGGCTTTTGAGCTGAGTGCGGCTGAGCGTGAAGCGATTGAGCACGAGAAGCACCACTACGAAGACCCGCGTGCGGCGTCCATTGAAGCGCTGAAAATCGTTCAGAAACAGCGTGGCTGGGTGCCGGATGGAGCGATCTACGCGATCGCTGACGTGCTGGGTATCCCGGCAAGCGACGTCGAAGGTGTTGCGACATTCTACAGCCAGATCTTCCGCCAGCCGGTCGGTCGCCACGTGATCCGCTATTGCGACAGCGTCGTGTGCCATATCAATGGCTACCAGGGGATCCAGGCTGCGCTTGAGAAAAAACTCAACATCAAGCCGGGGCAGACGACCTTTGATGGTCGCTTTACGCTGTTGCCGACCTGTTGCCTGGGGAACTGCGACAAGGGGCCGAACATGATGATCGATGAAGATACTCATGCTCACCTGACCCCGGAAGGCATTCCCGAACTGTTGGAGCGGTATAAATGAAAGACATTATCCGTACTCCCGAAACGCATCCGCTGACCTGGCGTCTGCGTGATGATAAACAGCCGGTCTGGCTGGACGAATACCGTAGCAAGAACGGCTACGAAGGTGCGCGTAAGGCCCTGACCGGGCTGTCACCGGACGAAATCGTTAATCAGGTAAAAGACGCTGGCCTGAAAGGGCGCGGCGGCGCGGGCTTTTCCACCGGTCTGAAATGGAGCCTGATGCCGAAAGACGAATCCATGAACATCCGTTACCTGCTGTGTAACGCCGATGAAATGGAGCCGGGCACCTATAAAGACCGCCTGCTGATGGAACAGCTGCCGCACCTGCTGGTGGAAGGCATGCTGATCTCCGCGTTTGCGCTGAAAGCGTACCGTGGTTACATCTTCCTGCGCGGTGAGTATATCGAAGCGGCTGTGCATCTGCGCCGTGCGATTGCCGAAGCGACCGAAGCCGGTCTGCTTGGTAAAAACATCATGGGCACCGGTTTCGATTTCGAACTGTTCGTGCACACCGGGGCAGGGCGTTACATCTGCGGTGAAGAAACCGCACTGATCAACTCCCTCGAAGGTCGCCGTGCTAACCCACGTTCCAAACCGCCGTTCCCGGCAAGCTCTGGCGCATGGGGTAAGCCGACCTGCGTAAACAACGTCGAAACGCTGTGTAACGTACCGGCTATCCTCGCCAACGGCGTGGAGTGGTACCAGAATATTTCGCAGAGCAAAGACGCGGGCACCAAGCTGATGGGCTTCTCCGGTCGTGTGAAGAATCCTGGCCTGTGGGAACTGCCTTTCGGCACTACCGCGCGTGAGATCCTCGAAGATTACGCGGGCGGTATGCGCGATGGCCTGAAGTTCAAAGCCTGGCAGCCGGGCGGGGCGGGTACTGACTTCCTGACCGAAGCACACCTCGATCTGCCGATGGAATTCGAAAGCATTGGTAAAGCAGGCAGCCGTCTGGGTACCGCGCTGGCGATGGCGGTTGACCACGAGATTGGCATGGTTCCTCTGGTGCGTAACCTCGAAGAGTTCTTTGCCCGCGAGTCCTGCGGCTGGTGTACGCCGTGCCGTGACGGTCTGCCGTGGAGTGTGAAAATTCTGCGTGCGCTGGAGCGTGGCGAAGGCCAGCCAGGGGATATCGAGACACTTGAGCAACTGTGTCGTTTCCTCGGCCCGGGTAAAACCTTCTGTGCACACGCACCGGGCGCGGTTGAACCGCTGCAGAGCGCCATTAAATATTTCCGCGAAGAATTCGAAGCTGGCATTAAGCAGACTTTCAGCAATACCCACGTAATTAGTGGTATTCAGCCGAACCTGCTGAAAGAGCGCTGGTAAACGTTTTACGCGAAAGCATTCAAGATGCGTCAAGGCGGCAACCGAGAGAATCCCTGAGCTTACTAAAGTAAGTGACTGGGATGAACGAGGGAAGCCAACGCCGAGGCAGCTTGAAGGATAAAGCGGAAAAGAAATTCGATTAACGCTTGGTCACTGACTAAGCCAACTGGAAGCATGCTGACTATGGCTACGATTCATGTAGACGGCAAAGAATATGAGGTCAACGGAGCGGACAACCTGCTGGAAGCTTGTCTGTCTCTCGGCCTTGATATTCCATACTTTTGCTGGCACCCGGCGCTTGGGAGCGTCGGTGCTTGCCGCCAGTGTGCGGTGAAGCAATATCAAAACGCGGAAGATACGCGTGGTCGCCTGGTGATGTCATGTATGACACCGGCTACCGAAGGCACTTTTATTTCTATCGACGACGAAGAAGCGAAGCAATTCCGTGAAAGCGTGGTGGAATGGTTGATGACTAACCACCCACACGACTGTCCGGTCTGTGAAGAGGGGGGTAACTGCCACCTTCAGGATATGACCGTTATGACCGGTCATAGCTTCCGTCGCTACCGCTTTACTAAGCGTACTCACCGCAATCAGGATCTGGGGCCATTCATCTCTCACGAAATGAACCGCTGCATCGCCTGCTACCGCTGCGTGCGTTACTACAAAGATTATGCGGACGGCGCGGATCTGGGCGTCTATGGCGCACATGACAACGTCTATTTCGGTCGTCCGGAAGACGGTACGCTCGAGAGCGAATTCTCCGGTAACCTGGTAGAAATCTGCCCGACCGGTGTGTTCACTGATAAAACGCACTCCGAGCGTTATAACCGTAAATGGGACATGCAGTTTGCGCCGAGCATCTGCCAGCAGTGTTCCATCGGCTGTAACACCAGCCCGGGTGAGCGTTACGGCGAACTGCGTCGTATCGAAAACTGTTACAACGGTACCGTTAACCACTACTTCCTCTGCGACCGTGGTCGTTTTGGCTATGGCTACGTGAACCTGAAAGACCGTCCGCGTCAGCCGGTCCAGCGCCGTGGCGATGATCTGATCACCCTGAACGCTGAGCAGGCGATGCAGGGTGCGGCAGATATTCTGCGTCAGTCGAAGAAAGTGATCGGCATCGGCTCCCCGCGTGCCAGCGTTGAAAGCAACTTCGCGCTGCGTGAACTGGTGGGTGCGGATAACTTCTATACCGGTATCGCCCAGGGTGAGCAGGAACGTCTGCAACTGGCGCTGAGCGTGCTGCGTGACGGCGGTATTCATACCCCGGCTCTGCGCGAAATCGAATCTTACGACGCGGTCCTGGTGTTGGGTGAAGATGTCACCCAGACCGGGGCGCGTGTTGCGCTGGCTGTGCGTCAGGCTGTGAAGGGGAAAGCGCGTGAAATGGCAGCGGCACAGAAAGTGGCCGACTGGCAAATCGCCGCAATCCTTAACATTGGCCAGCGTGCCAAACACCCGCTGTTCGTTACCAACGTCGATAACACCCGTCTGGATGATATCGCGGCATGGACCTACCGTGCACCGGTTGAAGATCAGGCGCGTTTAGGTTTCGCTATCGCCCATGCGCTGGATAACAACGCACCGGCGGTTGACGGCATCGGCCGTGACCTGCAGAACAAAATTGACGTTATCGTTCAGGCACTGGCCGGGGCGAAGAAACCACTGATTATTTCCGGCACCAACGCCGGTAGCGCCGAAGTGATTCAGGCTGCTGCTAACGTGGCGAAAGCACTGAAAGTCCGCGGTGCTGATGTGGGGATCACCATGATTGCCCGCTCTGTTAACAGCATGGGCCTGGGTATGATTGGCGGTGGTTCCCTTGACGATGCGCTGACCGAGCTGGAAACAGGTCGTGCTGACGCCGTTGTGGTGCTGGAAAACGATTTGCATCGTCATGCTTCAGCGACTCGCGTAAATGCTGCGCTGGCGAAAGCGCCGCTGGTACTGGTCATTGACCATCAGCGTACGGCTATTATGGAAAACGCTCATCTGGTGCTTTCCGCCGCAAGCTTCGCCGAAAGCGATGGTACGGTGATTAACAACGAAGGCCGCGCCCAGCGTTTCTTCCAGGTTTATGATCCGTCCTACTACGACAGCAACACTATCATGCTGGAAAGCTGGCGCTGGCTGCATTCGCTGCACAGCACCGTGCAGAGCCGTGAAGTGGACTGGACGCAGCTCGACCACGTTATCGACGCGGTCGTTGAGAAGTTGCCGCAGCTGGCGGGTATCAAAGATGATGCGCCGGACGCAACCTTCCGTATCCGTGGACAGAAACTGGCGCGTGAACCGCACCGCTACAGTGGTCGTACCGCAATGCGCGCTAACATCAGCGTGCACGAGCCGCGCCAGCCGCAGGATAAAGACACCATGTTCGCCTTCTCGATGGAAGGGAACAACCAACCGTCTGCGCCACGTTCACAAATTCCGTTTGCCTGGGCACCAGGCTGGAACTCCCCACAGGCGTGGAACAAGTTCCAGGATGAAGTGGGCGGTAAACTGCGTCATGGCGATCCGGGCGTGCGTCTGATTGAAGCATCTGAAGGTGGCCTGGATTACTTCACTACCGTTCCGGCGAGCTTCCAGGCTCAGGATGGTCAGTGGCGTATCGCACCGTACTACCATCTGTTTGGTAGTGATGAAATGTCCCAGCGTGCACCGGTCTTCCAGACCCGCATGCCGCAGCCCTACATCAAACTCAACCCGGCAGATGCCGCGAAGTTGGGTGTCAATGCCGGCACGCGCGTTTCTTTCAGCTACGATGGCAACACGGTTACACTGCCGGTTGAAATCGCCGAAGGATTAACGGCAGGGCAGGTTGGTTTGCCGATGGGTATGCCTGGCATCGCGCCGGTTCTGGCAGGTGCGCGTCTTGAGGATCTGCAGGAGGCACAACAATGAGTTGGATTACACCCGATCTGATTGAGATCCTGCTGAGCATTCTCAAAGCGGTGGTGATCCTGCTGGTGGTGGTCACCTGCGGGGCATTCATGAGCTTTGGCGAACGTCGTCTGCTGGGTCTGTTCCAGAACCGTTACGGACCGAACCGTGTTGGCTGGGGCGGTTCGCTCCAGCTGGTTGCGGACATGATCAAGATGTTCTTTAAAGAAGACTGGATCCCGAAATTCTCGGATCGCGTCATCTTTACCCTGGCACCAATGATCGCCTTCACCTCGCTGCTGCTGGCCTTTGCTATTGTGCCGGTGAGTCCGAACTGGGTGGTTGCTGACCTGAACATCGGGATCTTGTTCTTCCTGATGATGGCAGGCCTTGCGGTCTACGCGGTGCTGTTCGCCGGCTGGTCCAGTAACAACAAATACTCTCTGCTCGGTGCGATGCGTGCGTCTGCGCAGACGCTGAGCTACGAAGTGTTCCTCGGATTGTCCCTGATGGGCGTGGTGGCACAGGCCGGTTCATTTAACATGACCGACATCGTCAACAACCAGGCTGATATCTGGAACGTTATTCCGCAGTTCTTTGGTTTTG
The DNA here is from genome assembly GCF_033341895.1 of Citrobacter sp. HN-141. Lineage (NCBI taxonomy): Bacteria > Pseudomonadati > Pseudomonadota > Gammaproteobacteria > Enterobacterales > Enterobacteriaceae > Citrobacter > Citrobacter sp. HN-141. The sequence goes on along the minus strand of NZ_JAWPBF010000001.1, from coordinate 303,843 downwards.
TCACCTTTGCCATCGCGGGCGTGGCGGTGTGCCACCGTCACCCGTTTGACCAGCCAGAAGCCGAGCAGGAACTGGCCGACGGTTACCACATTGAATATTCCGGTATGAAATTCGGTCTGTTCTTCGTGGGTGAGTACATCGGTATCGTCACCATTTCTGCGCTGATGGTTACCCTGTTCTTCGGTGGCTGGCATGGCCCGTTCTTACCGCCATTCGTCTGGTTCGCGCTGAAAACCGCGTTCTTCATGATGATGTTCATTTTGATTCGTGCGTCGTTACCGCGTCCTCGTTATGACCAGGTAATGTCCTTCGGCTGGAAAGTCTGTCTGCCGCTGACGCTCGTCAACTTGCTGGTAACGGCGGCTGTCATTCTCTGGCAGGCGCAATAAGGGACACAAAGACCATGACCTTAAAAGAATTGTTAGTAGGCTTCGGCACCCAGGTACGTAGTATCTGGATGATCGGCCTGCATGCGTTCGCCAAACGCGAAACGCAGATGTACCCGGAAGAGCCGGTCTATCTACCGCCCCGTTTTCGTGGTCGTATCGTTTTGACCCGTGATCCAGACGGTGAAGAGCGCTGCGTTGCCTGTAACCTGTGTGCGGTAGCGTGTCCGGTTGGCTGTATCTCTTTGCAAAAAGCAGAGACTAAAGACGGCCGCTGGTATCCGGAGTTTTTCCGCATTAACTTCTCACGCTGCATTTTCTGCGGCCTGTGCGAAGAAGCCTGTCCGACTACGGCTATTCAGCTGACTCCAGATTTCGAGCTGGGTGAGTACAAGCGCCAGGACCTGGTTTACGAGAAAGAGGATCTGCTGATCTCCGGTCCGGGCAAATACCCGGAATATAACTTCTACCGGATGGCAGGTATGGCAATCGACGGCAAAGATAAAGGCGAAGCAGAGAACGAAGCCAAGCCTATCGACGTCAAGAGCCTGTTACCGTAAGGAGAGGGGCAATGGAGTTCGCTTTTTATATCTGTGGCCTGATAGCCATTCTCGCAACCTTGCGGGTGATCACCCACACCAATCCGGTACACGCGTTGCTGTACCTGATTATTTCGCTGCTGGCGATTTCTGGGGTGTTCTTCTCGTTAGGCGCTTACTTCGCCGGTGCGCTGGAAATTATCGTCTACGCGGGCGCCATCATGGTGCTGTTCGTGTTCGTGGTAATGATGCTCAACCTCGGTGGTTCTGAAATTGAGCAGGAACGCCAGTGGCTGAAACCGCAGGTGTGGATTGGTCCGGCGATTCTGTCGGCTATCATGCTGGTGGTTATTGTTTACGCCATTCTGGGCGTTAACGATCAGGGCATCGACGGCACGCCAATTAGCGCGAAAGCAGTCGGTATTTCCCTGTTCGGACCGTATGTACTGGCGGTTGAACTGGCTTCGATGCTGCTGCTGGCGGGTCTGGTTGTGGCCTTCCACGTGGGGCGCGAAGAGCGTTCCGGTGAAGTGCTGAGCAATCGCACTGATGACCGCGCGAAAAGAAAAACGGAGGAGCACGCATGATCCCCTTACAACATGGACTGATCCTCGCGGCTGTCTTATTCGTACTGGGTTTAACTGGTCTGGTTATCCGCCGCAATCTGCTGTTTATGCTGATCGGGCTGGAAATCATGATTAACGCCTCCGCACTGGCCTTCGTGGTCGCCGGGAGCTACTGGGGCCAGACCGATGGTCAGGTGATGTACATTCTTGCCATCAGCCTCGCGGCTGCTGAAGCGAGCATTGGACTTGCGCTGTTGCTGCAACTTCATCGCCGTCGCCAGAACCTGAACATCGATTCAGTAAGTGAGATGCGTGGATGAACATGCTTGCCTTAACCATTATTCTGCCATTTATTGGCTTTGTATTACTGGCGTTTTCTCGTGGCCGTTGGTCAGAGAATCTGTCCGCAATCGTGGGCGTCGGGTCGATTGGCCTGGCGGCGCTGGTGACTGCGTTTGTTGGTGTTGACTTCTTTGCCAATGGTCAACAGGCCTACAACCAGCCGCTGTGGACGTGGATGTCGGTCGGCGACTTCAACATCGGTTTTAACCTGGTGCTGGACGGCCTGTCGCTGACTATGCTCTCGGTGGTAACCGGCGTTGGTTTCCTGATCCACATGTTCGCCTCCTGGTACATGCGCGGTGAAGAGGGCTATTCTCGTTTCTTCGCCTACACCAACCTGTTTATCGCCAGCATGGTGGTTCTGGTGCTGGCGGATAACCTGCTGCTGATGTACCTCGGCTGGGAAGGTGTGGGCCTGTGCTCCTATCTGCTGATTGGTTTCTACTACACCGATCCGAAGAATGGCGCTGCGGCAATGAAAGCCTTCGTGGTAACCCGCGTGGGTGACGTATTCCTGGCATTCGCGCTGTTCATCCTCTACAACGAGCTGGGTACGCTGAATTTCCGCGAAATGGTGGAACTGGCGCCTGCGCACTTTGCAGACGGTAACAACATGCTGATGTGGGCAACCCTGATGCTGCTGGGCGGTGCGGTTGGTAAATCTGCACAGCTGCCGTTGCAGACCTGGCTTGCTGATGCGATGGCCGGCCCGACGCCTGTCTCTGCGCTTATCCACGCCGCGACGATGGTTACCGCCGGTGTCTACCTGATTGCACGTACCCACGGTCTGTTCCTGATGACCCCGGAAATTCTGCATCTGGTAGGGATTATTGGTGCTATCACGCTGGTGCTGGCAGGGTTTGCCGCGCTGGTCCAAACCGACATCAAACGCGTTCTTGCGTACTCCACCATGAGCCAGATTGGTTATATGTTCCTGGCTCTCGGCGTACAAGCGTGGGATGCGGCTATTTTCCACCTGATGACGCACGCCTTCTTTAAGGCGCTGCTGTTCCTGGCATCCGGTTCGGTTATCCTGGCCTGCCATCACGAACAGAATATCTTCAAGATGGGCGGCCTGCGTAAGTCTATTCCGCTGGTGTATCTCTGCTTCCTGATCGGTGGCGCGGCACTGTCGGCTCTGCCGCTGATTACCGCTGGCTTCTTCAGTAAGGATGAGATTCTGGCCGGTGCGATGGCGAACGGTCATATCAATCTGATGGTTGCAGGTCTGGTCGGTGCGTTCATGACCTCTCTGTACACCTTCCGTATGATTTTCATCGTGTTCCACGGTAAAGAACAAATTCACGCTCACGCAGGGAAGGGGATTACCCATCATCTGCCGCTGATTGTGCTGATGATCCTGTCCACCTTCGTTGGTGCGCTGATTGTGCCGCCGCTGCAGGGTGTACTGCCGGCAACGACCGAGCTGCCGCATGGTCGTGTCATGACGCTGGAAATTACCTCCGGTATCGTCGCGATTGCAGGCATCCTGATCGCAGCATGGCTGTGGCTGGGTAAACGCACGCTGGTGACGTCGATTGCCAACAGTGCGCCGGGCCGCCTGCTGGGTACCTGGTGGTATAACGCCTGGGGCTTTGACTGGCTGTACGACAAAGTGTTCGTCAAGCCGTTCCTGGGTGTTGCCTGGTTGCTGAAACGCGATCCGCTGAACGCAATGATGAACATTCCGGCTATCCTTTCCCGCTTTGCAGGTAAAGGCCTGCTGTTAAGCGAGAACGGTTATCTGCGCTGGTATGTCGCATCAATGAGCATCGGCGCCGTCGTTGTGCTGGCACTGTTGATGGTACTGCGTTGAGTTTGTTGGCTGGATGAACGATTGCCGGATGGCGCTTCGCTTATCCGGCCTACAAACCCAAAATAATTTTTAGAATTCGTTGAAAATCTGTTCCTGAAGTACAGGCGTCATCGGCGAAGTCAGACCGAATACCGCCAGCGCAGAGCAACCGGAGCGTACTGAAGCACGTGAGGATTGCGAGCACTGCCGGGATTTGGGCTGACGAGTGAGATAGCCTGAGCAGGAGTAAATATAAGGGACATACTTAGCTATGTTATTACCCTGGTTGATATTAATCCCCTTTATCGGTGGCTTCCTTTGCTGGCAGACCGAACGCTTTGGCGTGAAGGTGCCGCGTTGGATAGCGCTGATTACCATGGGACTGACGCTGGCGCTTGGCCTGCAGCTGTGGTTGCAGGGCGGCTATTCACTGACGCAATCCGCTGGCATTCCGCAGTGGCAGTCTGAGTTTATCCTGCCGTGGATCCCGCGTTTCGGCATCTCTATTCACTTAGCAATCGACGGTTTATCGCTGCTGATGGTAGTGCTGACCGGTCTGCTCGGTGTTCTGGCGGTACTGTGCTCCTGGAATGAAATCGAAAAATACCAGGGCTTCTTCCACCTGAACCTGATGTGGATTCTGGGCGGCGTTATCGGCGTGTTCCTTGCCATCGACATGTTCCTGTTCTTCTTCTTCTGGGAAATGATGCTGGTGCCGATGTACTTCCTGATCGCGTTGTGGGGGCATAAAGCCTCTGACGGTAAAACGCGTATCACGGCGGCGACCAAGTTCTTCATTTATACCCAGGCGAGTGGTCTGGTGATGTTGATTGCCATCCTGGCGCTGGTGTTTGTGCACTATAAAGCGACCGGCGTGTGGACCTTCAACTATGAAGAGCTGCTGAATACTCCGATGTCCCACGGTGTGGAATATCTGCTGATGCTGGGCTTCTTCATCGCGTTTGCGGTGAAAATGCCGGTGGTTCCGCTGCACGGCTGGTTGCCGGATGCCCACTCCCAGGCGCCGACGGCAGGTTCCGTTGACCTGGCGGGGATCTTGCTGAAAACCGCGGCTTACGGTCTGCTGCGCTTCTCTCTGCCGCTGTTCCCGAACGCGTCGGCTGAGTTTGCACCTATCGCAATGTGGCTGGGCGTTATCGGTATCTTCTACGGCGCGTGGATGGCCTTTAATCAGTACGATATCAAACGTCTGATCGCTTACACCTCCGTATCGCACATGGGCTTCGTACTGATTGCTATTTACACCGGCAGCCAGCTGGCGTACCAGGGTGCTGTTATCCAGATGATTGCGCACGGTCTGTCCGCAGCCGGTCTGTTCATTCTGTGTGGTCAGCTGTACGAACGTCTGCACACGCGTGATATGCGTATGATGGGCGGCCTGTGGGGCAAAATGAAATGGTTGCCTGCACTGTCTATGTTCTTCGCAGTGTGTACGCTGGGTATGCCGGGTACAGGTAACTTCGTTGGCGAATTTATGATTCTGTTCGGCAGCTACCAGGTGGTTCCGGTCATTACCGTGATCTCGACCTTTGGTCTGGTGTTTGCCTCTGTGTACTCGCTGGCGATGCTGCATCGCGCTTACTTTGGTAAGGCGAAAAGCCAGATTGCCAGTGTTGAACTGCCAGGGATGTCGCTGCGTGAGCTGTTTATCATCCTGTTGCTGGTTGTGCTTCTGGTACTGCTTGGCTTCTATCCGCAGCCGATTCTGGATACCTCGCATTCTGCGATGAGCAACATCCAGCAGTGGTTTGTTAATTCCGTTACTACTACAAGGCCGTAAATCGCCATGACAATAACTCCACAACACCTGATTGCGCTGCTACCGCTGCTGATCGTCGGCTTGACGGTGGTGGTTGTGATGCTCTCCATTGCGTGGCGACGCAATCACTTCCTCAATGCCACGCTGTCGGTCATTGGGCTTAACGCCGCGCTGGTTTCGCTCTGGTTTGTTGGCCAGGCGGGCGCCATGGACGTCACCCCGCTGATGCGGGTTGACGGTTTCGCTATGCTCTACACCGGGCTGGTGCTGCTGGCGAGCCTTGCCACCTGTACCTTCGCTTACCCGTGGCTGGAAGGCTACGACGACAACCGGGAAGAGTTCTACCTGCTGGTGCTGATTGCCGCGCTGGGTGGAATTCTGCTCGCCAATGCTAACCATCTGGCGGCGCTGTTCCTTGGTATTGAGCTGATCTCTTTGCCGCTGTTTGGCCTGGTCGGTTATGCGTTCCGTCAGAAACGTTCGCTGGAAGCCAGTATCAAGTACACCATCCTGTCTGCCGCAGCGTCTTCCTTCCTGCTGTTTGGTATGGCGCTGGTGTACGCACAGTCCGGCAACCTGTCGTTCGTTGCACTTGGTAAGAGCCTCGGCGACGGTATGCTGCATGAGCCGCTGCTGCTGGCGGGCTTCGGTCTGATGATCGTGGGCCTCGGCTTCAAACTTTCGCTGGTTCCGTTCCATCTGTGGACGCCAGACGTATACCAGGGTGCTCCAGCCCCGGTTTCCACCTTCCTGGCGACGGCGAGCAAAATCGCTATCTTCGGCGTGGTGATGCGTCTGTTCCTGTACGCGCCGGTTGGCGACAGCGAAGCGGTACGTATCGTGCTGGGTATAATTGCCTTTGCGTCCATCATCTTCGGTAACCTGATGGCGCTGAGCCAGACCAATATCAAACGTCTGCTCGGTTACTCTTCCATCTCTCACCTCGGTTACCTGCTGGTGGCGCTGATTGCCCTGCAGAGCGGCGAGATGTCAATGGAAGCGGTAGGCGTGTATCTGGCCGGTTATCTGTTCAGCAGCCTTGGCGCGTTCGGTGTGGTCAGCCTGATGTCCAGCCCGTACCGTGGTCCGGATGCAGACTCTCTGTTCTCCTATCGCGGCCTGTTCTGGCATCGTCCGATCCTCGCGGCAGTGATGACGGTGATGATGCTGTCTCTGGCGGGTATCCCGATGACGCTGGGCTTTATCGGTAAATTCTACGTACTGGCTGTCGGTGTGCAGGCCAACTTGTGGTGGCTGGTTGCTGCTGTGGTGGTCGGTTCCGCGATTGGTTTGTACTACTACCTGCGCGTTGCAGTAAGCCTGTACCTGAGCGCACCGCAGCAACTGAACCGCGATGCACCGTCTAACTGGCAGTACAGCGCGGGCGGTATCGTGGTGCTGATCTCCGCACTGCTGGTGCTGGTGCTGGGTATCTACCCACAACCGCTGATCAGCATCGTGCAGCTGGCGACGCCGCTGATGTAAGCGACACGCTGAAACGAAAAAACCCGCCTCGGCGGGTTTTTTTATGCGGGCAAGGCTATCAGGCGGAAAGCTGACGGCTCACCAAAGGACCGCTAACATCTTTTGCTGCACGCTCCATCACTTCCTGAATCACAGATGATAATTCGTTGACCTCGAATTTTGCCACGTAGCCATCGGCCTTCACCCGGCGGACGTGATCTTCGTTGGCGCTACCGGACAGTGAAGAGTGGATGACAACCGGGATCTTCTTCAGACGTTCGTCGGTTTTAATCTTACGGGTCAGTGTGAAACCGTCCATCTCCGGCATTTCCAGATCTGTAAGCACCAGGGCGATTTTCTCGCTGACAGGCTTACCCTCCGCCTGAGCCTCTGCGGAGAGTTGCTGAATTTTGTCCCAGGCATCTTTGCCCGTGACATGCATCAGATGCGGAATTTCCATCGCGTTCAGTCCTTTCTCCAGCATCGCCCGGGCAACTTTGGAGTCTTCCGCAACAATGGCTACCGCACCTGGCGTGATATTGAATTTGCTGGTTTTCAGGTCGGTTGCGCGTAAATCGTGGTTGGACGGCACAATGTCATACAGGATCTGTTCGACATCAAGCACCAGCGCCAAATTGTTGGTTTCTTTGTCGTCGTCCAGACAAGCAATACTGGTGATGTAGCGACCATTGACGGCTTTCTCCGCAGTGTGCACCTGCTGCCAGTCGAGGCGCATAATGTTCTCTACTGACTCCACCGCAAATGCCTGTACGCTGCGGGCGTACTCGGTGATCAACAGGATATTAAGCCCGGTTTCGGGTTTACACCCGGCGACAGCAGGCAGGTCGATCACCGGGATCACCTGGTCCCGGATATTCACCATGCCTAACAGCGGAGCCTTCATGCCGGCAGGGCGAGTAAATGTTGGCATCGGAACGATTTCACGGAGTTTGAAAACGTTGATGCCAAACAGCTCTGATTTCTGCTCTTCAACCGACTTGCCGAGGCGAAATAGCAGCAGCTCAAAGCGGTTCGACAAGGTTAGATTGGTCCTGTCATCAATATCTTTCTGGAAATTGTTCATCCTGTCCTCAGTGTGAAAACCAGCCTTTCCACTGTTATCGGCATTGAGGCGGAAAAATAAAGCGTTAAACGGTGAAAATGGCGAAATCGTGAGCCAGTTCCGTTGCCGGGAACAGCGCTCTGCACTCTTCAAGTAGCCGCTGGCAGCCTTTTGCATCGTAGCGTGAGCTGACGTGGGTCATGATGAGTCTGCCCACACCGGCGTCCCGTGCCAGCTGTGCGGCCTGCCGGGTGGAGCTGTGCCCGCGGCTGTTGGCTTTTTCCTCCATTGACGAATCCAGCGTGGTTTCATGCACCATCACGTCCACCCCTTTTGCCAGTTCGATAGCGCTCGCACAGGGCCCGGTATCACCGAAAATGGCGACGGACTTTCCCTTGATTGCCGGGGCGAGAAAATCGGCCCCGTTAATGGTGCGCCCGTCTTCCAGCTCGATAGTTTTTCCCGCTTTAAGATCCTGAAAACAAGGGCCTGGTTTAACGCCCGCCGCTTTGAGCGCGTTGGCATCAAGCGCGCCGGGTTTGTCGTGTTCTTCAACACGAAAACCGTAGCACTCCAGCGGATGTTCCAGTCGAAACGCGGTCACTTTGCGCAGGCCGTCATCCACAACCTCACCGGCGGTAATTTCTACAATATCCAGCGGGTAATCGGTCCAGGAACCGCTCAGTCGCAGGGCTGTTTCGGTAAATTCCCGTAATCCCTTCGGACCATAAAGCGTCAGCGGCTGGACGTTTCCGGCCATTGAACGGCTGCACAGCAGCCCAGGCAAACCAAAAAGGTGATCGCCATGCAGATGACTGATAAAAATACGATCAAGTTTGCCCGGGTTGAACGAGGTGCTAAGCATTTGATGCTGCGTCCCTTCGCCGCAATCAAAAAGCCACAAACCTGCCTGAGTAGGGTGTTGCAGATTCAGTAATATTGCCGTTACATTGCGAGAACGTGTGGGAACTCCCGCAGACGTACCTAAAAATAGTAATTCCATCTTTACGTTACACTTTTCGCCATCAATGAGGCAGGGTGTTCAGGTTATCACAACAAAGGGGCAGACAATGATCCACTGGCAAGATCTCCATCATGCAAAGCTGAGTGTTCAGGAGCTGTATGCTATTCTTCAGCTTCGCTGTGCGGTATTCGTTGTTGAGCAACAATGTCCGTATCAGGACGTGGATGGCGACGACTTAGTCGGCGAGAACCGTCACATTCTGGGATGGCATAATGATGAACTGGTGGCGTATGCGAGGATTCTGAAAAGTGACGATGATCTGGAGCCGGTAGTGATTGGCCGGGTGATTGTCAGCGAAGCGCTACGCGGCGAAAAATTGGGGCAGCAGTTAATGACGCAAACGCTGGCCTCCTGTGCGCAGCATTGGCCGCATAAGGCGTTATATCTGGGGGCTCAGGCGCATCTGCAATCGTTCTATGCGAAATTTGGGTTTGTTCCAGTCACGGAGATCTATGACGAAGATGGTATTCCACATATCGGCATGGCGCGTGAGGGGCATCAAGCGTAAACAGCCCCTGTCGTCTATAGTTAGCGGGTACGTCAATAGAAAGGGAGAATATAATGTCTTTTCATTCTTACGAGTCACGTATTGATGATGATTTGGAATTATTGAGCGAAACGCTGGCAGAAGTGCTACGTTCTTCCGGCGATCCTGCCGACCAGAAGTATCTTGAGTTAAAAGCGCGGGCTGAGCAGGCGTTAGAAGAGGTGAGAAATCGCGTTAGTCACGCCTCTGACAGTTACTATTATCGTGCAAAGCAGGCAGTTTGCCGGGCCGATGACTATGTACACGAAAAACCCTGGCGTGGGATCGGCGTGGGGGCGACAGTCGGTTTAGTGATGGGATTATTGCTGGCACGGCGATAAATATAGCGCTGTCATCGCACTCCCTATACGGGGGTACTGCTTTTTCTGCTCAGTACCCCGTATAATGAGAGGTTTTTAACAGGGAGAGGTCCGCGTGCATTCAATCACTACTGTGCTGGAAAGTCTGATGCGCATTTTGTCGCAAGAGATACCGGCAGCACCTGGCATTCGTATTTACGACATACCTTTCCCACTGAACGATGCTTTTGACGCTTTAGGATGGCTGGCCAGCCAGCCCGTCTGGCCTCAGTTTTACTGGCAGCAACGTAACGGCGATGAAGAAGCGGCTGTGCTGGGCGCAGTGGCGACATTCTCCTCACTGGAATCTGCCCAACGGTTTTTACGCCAATATGATAATCACCCCGAACTGCGCATCTGGGGCCTGAATGCGTTTGAGCCGCAGCGCGGTAATTTATTGCTACCGCGACTGGAATGGCGACGCTGCGCCGGGGTTGCGACCTTACGACTCCACCTGTATAGCGACGTGTCGTTGCGTGAAGATGCCGCGCAGGCCGCTGCGTTTATTTCAACGCTTGCGCAGGTAAAACCGCTTCCCACATTGCGTCTGGTTTTGACGGGAGAGCAGCACTGGCCGGATAAAGACGGTTGGGTTCGCCTGATTGAGCTTGCCACGCAGACCATTGCTGAGGAAGAACTCGACAAAGTGGTGCTGGCGCGTGCGACCGATTTACAGTTTTCTCAGCCGGTTAATGCCGCGGCGGTTATGGCCTCCAGTCGGCGTTTAAATCTCAACTGTTACCACTTCTATATGGCGTTTTCCGCCGAATCGGCTTTTCTTGGCTCTTCCCCTGAACGTCTGTATAGACGGCGTGACACGGCACTGCGCACTGAGGCGCTGGCCGGAACGGTCGCCAATCACCCTGACGATCATCGCGCCTGGCAGCTTGGTGAATGGCTGATGAAGGACGATAAAAACCAGCGTGAGAACATGTTGGTGGTGGAAGATATTTGCCAACGGCTGCAGAACTGTACGCAAACCCTCGATGTCCTGCCGCCGCAGGTACTCAGACTGCGCAAAGTACAGCATCTGCGCCGCTGTATCTGGACTGCGCTCAATCAGGCCGACGATACGCTTTGTCTGGTACAGCTACAGCCTACTGCAGCCGTAGCGGGTATTCCCCGCGAGCTGGCGCGTGAATTTATCCAACATAATGAACCCTTTGAACGCGAGTGGTACGCCGGTTCCGCGGGTTATCTTTCACTGCGTCAGAGCGAGTTTTGCGTGTCATTACGTTCAGCGAAAATTAGCGCAAATGTCGTACGCCTGTATGCCGGGGCGGGGATCGTGCGCGGTTCAGATCCTGAGCAAGAATGGCAAGAAATAGATAATAAAGCGGCAGGGTTACGTACTTTATTACAGATGGAAGGATAATGATTTCGTGTATATTCCCGACTCATATCAAAAATCCATTTATTCGATTCTTTATACTGTGTCGCAATATTGATACCGGACAATCTCATGTCAGTAAGCGCATTTAACCGACGCTGGGCGGCGGTCATTCTGGAAGCACTCACTCGCCACGGCGTCAGGCATGTTTGCATTGCCCCTGGCTCGCGTTCGACGCCGTTGACTTTAGCGGCAGCGGAAAATCCCGCTTTTATCCATCATACCCATTTTGACGAGCGCGGACTGGGACATCTCGCCTTAGGCCTGGCGAAAGTCAGCAGGCAACCTGTTGCCGTTATTGTCACCTCTGGTACGGCGGTAGCGAATTTGTATCCGGCGCTGATTGAAGCCGGACTGACCGGTGAAAAACTGATTTTACTCACCGCTGACAGACCGCCTGAGCTTATTGACTGTGGCGCTAACCAGGCGATTCGTCAGGCCGGCATGTTTGCGTCACATCCGTCGCAAACGCTCTCTTTACCGCGTCCGACGCAGGACATTCCGGCAAGCTGGCTGGTGTCTACCCTCGATAACGCTCTGGCCTTACTGCACAGCGGTGCGGTACACATTAACTGCCCGTTTGCGGAGCCGCTGTATGGCGAGATGGACGACACGGGCATTGAGTGGCAGCAGCGCCTGGGCGACTGGTGGCAGGATGACAAACCCTGGTTGCGCGAAGCGCGTCGGCTGGAAAGCGACAAACAGCGCGACTGGTTCTTCTGGCGGCAAAAACGTGGTGTGGTACTTGCCGGGCGCATGAGCGCCGAAGAGGGCAAGAAAGTTGCGCTCTGGGCGCAGACGTTAGGCTGGCCGCTTATTGGTGATGTGCTGTCGCAAACCGGACAACCGCTACCGTGCGCCGACCTGTGGCTGGGAAATGCGAAAGCGGTCGCTGAGTTACAGCAGGCGCAGATTGTGGTGCAGCTTGGCAGCAGCCTGACAGGAAAACGTCTGCTGCAATGGCAGGCTAGCTGCGATCCGCAGGAATACTGGATTGTCGATAATATCGAAGGCCGCCTCGATCCGGCCCATCATCGTGGCCGCAGGTTGGTGGCGAAAGTTGGCGATTGGCTGGAGCTGCATCCGGCGGAGAAACGTCAGCCCTGGTGCGTAGAAATCCCTCGTCTGGCGCAACAGGCATGGCAGGCGGTAGAAGCCCGCCGCGACACGTTTGGCGAAGCACAGCTGGCGCACCGTATTCGCGAGTATCTGCCAGAGCAGGGACAGTTGTTCGTGGGGAACAGCCTGGTTGTACGGCTGATTGACGCGCTGTCTCAGCTTCCGGCAGGTTTTCCGGTTTACAGCAATCGCGGTGCGAGCGGTATTGACGGTCTGCTATCAACAGCGGCAGGCGTACAGCGTGCCAGTGCGAAATCGACGCTGGCTATTGTTGGCGATTTATCCGCGCTGTATGACCTGAATGCGCTGGCGCTTTTGCGCCAGGTTTCCGCACCGTTTGTCCTGATTGTGGTGAATAATAACGGCGGACAGATTTTCTCTCTGCTGCCAACCCCGCCAGGCGAACGTGAACGGTTCTACCTGATGCCGCAGAACGTCCATTTTGAGCATGCCGCGGCTATGTTTGACCTCAAATATCACCGCCCGGAGAACTGGGCGCAACTGGAGAGCGCGCTGACGAACGCCTGGCGTACTCCGGTGGCAACGGTGATTGAGCTGGTAGTGAATGAAACTGACGGGGCGCAAACCCTGCAGCAACTGCTGGCGCAGGTCAGTCATCTATGATCCTGCACGCGCAGGCGAACACGGGGCAGGTGGATTTCCCCTGGCTGGTTTTCCTGCACGGATTTTCCGGCGATCGCCGGGAATGGCAGGCGGTCGGTGAAGCATTCCCGGACTATTCGCGGCTGTATATCGACCTGCCTGGCCACGGTGGCTCCGCTGACATCAGCGTGAGCGGGTTCGATGATGTCAGCGATTTGCTGCGTAACACTCTACTTAGTTACAACATACTTAACTACTGGCTGGTGGGATACTCTCTTGGCGGCAGAGTCGCGATGATGGCGGCCTGCCAGGAGATGCCCGGACTTTGTGGTCTGGTGGTTGAAGGTGGACATCCCGGCTTGCAAAGCGAAGAAGCGCGCGTTCAGCGTCGTCTCTCGGATGGCCGCTGGGCTGCGCGTTTCCGCGCAGAGCCGCTACGTGAGGTGTTTAATGACTGGTATCAACAGCCCGTTTTTTCCTCGCTGAACGCGGCACAAAGAGAGGCGCTGGTCGCTCTGCGTAGCCAGAATAATGGGCAAACGCTGGCGGCAATGCTGGAGGCCACCTCGCTTGCCGTACAACCTGATTTACGTGTGCAACTGAAAACGCGCACATTTCCGTTTTATTATTTATGTGGTGAACGTGACGATAAATTCCGCGCTCTGGCGGCGGAAATATCCGTACCGAACCATGTGATTCGTAACGCCGGACACAACGCACATCGGGAGAATCCCGCTGGCGTGGTGGACTGTCTGGCTCAGATTCTGCGTCGCTGACTATAGGACATTTTATGATCTATCCTGATGAAACAATGCTTTACGCACCGGTAGAATGGCTCGATTGCTCTGAAGGCTACACCGACATTCGCTATGAGAAATCCACCGACGGTATCGCAAAAATCACCATTAATCGTCCGCAGGTACGCAATGCTTTCCGTCCTGTCACCGTCAAAGAGATGATTCAGGCGCTGGCGGATGCGCGCTATGACGACAATATCGGCGTGATTATTCTGACCGGCGCGGGCGACAAAGCGTTCTGTGCGGGCGGCGATCAGAAAGTACGTGGCGATTACGGCGGATACCAGGATGACTCCGGTGTGCATCACCTGAACGTACTGGACTTCCAGCGCCAGATTCGTACCTGTCCGAAACCGGTTGTCGCGATGGTGGCAGGGTATTCCATCGGTGGTGGCCATGTGCTGCACATGATGTGTGACCTGACCATTGCGGCTGAAAACGCCATCTTTGGTCAGACTGGCCCGAAAGTCGGTTCCTTCGACGGCGGGTGGGGCGCATCCTACATGGCGCGTATCGTCGGCCAGAAAAAAGCACGTGAAATCTGGTTCCTGTGCCGTCAATACGATGCAAAACAGGCGCTGGATATGGGCCTGGTCAATACCGTGGTTCCGCTGGTCGATCTGGAAAAAGAGACGGTGCGCTGGTGTCGTGAAATGCTGCAAAACAGCCCGATGGCGCTGCGTTGCCTGAAAGCCGCACTGAATGCTGACTGCGATGGCCAGGCGGGTCTGCAGGAGCTGGCCGGGAACGCGACCATGCTGTTCTACATGACGGAAGAAGGTCAGGAAGGCCGTAACGCCTTTAACCAGAAACGCCAGCCTGATTTCAGCAAATTCAAACGGAATCCGTAATGCGTAGCGCGCAGGTATACCGTTGGCAGATCCCCATGGACGCGGGGGTGATTTTGCGTGACAGGCGGTTAAAAACGCGTGACGGGCTGTACGTTTGTCTTCGTGACGGCGAGCACGAAGGGTGGGGAGAGATCTCTCCACTACCGGGCTTCAGCCAGGAAACTTGGGAAGAGGCGCAAACTGCGCTGCTGGCCTGGGTTAACGGTTGGCTGCAGGGGGATTCATCCTTACCACAACTGCCTGCCGTTGCATTTGGTGTTAGCTGTGCGCTGGCCGAGCTTGAGGGTACGTTGCCTGAGGCGGCGGACTATCGTGCTGCGCCGTTGTGTACCGGTGATCCTGACGATCTGGTGCTGCAACTGGCAGACATGCCTGGCGAGAAAGTTGCGAAGGTAAAAGTCGGTCTGTATGAAGCGGTTCGCGACGGTATGGTCGTCAATCTGTTGCTGGAGGCGATCCCGGAACTGCACCTGCGGCTCGATGCCAATCGTGCGTGGACGCCGCTGAAAGCCCAGCAGTTTGCGAAATATGTCAATCCTGAGTATCGCGGCCGCATTGCCTTCCTCGAAGAGCCGTGTAAAACCCGTGATGATTCCCGTGCGTTCTCGCGTGAAACAGGGATTGCCATCGCCTGGGATGAAAGTCTGCGTGAAGCCGATTTCACCTTTATGTCCGAAGAGGGCGTGAAGGCTGTCGTCATCAAGCCTACGCTGACGGGTAGCCTCGACAAGGTGCGTGAGCAGGTTGCAGCCGCACACGCGCTCGGTCTCACCGCCGTGATCAGCTCCTCTATCGAATCGAGCCTGGGCTTAACCCAGCTGGCGCGCATTGCTGCCTGGTTGACGCCACAGACTATCCCTGGTCTGGATACGCTCAGCCTGATGCAGTGCCAGCAGGTGCGTACCTGGCCTGGCAGTACGTTGCCGTGCATTGAGATTGATGCGCTGGAACGATTGCTATGACCCAGTGGGAAATGCCCGATGGCGCAAGCGCATCGGGCCTGGAGCGATTGTCCGATACGCCTGATTTTACTGACTGGCCGTGGCGTCACTGGCGACAGGCTCGTGCGGACGCGCCAGCCTTACGCCTCAACGATGAGGTGTTAAGCTGGGGCGATCTCTGTGCGCGAGTCGATCGTCTGGCAAGTGGCTTTGCGGCTCAAGGGGTGGAAGAGGGCGATGGCATATTGCTCCGCGCCTGGAATCATCCCCGTCCGCTGCTGGCCTGGCTGGCATTGTTGCAGTGCGGGGCACGAATTTTACCTGTGAACCCGCAGTTGCCACAGTCGTTGCTGGATGTGTTAATCCCGGATCTGACGCTGCGTTTTGCGCTGGATCTGGAAGGCGAAAGTCCGCTCCCGGGACTGACACCGCTGCGAATGCTGGAACAGTCTGGCGAGCATGCTGCCGTCTGGTTGCCTCAGCGCTTGAGCACAATGACGTTAACCTCCGGCTCAACCGGACTGCCTAAAGCAGCGGTACATACCTGTCAGGCGCATTTGGCGAGTGCGCAGGGGGTGCTGTCACTGATGCCATTTGGCGAAAACGATGACTGGCTGCTCTCGCTACCGTTATTTCACGTTTCCGGTCAGGGGATTATGTGGCGCTGGTTGTTTGCCGGGGCGCGTATGACCGTGCGCGATAAGCAGCCGTTAGAGCAGATGCTGGCGGGTTGTACCCATGCTTCGCTGGTTCCCACGCAGCTTTGGCGACTGTTGGTCAATAACGCACCGGTATCGCTAAAGGCCGTGTTGCTGGGCGGTGCCGCGATTCCTGTTGAATTGACGGAACAAGCGCGTGAGCAGGGTATTCGCTGCTGGTGCGGTTACGGGTTGACGGAATTTGCCTCCACGGTGTGTGCGAAAGAAGCCGATGGTAAGGCGGATGTCGGCTCTGCGCTACCAGGCAGAGAAGTCAGGATTGTTGATGATGAAGTCTGGCTGCGTGCCGCCAGCATGGCGCAAGGGTACTGGCGTAACGGACAGCTTTATCCGCTGGTTAATGCGCAAGGCTGGTTTGCCACCCGCGATCGCGGCATCGTGCATGATGGCAAGTTAACCCTTGTCGGGCGGATGGACAACCTGTTTTTTAGTGGCGGAGAAGGGATCCAACCGGAAGAGGTGGAGCGCGTTATTGTATCGCATCCCCATGTTCTACAAGCTTTTATTGTGCCAATCGAAGATGAAGAGTTTGGCCATCGCCCCGTTGCGGTTGTGGAGTACGATGCCGAAGCCGGAAGTATTGATCTGGCTGAATGGGTGAAAGATAAGCTGGCACGTTTCCAGCAACCCGTTCGATGGCTAACCTTACCCGCAGAATTGAAAAGCGGTGGTATTAAGATTTCTCGCCGGGCGCTGCTGGAGTGGGTCCGTACCCGCGGTAAAGCTTAAGAAAACATTAAATTTATCCCGCATAATTGCCATTCCCGGGCCATTGTCCTTTAGTTTATCTGCTAAAGTGTAACCTATTGTGAAAATCATTAGCAAAAGGTGCGCTATGGAATGGCATGTGAAGAAGTCTTGCTGTAACCGAAAAGCAGGGAGGCTCTATATTGTACTTTGTGATACCGGTGGTTCGTTGAAAATGCTGGCTGAAGCGCAAGCCTGCGAGCGTGTAAAAGTAGGCGATCTGCTGTCACCGCTAAAAGATGCCCAGTATTGTATTAACCGTGACACATCGCGAGTGATTAAAATCATTGATGCCAGACAGTATCTCTGTGAAGAATGGGAGCGTCTGCGACAACTGTCTGACGATAAATGATCTCAGGGCGTGTGTTGGCGGGCAGGTAAGAATATGGTCATTAATCCCGCCATAATACACAGCACACCCACCAGGGCTTTTATTGAGAAGGTTCCCTGCCAGCCAGGTAAAATCATTGATGCGATCCACACCAGCACATAGCTGAGGCTGAGCAAGGCATAGGCTTTGCTCAGCGCGAGCTGATGCAGGGCTTTATGCCAGCACATCACTGACAGTAAATAACCTACCAGCCCGCCATACAAGGCGAATGCGCTGCTGCTGGTTGAAAAAACGGCGGAGATAAACGCCAGCGGTTGCAGCATGGGCGGCAGATTATCCATCGCGTAACCCAGACTTAGCTGAGCAACCGACGTAATAATCACGCTGCACAGCCCCCAAAAGATGCCCATTACACCGCACTCCCAAGAATAAAGATGCCGGTGATGAGTAGCCCAACCCCCAGCCAGTGACGCGTTGTGACAGGTTCGCGCCAGATTTTCCATGCCGCCAGCGTGACCCATACAAAGTTCAGGCTTAGCATCGGGTAGGCGATGCCGACGGGAATATTCTGCAATACTGCCAGCCAGAGCAGCATGGCCAGTCCCAGACAGGCCAGCGCCAGACCAATCCACTGCGCGATATAGCGTGTTCGCGCGTGGGCGGGTACCGGGCGGGTGGCCTGCTTCTGGCACAATTGTCCACAGACGCTGAGCAGGCTGGCAAGGACTAAGGTTAGCCAGATCATTTAGGCCGGTACTGAATCAAGACCAGACGCCCCTGATTGTCGATATAGTCGGCGGGGGGAATGGCAAGCTGATTAATATCTTCATCCTTCGAAATTGACAGCACGAGCGTAATGATCCCCTCCTGACGATGTCGCGCCAACCAGTCGGCAAAGTCATCCCGGCTGACGAAGCGTCCCTGGGCATCCGAATAATTAAGGCCGTATTTTAACTCACCTGTTTGCCCGTACATGTTGATGTCATCGCGTTTCAGGCTCCAGGCCAGGCCTGCGGCAACGCCAACACTGTCGGTGAAAATATAACGGCTCGACTCCAGCGACTCTTTGGTCATCTCGACAAAAAACTGTGGCTGTTTGGATTCCATTACCCGGTCCGGTACTGAGAAGCCGAACAACAGCGCCAGCCCCAGCGGGCAGAGCGCTGCTAATTTCCAGTTTTTTTCACGGTTGTTAAGCGTATACCAGCCAAACAGCGCCCAGGTGATAAAGATACCCCATGAGCAAAACACTTTATACGTTTCGATATGCGACCAGACCGGTGTCTTCAACGGCCCGAGCGTGGACACGATAAATGTGGCGACAATACCAATAACACCGAACAGAATGTTGATCCAACCGTTGACGCGCAGCGCTGCAGAACCTTTTTCAGCCGCCTGCAAGCCAAACCGTGCGGTAAGGATCGCCAGCGGTGCGAAGCAGGAAAGAATATAGGTTGGCAGCTTCCCTTTGGCGATACTGAAAAACAGGATCGGCATAATAATCCAGCTCAGCAGGTATAAGGCGCTACGTGGAACATCCCGTTCACGCCAGCCGGTACGCAATGCCCCCGGTAGTAGCCCGAGCCAGGGTAAGGCGCCCGCCACGAAAACCGGTATGTAGTACCAGAATGGTGCTTTATGCTGGGCATCATCCTGCGCAAAACGCTGAATATGCTCAATCCAGAAAAAGTAGTGCCAGAAGTCGGGCTCGCGTTGTGCAATCGCCAGCCCCCACGGCAGGACAATGGCAATACAGCTGATAATCGACAACAGGCCGTAAATAAAGATCTCTTTCCAGCGCTTTTGCACGAAAACCCATGGCAACACGCTGAGGACGGGGACAGCGAGCGCGAGAAAGCCTTTGGTCATCACGCCCATGCCGCAGGTGAATCCTAACAGCAAAAAGGCGACAATTTTACCTGTTCTGGTGGTGGCCTGCATTCCCTCCCAAAAACAGCACATGCCTGCCATCAGCCACAGCGCGATAATGGGATCAAGTACCGCATAGGTTCCGATACTGTAAACAGAAAAAAACGTTAGAAATATAACGGCAGAGAGTAGGGCCGTACGTTTATCACGCCATAGCCGCATTGCCAGCCAGGCGACCAGGAGTGCAGTCAGTAGGGTTGCAAAAATAGCCCCCGCCCTGACGCCAAAGTTGTTTGCGCCAAACAACCATTGCCCGATGCTGTTTAACCAGTACCCCGCGATGGGCTTTTCAAAATAGCGTAGCCCTAAAAAATGTGGGACGATCCAGTCGCCAGACGTCAGCATTTCCCGGCTGATTTCAGCGTAGCGCGTTTCGTCGGGCTGCCAGAGCAGGCGGCTATTGATGGGTAAAATAAAATACAGTGCAATAAATGCGACAAATGCCAGGGCGTAACGTGCGGATTTCATGGTGTCACACTCGCGGGTTGCTGGCAGCCGAGCCATCCCTCTCTGCCGGGTATTTTGCCACGAACGATCTGGCCCGTTGGCAGTGTACTGATATCGTCTGGTAACAGTTCGCCCAGTGGACAAAACGTAATCCCAGCGTCGGCGGCACGAATGAGCAGATCGTCAAATTTCTGCTGAAAAGCAATGCCTTCCACCTCTGCGTGAATCGTGTAGACCGGGGTGCCTTTGTCCCGCTGAATGCGGGAGAGAATATAGTCGTTGAAGTCCGCGGCCTGCACCTCCTGACCAACCACCTCATCCCATGTTGGTAGCGTGACCGGAATTTGTGGCGTCCCCATTTCTCCTGTTTCAAGTACAGGACGGAATAACGATGTTCCCCTGCAATCGCTGTTATAGCGCAGATGGAATGTTTCTTTTGCCTCGACCACGCGCGAGTCGGCACGCCAGCCAGCGACGGCAGAACAGGTGACGGGTTGGCCGATGATCGTTTCGAGCGCATTAATGCCCCGCGAAATATCATCAATCAGCTGTTTATCGTTCCAATTGCCGCTTCGTGATTGCCAGGCATGATGATCCCAGGCGTGTAAGCCTGTTTCGTGATACCGGGCAGCTTGTGAAATGATGGCCGCATTGGCCAGGCCAATTTCTTTTCCAGGCCAGGCGGTGCCAGCCAGTAAAATATCCCACCCGTAGAGTGAGGCTGCGTTTGAGCGCAGCATCTTCCATAAAAATTGCGGCTTCACCAGACGCCAGAGATGGCGTCCCATATTGTCGGGCCCGACGCTAAAAAAGAAACTTGCCCGAACGTTATGCCGGTTCAATGTCTCCAGCAGGCGGGGCACGCCTTCGCGTGTCCCCCTGAATGTATCGACATCTATGCGCAAGCCCACTTTGGTCATGATGTGTGTTCCGTGATATCCACACTGCGTAAGAAGAAGTCCAGCGTCTCTTCAACCGTTTCTTGCATCTCGATTGTTGGTTCCCAGTTCAGGCAACGTTTGGCGTTACGAATACTGGGTTTGCGGTGCTCAACGTCCTGGTAGCCTTTGCCATAGTAGCTGCTACTCTCAACGTCGCGGAAACCAGCAAACGGCGGGAAGTGCTGGCGCAATGGATGTTTTTCGAAGCAGGAGAGGAGCATTTCAGCCAGTTCCTGAATACTGGCTTCGTTATCCGGGTTACCGATATTGATGATCTCGCCATCACAGCGCCCGCCGTCGTTTTCAATGATACGGAACAAGGCTTCGATACCGTCACGAATGTCGGTAAAGCAGCGCTTTTGCTTACCACCTTCAATCAGCTTGATGGGGGAGCCTTCCACCAGATTCAGGATCAGTTGGGTAATGGCGCGTGAGCTGCCGATACGTGCGGCGTTCAGGCTGTCCAGACGCGGTCCCATCCAGTTAAACGGACGGAATAAGGTGAAACGTAGCCCTTCTTTTTCACCGTATGCCCAAATGACGCGATCCAGCAGTTGTTTAGAGACCGAGTAGATCCAGCGTGGTTTATTAACCGGGCCGACGATCAGGTTGGAGCTGTCTTCATCGAAATCTTTATCGGTACACATACCGTAAACTTCAGATGTTGACGGGAAAATGATGCGTTTGCGGTACTTGACACAGTAACGAATAATTTTCAGGTTTTCTTCAAAATCGAGTTCGAAGACGCGCAGCGGGTTGCGGGTATATTCAATCGGCGTGGCAATGGCGACCAGTGGCAGCACGACGTCGCATTTTTTCACATGATATTCAATCCATTCGGAGTGAATGCTGATATCGCCTTCCACGAAATGGAATCGTGGGTGTTGCAGAAAACGCTCGATCGCATCGCTGCCGATATCAAGCCCGTAGATTTCGTAGTTATCTTCGCGCAGCAGGCGTTCAGTCAGATGGTTGCCAATGAAACCATTAACGCCAAGGATCAAAACCCGGGTGCGGCGTTTGCTGGCGGAAACGGGCTGGCTGTTGAGGCGGGAACCGGCGACCAGACCCAAAACTTGTGCCAGCTGTGAGCCCTGCATGGTAATGCCATCACCCGCTTGCCCGGTAATGATTTCGAGTGCGCCATCGGCACATGCAATCAGCAATGGTGATACGGAGATAACCGTTCCTGGCAGCGCCGCAGATGTATTTGCACTTTGGCGCGATGACCAGACGGTGAATTTTTGCGTACCGGCATAGCTAAATGCACCCGGCCATGGATCGGACACGGCGCGAACCATGTTATGCAGTTGTGCGCAGGGTTTATTCCAGTCGAGGAAACTGTCTTCCGGCGTGCGGCGACCAAAACAGGTGGCATCGGCTTCCTGTTGTGGGTACTCCTGAAAATCACCGGCTTTGATGGCCGGCAGCGCCTGTGCCAGTACCTCGCGGGCAGACTGGCATAATTTATGGTGCAGGGTTAACGCCACGTCATCGGGGGAAATGGTAATGCGTTGTTGGGCGACGATGGCACCGGCATCTGCGCGCTTGACCATGCGGTGCAGCGTCACGCCTGTTTCGGTTTCGCCATTGACTAATACCCAGTTCAGCGGTGCACGGCCACGATATTTGGGCAGCAATGAGCCGTGCAGATTAAAGGCACCCGCAGGCGCAAGACGCAGGATCTCATCGCTGAGTAAATGGCGATAGTAGAATGAGAAGATCACATCGGGGGCGAGCTGGCCGATCCGCTCGATCCACAGCGGGTGATTGACCTCGTCCGGAGCGTACACCGGAATACCTGCGCTGGCAGCGAGGCGGGAAACTGAGCCAAAAAACGCTTTTTCACCTGGGTTATCGGCATGCGTAAAAATCGCAGCGATGTCATAACCCGCATCCAACAGGGCCTGAACCCCCTGACATCCCATATCGTGATAGGCAAATACGACGGCTTTCATGCGCGGTTTTCCTCAGTTGACTGCGTGGTTTGTGGACGGATAACGTGTTGAACAAAATAGCGAGGGCGTGCGCGGACATCGTTATAGATGCGACCAATATATTCGCCGAGTAATCCCATGCCTATGAATTGCGCGCCGATAAAGGTAAACAGCACGGCAAACAGCATAAACACACCTTCTGCCGCCCACTGCGGGCCGAGCGTCAGGCGAAGAACAACAAGCAGGACCGACAGGGTAAAGCCTGTGGCGGCAATGATGCTGCCCAGCAGGCTCAACATACGCAATGGCGTGGTGGTCAGGCAGGTTACCAGGTCATACATCAGGTTTATCAGACGCATGAAACTGTACTTAGAGTCGCCAAATTCACGCTCGGCATGGTGCACCGGGATTTCCGTGGCTCGGCGGGCAAAGATGTTAGCCAGGATCGGAATAAAGGTGCTGCGCTCCTGGCAATGCAACATGGCATCGACGATGTGACGGCGATAGGCGCGCAGCATGCAGCCATAATCGCCCATGGCTTTACCGGTGGTGCGCTGAATCAGATGATTGATCATCCGTGAGGCGGTCTTACGAAAGCGGGTGTCCTGGCGGTTCTGACGCACCGTTCCGACGACATCGAAGCCTTCTTTTGCCGTGGCAACCAGCCGCGGGATCTCCTCTGGCGGGTTTTGCAAATCGGCATCCAACGTGATGATCAGGTCGCCAGTGACGTGGCTGAAACCGGCCATAATCGCCGAGTGCTGCCCATAGTTTCGATTCAACAGAATAGAGACAATATGGCTGTTCGGGGCCTGGGAGGCGTCCATCATCAGTTGAGCCGAATTGTCACTGCTACCGTCATCGATGAGCAGGATTTCATATTCGGTATCCAGTTTTTCGCAGGCGGCGCTGGTGCGCCTGATTAATTCTGGCAGGCTTTCCTGTTCGTTAAAAACGGGAATGACCACCGAGACTTTACTAATCGGTGAGGCTTCAAACATGCTTATTGTCCTGCAATCTGGCGAAGTGCCGTAATGACGCGTTGTGTGTCATCGTCGGTCATGTCGGGAAATAGCGGCAGTGAACAAATGCGTGCGCTATTCCATTCGGTATTAGGCAGAGAAAGATCGGTGAAACGTTCGCGATAATATTTCTGCGTGTGGGCCGCGCGAAAATGCAGGCCTGTGCCAATATTTCTGGCTTTTAGTGCTTCCATCAGAGCATCTCTGCTCAGCCCACAGCGGGCTTCATCCACGCGAATGATGAACAAATGCCAGGCGTGCACATGCGACCACTGGGGCAGGGTGAGCGGTTGAAACGGCGTATCGGCCAGCGCCTGTTGATACTGCTGCGCAATTTGCGCCCGGCGCGCGTTGAGGCGATCCAGCTTGTTCAACTGCACCAGGGCGATGGCGGCGTTGATGTCTGTCAGGTTGTACTTGTACCCCGGCGCGAGAACTTCAGCCTGCGGCGCGCGACCATAGGTTTGACGGTCATAAGCATCTACCCCCAGGCCGTGGAATTTCAGGCTACGAAGCCGTTGAGCGAGCTGGCTGTCGTCAGTAACAATCAGTCCACCCTCGGCACAGGTCACATTCTTGATCGCGTGAAAGGAAAAGATTGCGGTACCACGAGCACCAACATGACGACCCTTGTATAACGTTCCGACGGCGTGCGCTGCATCTTCAATAACAGGGATTCCGTAGCGTTCACCGATGGCGTAAATGGCATCAAGATCGGCGGGGGCCCCGGCATAATGCACGGGAATAATGGCTTTGGTACGCGGGGTGATAGCGGCTTCAATGTGTTCAGGGGTCACCATCAGCGTATCGCGGTCGACATCGATCATAACCGGTGTGGCGCCCAGCAGGACAATCATGTTGAGTGTAGATACCCACGTCATCGACGGGGTGATCACTTCATCGCCTTCACCCACACCCAGCGCCATTAGCGTAATGTGCATACCTGCCGTCGCGGAACAGACGGCAACAGCGTTTTGGTTACCTGTGAGCTGGCAGAAAGCGTCTTCCAACTGCTGATTTTTAGGACCCGTGGTTATCCACCCTGAATCCAGAACCGCCTTAACTGCGGCAAGTTCTTCATCACCCATTGCCGGACGGGAGAAAGGCAAAAAGTCAGACATCATTATTCCTTCAGCCATTTAACGCCACCGCCGTTTTATTTTTAGTGATAAACAGGGGCATCGTTAATTATTTCATCAGGCCACAAAGATTAAAGACTGAAGGTTAATTTATCCTTAAGAGTTTAAGGTTGGAGATATAAAGAGGAATGCGGAGGAGAACATTTTATTTGTCTGAAAATAAATGATTTTTACGCGTATTTTGTCGTGGCTATGGCATCGCCGCTCTGCTGCTGAATGATGAGTGCAATGCCATGATCTGAAGGGTCAATATTTTGCTGCTATCACCCTGTGAACTTACAATAACCCTTTCAATGTTAACGTTTTACGTGTGGCGACGTTTAGGTCGTAATGGGCGAGATCTTCCGGTTTAACCCAGGCGAAATCCTGGAACTCTTCGTTAATCTTCACTTCACGGTTGGCGGAAATACAATCGAAGATGAGATAAATCATGTAAATCTCTTCCTGGCGACCATCAGCATAGGTTTTGGTTCGAATATCGTCACTGAAGGTCCAGGGGGTAATCTGCGATAACTCGAGGTGTTCTCCCAGCTCTTCCCTGATTTCCCGACGTAAGGCTTCTTCGATACGTTCGCCTGGCTCAACGCCGCCGCCAGACAACGCCCACTGGCCAGGGAAAACACCGCGATCGTCGGCCATTTTGCACAATAAATAACAGCCTTCATTTTGAATGAGTGGGCAAACAATCGTTCTTTGACGCATAAGTCTGTTCCTTGTAGGGGAGGGCGGAGGAGTCCATCGTAAACTTATCTTACCTTTTGCAGGCGACAGAAAAAACGCTTCATTGCTGTTTAAGCCTGCTTTGCCGGGGAAAAGAAGGTTGTCTGTTGAAAACGGCAATCAGGTGCCTTTCACCGTCTATTTCAGGTAAGAACTTAACCTTACTGAAACATTGCGGGTAGTATTTAGTTACAATATGTCATTGTATCGCTTTTTTAGCTCATTGATTCCTCGCCATCTGGCAGTACAATCCAGCGGTTTTGGGGCTATGTTTTGATTCTTGCTGGAAAGGATAGAAAATGAAAAAAAGTTTATTACTGGGTTTTGCCGGAATGCTGTTTGTTTCTGCGTCGGCGAATGCGATTAGCATTAGCGGTCAGGCTGGCGAAGATTACACTAACCTCGGCTTTGGTATGGGTACTGAGTCCACCGGACTGGCTGTTAGCGGCAACTGGATGCATAACGATGACGACGGTGATGTTGCAGGGCTTGGCCTTGGTCTGAATATCCCTCTGGGTCCGCTGCTGGCAACAGTCGGTGGGAAAGGTATCTATACCAACCCGAAAGACGGTGATGAAGGCTACGCGGCAGCTGTCGGTGGTGGTTTACAGTGGCCGATTGGCGACAGTTTCCGTCTGTTTGGCGAATACTACTACTCCCCGGACTCACTCTCC
This sequence comes from Citrobacter sp. HN-141, assembly GCF_033341895.1. Taxonomy (NCBI): domain Bacteria; kingdom Pseudomonadati; phylum Pseudomonadota; class Gammaproteobacteria; order Enterobacterales; family Enterobacteriaceae; genus Citrobacter; species Citrobacter sp. HN-141. Next base: position 277,692 of record NZ_JAWPBF010000001.1, on the reverse strand, counting down.
AGCGGTATCGACAGCTACGAAGAAGCAAATGCCGGTGCGCGTCTGACGATTATGCGTCCGCTGAGCATTGAAGCCGGTTATCGTTACCTGAACCTGGCAGGTAAAGACGGCAACCGTGATAACGCAATTGCTGATGGCCCGTACGTTGGGGTTAACGCCAGCTTCTAACATTTCTGGCGCGGCGTTCAGTCGCGCCTTCCCCCCTCCATGCGTTATAGTGTTTTCATCATAAAAGCAGGAGAACACGATGTTAAACGTGGAGATGCTATCCACCGGGGATGAAGTGTTGCACGGACAAATCGTCGACACCAATGCCGCCTGGCTGGCCGATTTTTTCTTTAATCAGGGATTACCGTTAACACGCCGCAATACGGTAGGCGACAATCTGAATGATTTGGTCGCTATTCTGCGTGAGCGTAGCGAACATGCTGATGTGCTGATCGTTAATGGCGGCTTAGGGCCGACCAGCGATGATTTGAGCGCACTGGCGGCGGCAACCGCCAAAGGTGAAGGGCTGGTGCTGCATGAAGCGTGGCTGGCCGAAATGACGCGTTTTTTCCGTGAGCGGGGACGCGTGATGGCGCCGAGCAATCGCAAACAGGCTGAACTTCCGGCCAGCGCGGAGTTTATCAATAATCCGGTCGGAACTGCCTGCGGGTTCGCCGTGAAGCTTAATCGCTGCCTGATGTTCTTTACGCCGGGTGTGCCGTCAGAATTTAAAGTCATGGTTGAACATGAGATCCTGCCGCGCCTGCGTGAACGTTTTTCTCTTTCTCAGCCCCCGCTATGCCTGCGCTTAACGACCTTTGGTCGTTCTGAAAGCGATCTGGCACAGAGCCTGGACTCTCTGGTTTTACCGCCAGGGGTGACAATGGGATATCGCTCGTCGATGCCGATTATTGAGCTGAAGTTAACCGGGCCCGATTCCCAACGTGAAGCGATGCTGGCGCTATGGCCAGAGGTGAAGCGCGTTGCCGGGCAGAATATGATTTTTGAAGGTACCGAAGGGTTACCTGCGCAAATTGCCCGTAAGCTCCAGGAGCGCCAGTACAGTCTGACGCTGAGCGAACAATTCACCGGTGGTCTGGTGGCACTCCAGCTTTCTCGTGCGAATGCGCCACTGTTGGCGAGTGAAGTGGTTCCGCCCCAGGAAGAAACGCTGGCGCAAACGGCTCACTGGATAACCGAGCGACGCAGCAAACATTATGCTGGATTGGCACTCGCGATATCGGCTTTCGAAAACGAACATATTAACTTCGCACTGGCCACGCCTGATGGGACACACGCCTTGCGCGTACGGCTGAATGCAAATCGCTACAGCTTGGCGATTCGTCAGGAAGTGTGCGCGATGATGGCGCTAAATATGCTGCGCCGATGGCTAAACAATCAGGATATCGCTAGCGAACACGGCTGGATCGAAGTGGTTGAGTCGTTGACGATTTAATCATTGATTGGGAAGGCTAAATGCCTTCCCAATCTGGTTCATGCGGTGGTATCGCCAGGCAATAGCCCGGTAATTAACTGAATTAAATCACGATCAATTCCCTTTTCCAGCATCATGCGCGCGATACGTAAGGCTTCTTCTTGCGTACCTTTCTGTACTCCTTGCGCTAATCCTTGTTGTATCCCTTGTTGTAGCCCATTGTGGTGACCTTCTTGTTTTAGCCTCTCTGCAATTGTCATCAACCTCTCCTTATGATGGGGGGAACGTTCGGCAACTTCATGGATAAATTCGCTGACGTGAAAAACGTCACCGTACCGTAGCAGGTAATTAAGTAACGTTTGTAGCTGGCTGTCATTAGCGGTGCTTGTAACTAATAGCGAGACCAGGCGGTCCACTAATCCCATCAAATCGCGATCTGTATATCCAGATAATCCCGAGCCATCTCAGGGTAAGACATTATCTTTTTAAAAACGGCATCATGCGGTGTAGATGTAGTGGATTTAGCCATGGTAGTCCGTCACCGGAAAGAGAAGATGGCGTGACGGTATCCACTTTTAATATGCGCTGCATGCGGGAAATGGGGTCTTTGCGTGGGTGAATCAGAGATAAATACGCCCGACTACAACGTATTCAATTAAGCGGAACGGGCTACGCAAAAAATGCCCGGTAGCAAATGACACCGGGCAGCAGGTTTAACCCAACGCTTTGGCAAGCAGGGTGATCGGATGTTCGCAGCGCTTACTGGTAGACATCTCAATCTGCCATTTACACGTTTCGCAGTCGGTCACGACGATATCCGCGCCGCTTTCTTCAATCTGGCGGAATAACGGTGCGCCGATTGACTGTGACGTCGGATAGTTTTCCTTTTTAAATCCGTACGTTCCGGCGATCCCACAGCACTGTGAATCCAGCACTGTCAGTTCAAGTCCAGGAATTTGTCGCAGCAGTTCCAGCGTATAGAGTGTCCAGCCCATTTTCTCCATATGACAGGGTGTGTGATAGACCACTTTTAGCGGCAACGTTTTCAGCGGTAAGGTTTTCCCTTCGTCCAGCTTGCGCCACAGCCAGCGTGTAGCCAGTTCAATATGTTCGCGCAGGCCTGAGTTGTCGACATCCAGCACTTCAGGGTATTCATCGCGTAGCGCAAAGGTACAGGTTGAAGAGGTGGCAATAACCGGGATGCCTTTTCCGTCAATCGCTTCTCGCAGTGAAGCCACGTTACTTACCGCCTGCTTACGTGCTTTATCGGTGAAACCGTTGGCGATCAGTGGTACGCCACAGCATTTCTCTTTACTCAGCAGTTGTACGCCGGTACCCATCGCGTTCAGCACTTTTATCAGATCTTTACCGAGTTGCGGATGGTTGTAGTTCACAAAACAACCGTGGAAAAACGCGACCTGATCCTGAAACTGCGCCTGTTGCGCGGCTATGCTGCGATACCAGCGACGGAAGGTCCCGAAGGAGTACTTCGGCAGCGTACGGCGATGATCGATTTTTAGTGCATAATCAAGAAGCTGACGCACCGGTTTCAGTGAAGTCGCGGTGTTCACGATGGGGGCGAATGGCGTAGAAACACTGCCCATCAAATCGGTATGGCTTAAGACAAAGTTACGTATCGACGGACGCGTCGTGTCGTATTTGGCTCGTGCGCGTTGAATGATATCGCCAATTTTGACATCCGAAGGGCAGGCCACTTCACAGCGTTTGCAGTTGATGCAATATTTCAGCGCATCGTCATATAACGCACCATCTTTCAACCGCAGACGTTCACCGTCAGGCCCGGCTTGTTTAGGACCTGGGTACCCTGGGTTGACACGGCTTACCGGGCAGGCTGTGGTGCACACTGTGCATTTGATACAACTTTCAAAACGTGTGTCGCTCATTGCTGGCCTCCTGCACGTTTCGCAATATGATGTGCGGCGTGTAAAGCGCTCACTGCGCACACTCCGCCTCCGCAACCCTGGGCGATAGGGTCAAAACCGCCAAGTACCGATCCGATGGCAAACATATTCTCTACTGTTTTTCCTGCAAGCGATGGACGCAGTTCAGCATCGGTAGTTACGCCAAACTGTTGCCACGGTTGCGGATCAAAGACGTCACGCTGATACCACTGCGCACGTGTGGCGGTTTGTTGTACATCCAGACCGAGAATCGGCTCATGAACGGCCTCCCGCGTGGCGACCAGTCCGCTGCTAAAGAAGCTACCGCTGGCGAGCACGGCGAAGCGTGGGCGCAATGGAATATCGGCATGGTTGCGGGTCCAGATTTCGCTGACAACGCCATCCTGACAGGTGATTTTTTTCACTTCATCGCCCGGCATCCACACCCCACCCTGGCGTACAAACTGGCGCTGCAATTTGTTATGCAGGCGCATGCCCAGCACTGACGGCGGTAAAGTGGGTAATAACATCAGTGAGCAGGGCAGGCGGTCGTTGAGCCACTTCCAGAGCCGATCGTCAGCCAGGCCGAAACAGGCTGGCATAATTATCATGTCGCAGGTTTTTGCGATTGGCAGCAGGGCGTCATAGAGCAGCGACCATTTATCTTCGTTATCTAACAGACGTGCAATGTTGACGGCGCGAAATTCGGTTGGGTTATCACGCAGGACATCCAGTTCTGGCAAATCGATTTCAGCTGTTTCGACGCTGAGGTTACGCTGGCGCAGTGAGGCCGCGGCAAGGTGCGCCTGGAAATCCAGTAAGCCGCTGATTCCCACCACACAGACACGTTGTGCTGATAACGGCCAGACCGGCACTTCCGCTGAACTAAGCCAGGTTGAACGCAGGGTTCCCAACGGTGTTACACGTTGATGAGCCTGATGAACCTTACCGTGCAAATGTGTTCCGCACGCTTCCAACAGATTCTGCGCCTGCTGGGCCAGTTCCAGAACGTTGTGAGTTCCGATGGTGCTATAAGGATGACCCGGAGCCTGAGTACGCAGTGCATTCAGCCCCGCTTCAATGTCGGTTACCGGTTGGCCATCCGGCAGGTTGCTGAGCAAATCCAGTGAGCCGGAGGAGAAGTGCAGGGCGCTTTGGCCGCGGGTAACAATCGTGCAGCGCAACCCGCTTTTTTGCAGTTGCAGGCCACACATCAGCCCGGCGAGACCGCCGCCGATAATGACGGTATCAAATTTCATCCTGGTGCTCCTTTTCCAGACCGCATAATCCCTGATAAACCCAGCGGGTGAACTCGCTTTCGCGCAGTGCATCTCCCCACGCGATAGGCTGCACGCCTTTCCAGCGTTCGTTGAGGAATTCAGAAAGCTGGGTGATAGATTGTGCGGCGGTGGTGACATTAAAACGTTGTAGCAAATCTGCGGCGCGGCAGGCGCACAATTCGCCCTGACACGTCCCCATCCCGACGCGGGTACGGCGACGCAAATCGAGCAGGCTGTTGACGGTTAAATTCTCGACGGCGTATTGCACTTCACCTGCGGTGACCGCTTCGCATTCACAGACCAGGCTGCGATGTTGACGGCCTTCGCTAAGCCATGCCGGGGTGCGGTCGCCGTGACGGTAGACCGCCGAGCCGCGCAGTGGCGCAGGCAATGAGATCACGCGTTTAAGCGTGTGTTCGGTTGACTCCTGCGAGCCCGGCAGTGCTGTCTCTGCGGTCGTACAAGGGCGAGAATTGCCCAGTTTACGGCACACTGCGTCGGTGGCCCATTCTGCCATCAGGCGATAGGTCATCAGTTTGCCACCGGTAATGGTGATAAATCCGTCCAGTCCGTCGCGCTGTGCATGATCGAACAGTACAATTCCGCGGCTGACATTACGACCGGTCGGGTCGTCGTCGCTGGCCACCAGCGGACGCACACCGGAGTAAGCACGCAGGATGCGAGTTTTCGCCATAATTGGCGCCAGCTTCTCACCTTCACGCAGCAGAATATCCACCTCTTCTGCGGTGACGCGGTTGCTGTCGATATCGTCGTAATCAATGTGCTGCGAGGTTGTACCGATCAGCGAAATGGTATCGCCAGGCACCAGAATATCGGCGTCAGATGGCTTACGGCAGCGGTTGATAACATGCTGATTTATACGATGGTCCATGATCAACAGAGAACCTTTCGCCGGGAACATACGGATGCTCAGATCGGCATATTCCGCAATGCGCTGCCCCCAGATCCCGGCGGCATTCACGACCACCGGCGCATGCAGAGACTGCATCTCGCCCGTCAGATGGTTGCGTACGTTCACCCCGCACACCGTCGCACCTTCACGAATCAGCCCCGTCACTTCATGGGCTGTTAAGATGATCGCACCGTGCTCTCGTGCATCCAGCATGTTGGCGGCGGTTAAGCGGAAAGGATCAACGGTACCGTCTGGTACTTTCACTGCGCCAATCAGTTGCGGGTTTACCGAAGGTTCGATAATACGCGCCTGTTGGGGATCGATCGCTTCTGCGCGGATGCCCGCGTCTTCACAGGCACGAATAAAGGTGGCCTGGAAAGAGAGTTCATCTTCCGGCAGCGTAATAAACAGACCGTCCGTCGGCTCAACACAATGGCGGGCGATACGTTTCAGAATTTGGTTTTCGCTAATGCATTCGCGGGCAGATTCAGCGTCAGTAACGGCGTAACGTGCTCCGCTGTGCAGCAGACCGTGGTTACGGCCCGTTGCGCCTGTCGCGATATCGTGGCGTTCTACTAAGATGACGCGCAATCCGCGCAGAGCACAGTCGCGTGCGATCCCTGCACCTGTTGCTCCTCCACCAATGATAATCACGTCACTTGTTTGCGAGTCGCGAGTTTTCATTGTTTTTCCTCACAGTTCGTTTTTTATCATTTAGCCACATAAAAAACATGGATTGTTTGATTTCGCGCATAATCGCTCATAATTCGAAAATGAAACGTGATTCCGTGCGCTTTTATGAACATTTGTCATAAATGTGTAACAATCTGTGCTGCAATTCACATTATTGCCCGGAATGTTTCCTTAACATCGCGGCCACACTGGGAGCGGTAGGGTTGTTACGGCAATCTGCAGTGTTTCCTTCGAATGAAAGACGGCCACGGAGGCTACTATATATGTTGAGCATTTTTAAACCTGCGCCACACAAAGCGCGTTTAGCTGCAGCGGAGATCGATCCGACTTATCGTCGATTGCGCTGGCAGATTTTCCTGGGGATATTTTTCGGTTATGCCGCGTACTATCTGGTACGTAAGAACTTTGCTCTGGCCATGCCGTATCTGGTTGAACAGGGTTTCTCTCGTGGCGATCTGGGCTTTGCGTTGTCCGGTATCTCCATTGCATACGGATTTTCGAAATTCATCATGGGGTCCGTCTCGGATCGCTCGAATCCGCGCGTTTTCCTGCCCGCGGGCCTGATTCTGGCTGCTGCGGTGATGTTGTTCATGGGCTTCGTGCCGTGGGCGACATCCAGCATTGCCGTCATGTTTGTGCTGCTGTTCCTCTGCGGTTGGTTCCAGGGGATGGGGTGGCCGCCGTGTGGCCGTACCATGGTGCACTGGTGGTCGCAGAAAGAGCGTGGCGGCATCGTTTCCGTCTGGAACTGTGCGCATAACGTCGGTGGCGGTCTGCCTCCGCTGCTGTTCCTGTTGGGTATGGCCTGGTTTAACGACTGGAAAGCGGCGCTGTACATGCCTGCCTTTGGTGCGATAGTCGTTGCGCTGTTCGCCTTTGCGATGATGCGTGATACGCCGCAGTCCTGTGGCCTGCCGCCAATCGAAGAGTACAAGAACGACTATCCGGATGATTACAACGAAAAAGCGGAAGAAGAGCTGACTGCGAAGCAGATCTTCATGCAATACGTACTGCCGAACAAACTGTTGTGGTATATCGCTATCGCCAACGTGTTCGTCTATCTGCTGCGTTACGGTATCCTGGACTGGTCACCGACCTATCTGAAAGAAGTGAAGCATTTTGCACTGGATAAATCGTCCTGGGCTTACTTCCTGTATGAGTATGCCGGTATCCCAGGTACGCTGCTGTGCGGCTGGATGTCGGATAAAGTCTTCCGCGGTAACCGTGGTGCCACCGGCGTGTTCTTTATGACGCTGGTCACCATCGCGACGGTCGTTTACTGGATGAACCCGGCAGGCAATCCGAACGTGGATATGGCTTGTATGATTATCATCGGCTTCCTGATCTACGGCCCGGTCATGTTGATCGGTCTGCATGCGCTGGAACTGGCACCGAAAAAAGCGGCGGGGACGGCGGCAGGCTTCACCGGACTGTTCGGCTACCTGGGTGGCTCTGTCGCGGCGAGCGCCATTGTAGGTTACACCGTTGACTTCTTCGGCTGGGATGGCGGCTTCATGGTGATGATTGGCGGTAGCGTACTGGCGGTGGTTCTGCTGGTGGTCGTTATGATTGGTGAAAAACGCCATCATGCAGAAATGATGCTGAAGCGTAACGGGGGCTAATGAATGAAAACCACATTGAAAAGTCTCAGCGTCGCGCTGATGCTGGCAGGTATGGTTGTTAGCAGTGCGGCGGTTGCCGCAGATAAAATTGTCATTGCACACCGTGGCGCCAGCGGATATTTACCCGAGCACACGCTGCCTGCGAAAGCGATGGCTTATGCTCAGGGCGCGGATTTTCTGGAGCAGGATTTGGTGATGACCAAGGATGATCATCTGGTTGTCCTGCATGACCACTATCTTGACCGCGTAACCGATGTTGCTGAGCGCTTTCCGGATCGTGCGCGTAAAGATGGGCGTTACTATGCCATCGACTTTACGCTGGATGAGATCAAATCGCTGAAATTTACCGAAGGTTTTGATATCGAAAATGGCAAAAAGGTACAGACATATCCAGGGCGTTTCCCGATGGGTAAATCTGATTTCCGTGTGCACACTTTCGAAGAAGAAATTGAGTTTGTTCAGGGATTAAATCATTCAACCGGCAAAAACATCGGCATTTACCCGGAAATGAAAGCGCCGTGGTTCCATCACCAGGAAGGGAAGGACATCGCCGCTAAGACGCTGGAAGTGCTGAAAAAGTACGGGTACACCGGTAAACAAGACAATGTCTATCTGCAGTGCTTTGATGTTGCGGAGTTAAAACGCATCAAAAATGAACTGGAACCGAAGATGGGGATGGATCTCAATCTGGTGCAGTTGATTGCGTACACTGACTGGAATGAAACTCAGGAGAAAAAACCAGACGGTAGTTGGGTGAATTACAACTACGACTGGATGTTCAAACCGGGTGCCATGAAGCAGGTGGCGGAGTATGCGGACGGCATTGGGCCGGACTACCATATGCTGGTTGATGAGAAGTCCAGTAAGGGCAATATCTCATTAACGGGTATGGTACAGGACGCGCACCAGAACAAGATGGTGGTGCATCCTTATACTGTTCGTGCCGATCAGCTGCCGGATTATGCAACGGATGTAAACCAGTTGTATGACGTGTTGTACAACAAGGCGGGCGTTGACGGGCTGTTCACCGACTTCCCCGACAAAGCGGTGAAATTCCTGCATAAAGAGTAACGGCAGAAGGCCTGCGATGAACGTATTTTCGCAGGCCTTATTGGTGAAGCGTGAGCAGATTGCTAGATGAGGCCGTCAGCAGTCAACGATTCCATATATGCCTGCAGTAGAAATAAAGGGCTGCCGTCTACCGGCGGCTCTTTTGCCAATAATGATATTTGTCGATAAAACGTTGGCTCCAGCGCCACTGAGCGAATTTCCCCGCCTACTGCCTTCAGCGTGAGTTCCGGTAATAATGCAATCCCCAGCCCCTGGCGAATAAAGCTCATTGCGGTATCCGGGTGGTTAAATTCGTATTTAATAACTGGCTCAATCCCTTTTTCTTTAAACAACGTCATGATGCTTAATTCATAGCGGCCTTTACTGATAATCAGCGGCTCTCCCATCAGTTCTTCCAGCGAAACGGTCGTGTTGGTTGCCAGCGGGTGGCTTTCGGGAACCACTACGGTAAATTTGTCGCGAATGACCGGTACGCAATACATATTACTGACCGGGAAGTGTACAAAGCCTGCATCAATGCTGCCATTGCGGAGTGAATCCACAATCTCGTTGCTGTTTTCTTCGTAGGGTATGATTTTGATAGTAGGGTGCTGGTGCTCAAAGTAGCGGATGATGCCGGGCAAAATGCAGGCGCAGGCGCTGGGAAAACAGCCAATGTGCAGGGTACGAATTGGGTTTTGCTTCTCCTGCTCGGCAATCTCTTTGACCGCGTGCGTTTGCACGATAATCTCCCGCAGATGTGGGATAAGTCGGGAACCTGCTGGCGTTAGCTGAATATCTTTTCGACGCTCACGGATCAAAATATCGATGCCCAGCTCTTCTTCAAGCGCTGAAATAGCCTGACTCACTGCCGATTGGGTCATATAGAGCCGCTTGCTGGCTTCGGTAAAACCTCCGTACTCAAGAACGGCAAGCAGGGCGTGGATCTGCGTTAGTGTCATTAGTTATCTCTAATTAATATAATTAAAATGATTAATTTCTCTAATAGCATAGGCCTGTTTATACTGACTTTCTACATTCAGTACCCAAAATAATTGGCGTAGCCAACACGTAAGCAACGTGAAGTATGACGGGTATAAATCATATTTTGACGCACCTGTCCGTGGTTCAGTTGAGCTGAGCGTTGCCTGTGTGCGCCGTCTGAACAGGTTGTCGAAAATGAAAGAAAAACTGTGGACGAAGGATTTTTGGGCAATAACGATTATCAGCTTTATTATCTTTTTTGTTTTTTATGTCCTGCTGACCCTGCTTCCGATCTATATTTCGGATCGCCTGCATGCGACTCCTGATAAGGCCGGTTTATTAGTCACGTTCTTTTTGGGTGCTGCCATTCTTGTCCGTCCTTTTGCCGGGCAGTGGGTGGGGAAATATTCGAATAAAACGATTCTGGTGCTCTCTTCTCTGGCCTTTTTGGTGGTCACTGCGCTGTATCCGGTTTGCCATTCAATTGAATCACTCCTGCTGATTCGGGTGCTTCATGGTGTAACGTTTGGCGTTATAACCACGGTAAAAGGAACGATTTCCGCGCGGTTGATACCGGCCTCCCGACGTGGGGAGGGCATCAGTTTTTTCTCTTTAGCCATGGGACTGGCAATGGTGGTTGGGCCATGGGTCGGGCTGAACATGGCGCGCTGGGAAGCCTACACCGCCGCATTCTGGCTGTGTACGGCTGTGGCGGCGCTGGGGATTGGGCTGTCGCTGATTGTCGCCGTACCGCCGGTGATTCGTCACGCTGATGGTTCTAAACCGAAGCTGGGCTTTGCTGCCATGTTTGACCGCGCTGCGCTGCCTTTCGCGATGGTGACATTCTTTATGACCTTTTCCTATGCGGGCGTTTCAGCCTTCCTTGCATTGTATGCCCGCGAATTGGATTTGATGGCGGCCGCCAGTAATTTCCTGCTTTGCTACGCTATTTGCCTGATGGTCTGCCGGACCTTTACCGGCAATATTTGTGATAAAAAAGGGCCGAAATACGTGGTTTACCCGTGCTTGCTGGCCTTCACCGTTGGGCTGGTGGCGTTGGGCTACACCAACGGGAGTATGATGATGATTCTGGCCGGTGGATTAATTGGTATCGGCTATGGCTCAGTGACGCCTGTGTTTCAGACACAAATTATTAGCTCGGTGGAGCCGCACAAAATCGGTGTGGCCAATTCGCTGTTTTTCAATGCAATGGACGCGGGAATGGCCATTGGTGCGTTCATCATGGGGATGATGGTCGAAGGCGTGGGGTATCGGGCGATTTACCTGGTTGGGGCTTTGCTGGTGGTGCTGGCAGGGGCATTGTATATTATGCAGATGAAAAAACGCGGCGACGTGGTACTGGTCTCCGCGCATGAAGTCCACTAAGCACTACATTTCAATCTCAATATCCCCGTTTGCCCGGCAACAGCAGGGCAATATCTCACCCGGCTGAATAAACGCCAGAGGTTCCGCAATCCAGTCAACCTGTCCCGCCACCAGGCGGGTACGGCAGGAACCGCAGTAACCTTCACGGCACTGATACTCGACTTCAACGTTGTGCGATTCGAGCGCGGCGAGCAGGGAAGGATGTTCATCCTGGCACAGCAGTTGTGTGCCAGAGATGCGCAGAGTCACGCGGCCCATCAGAGCTGGAAATTACTCAGGTCGTCGGTATCAACTTCGGCGTCGATTTGGCCGACCAGATAAGAGCTGACTTCCACTTCCTGCGGTGCAACCTGGACGTTATCGGATACCAGCCAGGTATTGATCCACGGGATCGGGTTAGAGCGTGTCTGGAATGGCAGATCAAGACCAACAGCCTGCATACGGATATTGGTGATGTACTCAACGTACTGGCACAGGATATCTTTGTTCAGACCGATCATCGAGCCGTCACGGAACAGATAATCTGCCCACTCTTTTTCCTGCAGCGCGGCCTGTACAAACAGGTCATAGCACTCTTGTTTACACTCTTCGGCAATTTCGGCCATCTCTGGATCGTCGACACCGCTGCGCAGCAGGTTCAGCATATGCTGGGTGCCGGTCAAATGCAGGGCTTCATCACGGGCAATCAGACGAATGATTTTTGCATTGCCTTCCATCAGTTCGCGTTCCGCAAAAGCGAAAGAGCAGGCAAAGCTGACGTAGAAGCGAATAGCTTCCAGCGCGTTAACGCTCATCAGGCACAGATACAGTTTTTTCTTCAGTTCACGCAGATTGACGACAACCGTTTTACCATTGACCGTATGCGTGCCTTCGCCCAGCAGATGCCAGTAGCTGGTCATCTCGATCAACTCATCGTAGTAGCTGGAAATGCCTTCCGCGCGTTTCTGGATCTGTTCGTTGGTGACGATATCGTCGAACACCACCGCGGGATCGTTAACGATATTACGGATGATATGGGTATAAGAGCGGGAGTGAATAGTTTCGGAAAATGCCCACGTTTCCACCCAGGTTTCCAGCTCAGGGATAGAAATCAGCGGCAGCAGCGCCACGTTCGGGCTACGACCCTGAATAGAGTCCAGCAGCGTCTGATATTTCAGGTTGCTGATAAAAATATGTTTTTCATGTTCCGGCAGTGCCTGGAAGTCAATGCGGTCACGTGAAACGTCGACTTCTTCCGGACGCCAGAAGAAAGAGAGCTGCTTTTCGATCAGTTTTTCGAAGATGTCATATTTTTGCTGATCGTAGCGGGCGACGTTCACCGGCTGGCCGAAAAACATCGGTTCCAGAAGCTGGTCATTTTTCGTCTGTGAAAAAGTGGTGTATGCCATTGATGTGAATCCTGTCTGGAATGTATTGCCGGACGCGCTTCGCTTACCCGACTTACATTACCGCGAATTAATTTATAGGCCGGGCAAGCGTAGCGCCGCCCGGCATCATTCATCAGATCTTACAAGCGCCGCTTTCGCAGCCGTCGTCCTGAATGGACGGCACCAGATCGTCCTGAGAATCTTCCGCACCGTCACGGGTGTTCTGATAATACAGCGTTTTGACACCAAATTTGTAGGCGGTGAGCAGGTCTTTCAGCAACTGCTGCATCGGTACTTTTCCGGACGGGAAACGTGACGGATCGTAGTTGGTGTTGGCAGAAATCGACTGATCGATAAATTTCTGCATGATCCCTACCAGTTGCAGATACCCATCATTGTTCGGCATCTCCCACAGCAGTTCGTACGCGTCGTGCAGGTGTTCGTAGTCCGGCACAACCTGACGCAGAATGCCATCTTTGGATGCTTTAATGCTCACGTAGCCGCGCGGTGGTTCAATGCCGTTAGTTGCGTTGGAGATCTGCGAAGAGGTCTCCGACGGCATCAGCGCAGAAAGCGTGGAGTTACGCAGACCGTGGGTCTTAATGGACTCACGCAGTTGCTCCCAGTCCAGGTGCAACGGCTCGTTGGCAATGGCATCCAGATCTTTCTTATAGGTATCGATCGGCAAAATACCCTGCGCATAGGTGGTTTCGTTGAACCACGGGCATGCGCCTTGCTCTTTTGCCAGTTCGTTAGAGGCTTTCAGCAGGTAATACTGAATGGCTTCAAAGGTTTTATGGGTCAGGTTATTCGCGCTGCCGTCAGAGTAACGCTTACCGTTTTTCGCCAGCCAGTAGGCGTAGTTGATTACGCCAATACCCAGCGTACGACGGCCCATGGCGCCACGTTTAGCGGCCGGAATTGGATAATCCTGGTAATCCAGCAGCGCATCAAGAGCACGCACAGCCAGTACGGCCAGTTCTTCCAGCTCATCCAGGCTGTCGATAGCACCCAGGTTGAATGCGGATAACGTACACAGCGCGATTTCACCGTTTTCGTCGTTCACATCGGTCAACGGTTTGGTCGGCAGTGCGATTTCCAGACACAGGTTGGACTGGCGTACCGGTGCGACAGCCGGATCAAACGGGCTGTGGGTGTTGCAGTGGTCAACGTTCTGAATGTAGATACGACCAGTAGAAGCGCGTTCCTGCATCATCAGCGAGAACAGCTCAACCGCTTTCACGCGCTGTTTGCGGATGCTGTCGTCGTTTTCATATTGGGTGTACAGACGCTCGAATTCGTCCTGGTCGGCGAAAAACGCATCGTACAGGCCTGGGACGTCGGATGGGCTGAACAGGGTGATGTCGCCGCCTTTCAGCAGACGGGTGTACATCAGCTTGTTGATCTGCACACCGTAGTCCATGTGACGGACGCGGTTACCTTCTACGCCACGGTTGTTTTTCAGCACCAGCAGGCTTTCTACTTCCAGATGCCACATCGGGTAGAACAGCGTGGCTGCACCACCGCGTACGCCACCCTGAGAGCAGGATTTCACCGCAGTCTGGAAATGCTTGTAGAACGGAATACAGCCGGTGTGGAACGCTTCACCGCCGCGAATTGGGCTACCCAGCGCACGGATGCGACCGGCGTTAATGCCGATACCGGCACGCTGAGAAACGTATTTCACAATTGCGCTGGAGGTTGCGTTGATGGAGTCCAGGCTGTCGCCGCACTCGATCAGTACGCAGGAGCTGAACTGACGCGTAGGGGTACGCACGCCGGACATAATTGGCGTCGGCAGAGAGATTTTGAACGTAGAAACGGCGTCGTAGAAACGTTTAACGTATTGCAGACGGGTTTCACGCGGATAGTTCGAGAACAGGCAAGCCGCTACCAGAATGTAGAGGAACTGTGCGCTTTCATAAATTTCACCGGTGACGCGGTTTTGCACCAGATATTTGCCCTCTAACTGCTTTACCGCAGCATAAGAGAAGGTCATATCACGGTCGTGCTCGATGAACGAGTCCATCTGCTTGAACTCTTCTTCCGTGTAGTCTTCCAGCAGATGATTGTCGTATTTGCCCATTTCAACCATTTTCACAACATGGTCGAACAGTTTTGGCGGCTCAAACTCGCCGTAGGCTTTTTTACGCAGGTGGAAAATGGCCAGGCGAGCAGCCAGGTACTGATAATCCGGCGCGTCGCGGGAGATCAGGTCTGCAGCAGCTTTGATGATCGTTTCATGGATATCGGAAGTCTTGATACCGTCATAAAACTGAATGTGGGAGCGCAACTCGACCTGTGAAATCGATACGTTATTCAGTCCTTCTGCCGCCCAATCCAGAACTCGATGGATTTTGTCGAGATTGATGCGCTCTGTACTACCATCACGCTTTGTCACCAGCAGACTCTGATTCATGTGGTTTTTTACCTGTCCGTGAAAGAAAAAATATCCCCCATATTATCCACAGTGCCACGTTGTGACTAAGTCTGTGGATAAATACTATATGTAGGGGTTGTTTGATAAAATAGACGCTATATGGTGAGTATTCTAGTAGGGATTCTTTTCAGCACAAGAGTTGATTTTGAGGTTAAATTGAGGTTGCAAAAGGGTAAGGATCGCTAAGTGCGCGTCTTATAAGGCCTGGCGGGGATGTCAATAATTGAGAAAAAAAATAGAAAATTTGATCGAGTGCTGATTTCTTCATCTAAGGCAAAGAAAGTTCTTATGATCTGGCACAGGATTTGTAGGCCTGATAAGCGAAGCGCCATCAGGCATTGTTCCCGTTAGCATGCCGGATGGCGTCGCTGGCGCGCCTTATCCGGCCTACAGGAGCGGTTAATCAACCCTGGCGGTGGTATGTACCATATAGTTCACATCCACGCCGGGGCCCAGTTTGAAGGTGTTGGTAATGGGGTTGTAATGCAGACCGGTCATGTGACGTTCCTTCAACACCGTCTGGTCGACCCACTGTAACAATTCAGCCGGCTTAATAAATTTTTTCACATCGTGCGTACCTTTCGGCACCATGCGCAGAATATATTCCGCGCCGACCACAGCCATCAACCAGGACTTACCGTTACGGTTGAGCGTGGAGAAAAATACTTCGCCGCCGGGTTTCACCAGCCTGGCGCAGGCTCTGACCACCGACTGCGGGTCCGGTACGTGTTCCAGCATTTCCATACAGGTGACGACGTCATACTGATGCGCATGTTTCTCGGCGTGTTCTTCGACAGTCTCCTGCACATACTCAACATGAATGCCGCTTTCCAGCGCATGCAGTTTTGCCACCTGGAGCGGTTCAAACCCCATATCCAGGCCGGTGACCGTTGCGCCTTCACGCGCCATGCTTTCTGCCAGAATCCCGCCGCCGCAGCCGACGTCGAGTACCTTTTTACCAAACAGACCACCTGACCGTTCGGCGATATAGCCCAGACGCAGCGGGTTTATGCGGTGCAGAGGCTTAAATTCACCCTCAAGATCCCACCAGCGCGACGCGACTGCTTCAAATTTGGCAATTTCTTCATGGTCAACGTTGTGAGTTACCGGCTGTTTTTCGGCATTCATTGGGGCTTCTACTCCTAAATTAGCAATACAAACGAGTATATCAGCCTGACGGGATGAATAAAGCCTCTGTCTGGGGGAATCCATTTACCTGAATCTGCACGGGTGTGTTATAATTTGCGACCTTTGAATCCGGGATACAGTAGAGGGATAGCGGTTAGATGAGCGACCTTGCGAGAGAAATTACACCGGTCAACATTGAGGAAGAGCTGAAGAGCTCCTATCTGGATTATGCGATGTCGGTCATTGTTGGCCGTGCGCTGCCGGACGTCCGAGATGGCCTGAAGCCGGTACACCGTCGCGTACTTTACGCCATGAACGTATTGGGCAACGACTGGAATAAAGCCTATAAAAAATCTGCCCGTGTCGTTGGTGACGTAATCGGTAAATACCACCCTCATGGTGATACCGCCGTTTACGACACCATTGTTCGTATGGCGCAGCCATTCTCCTTGCGCTACATGCTGGTGGATGGTCAGGGTAACTTTGGTTCTGTCGATGGCGACTCCGCAGCTGCGATGCGTTATACGGAAATCCGTATGTCGAAAATCGCCCACGAGCTGATGGCTGACCTGGAAAAAGAAACGGTTGATTTCGTCGATAACTACGACGGCACCGAACGCATTCCAGACGTCATGCCGACCAAAATTCCTAACCTGCTGGTGAACGGTTCGTCCGGTATCGCGGTAGGTATGGCAACCAACATTCCGCCGCACAACCTGACGGAAGTGATCAACGGCTGTCTGGCATATATTGACGATGAAGACATCAGCATTGAAGGGCTGATGGAACATATTCCGGGTCCGGACTTCCCGACCGCAGCGATCATCAATGGTCGTCGTGGTATCGAAGAAGCTTACCGTACCGGTCGCGGCAAGGTATACATTCGCGCACGTGCAGAAGTCGAAGCTGACGCGAAAACCGGTCGTGAAACCATCATCGTGCATGAAATTCCGTATCAGGTGAACAAAGCACGCCTGATCGAGAAAATTGCCGAGCTGGTAAAAGACAAACGCGTTGAAGGCATCAGCGCGCTGCGTGACGAGTCTGATAAAGACGGTATGCGCATCGTGATTGAAGTGAAACGCGATGCGGTCGGGGAAGTGGTGCTGAATAACCTCTACTCCCAGACCCAACTGCAGGTTTCTTTCGGTATCAACATGGTTGCGCTGCACCATGGCCAGCCGAAGATCATGAACCTGAAAGAGATTATCGCTGCGTTTGTTCGTCACCGTCGTGAAGTGGTTACCCGCCGTACTATTTTTGAACTGCGTAAAGCCCGCGACCGTGCGCACATCCTCGAAGCGCTGGCGATTGCTCTTGCCAACATCGATCCGATTATCGAACTGATCCGTCGTGCCCCGACCCCGGCAGAAGCGAAAGCGGCGCTGGTTGCGCGCTCCTGGGAACTGGGTAACGTCTCTGCCATGCTGGAACGTGCGGGTGATGACGCTGCGCGTCCTGAATGGCTGGAACCTGAGTTTGGCGTGCGTGATGGTCAGTACTTCCTGACTGAACAGCAGGCCCAGGCGATTCTGGATCTGCGCTTGCAGAAACTGACCGGCCTTGAGCATGAAAAACTGCTCGACGAATACAAAGAGCTGCTGGAGCAGATCGCTGAACTGCTGCACATTCTGGGCAGTGCCGATCGTCTGATGGAAGTTATCCGTGAAGAGATGGAGCTGGTTCGTGAGCAGTTCGGCGATGCGCGTCGTACTGAAATCACCGCGAACAGCGCTGACATCAACATCGAAGATCTGATTAGCCAGGAAGATGTTGTCGTAACCTTGTCTCATCAGGGCTACGTGAAATATCAGCCGTTAACCGATTACGAAGCACAGCGTCGTGGCGGGAAAGGTAAATCAGCAGCACGCATTAAAGAAGAAGACTTTATCGACCGCCTGCTGGTGGCCAACACTCACGACACGATCCTCTGCTTCTCCAGCCGCGGTCGTTTGTACTGGATGAAGGTTTATCAGCTACCGGAAGCCAGCCGTGGCGCGCGTGGACGTCCAATCGTCAACCTGCTGCCGCTGGAAGCCAACGAACGCATCACCGCAATTCTGCCGGTACGCGAGTACGAAGAGGGTGTGAACGTCTTCATGGCGACCGCCAGCGGTACGGTGAAGAAAACCGCGCTGACCGAGTTCAGCCGTCCGCGTTCCGCCGGTATCATTGCGGTTAACCTGAACGAAGGCGACGAGCTGATTGGCGTTGACCTGACGTCCGGTAGTGACGAAGTCATGCTGTTCTCTGCTGCCGGTAAAGTGGTGCGCTTCAAAGAAGACGCAGTCCGTGCGATGGGACGTACCGCGACCGGTGTACGCGGTATCAAGCTGGCAGGAGAAGATAAAGTTGTTTCTCTGATTGTTCCGCGCGGTGAAGGTGCCATCCTGACCGTGACGCAGAACGGCTACGGTAAGCGTACCGCGGCAGAAGAGTATCCGACCAAGTCTCGTGCGACGCAGGGCGTTATCTCCATCAAGGTTACCGAGCGCAACGGCTCTGTTGTCGGCGCGGTACAGGTTGAAGATACCGACCAGATCATGATGATCACCGATGCAGGTACGCTGGTGCGTACTCGCGTGTCGGAAATCAGCGTGGTTGGGCGTAACACCCAGGGCGTGATCCTCATCCGCACGGCGGAAGATGAAAACGTCGTCGGTCTGCAACGTGTTGCTGAACCGGTTGATGATGAAGAACTTGACTCCATCGACGGTAGTGCTGCGGAAGGGGACGATGATATCGCTCCTGAAGCTGAGAGCGACGATGATGCGGCAGATGACGCAGAAGAGTAATTAAGTTGTAATGAGAAGGGCCGGAGAAATCCGGCCCTTTTTTTTAGTTCATCCGCTCCACGATCATTGCTATACCCTGGCCGCCGCCGATACACAGAGTTGCCAGACCGAGCGTTTTATCCCGTGCCTGTAACGCGTGCAGCAATGTGACCAGAATACGCGCGCCGCTGGCGCCGATAGGGTGGCCCAGCGCAATCGCACCACCGTTAACGTTGACCTTTTGCGCATCAAACCCCAGCGTTTTACCCACGGCAAGAAACTGTGCGGCAAATGCTTCGTTGGCTTCGATAAGGTCGATATCCGACAGTTGCAGCCCGCTCAGTTGTAACGCTTTTTGCGTGGCCGGAACGGGTCCCATGCCCATCATCGCCGGGGCGACGCCGCCGCTGGCCCAGGCCTTGATTCGCGCCAGCGGTTTTAGCCCAGCAGCCAGCGCTGCCGACTCTTCCATTACCACCAGAGCGGCAGCACCGTCGTTAATCCCCGAGGCGTTGCCAGCGGTAACGGTACCTGCTTTGTCGAAGGCAGGACGCAATGCGGCAAGACCTTCCGCCGTGGAGTCTGCCTTGGGAAACTCATCGCGTTCAAAAATGAGGGTTTTCTTACGCGATTGTACGCTGACGGGGACGATTTCGGCCTGGAAAGCGCCGGACTCTATTGCGGCAATAGCTTTCTGCTGTGATAACAGTGCCAGTTCATCCTGCATTTCGCGGCTGATGCCATACTCTTTGGCGACATTTTCTGCGGTGATCCCCATATGGTAACCATGCTCGGCGCAGATCAGGCCGTCGCGCAAAATAACGTCCGACAATTGCCCATCGCCGAGGCGATATCCCCAGCGGGCTTTTGCGTCTAACAGGTAGGGGGCCTGACTCATGTTTTCCATTCCGCCAGCGACCAGTGCCTGGGCCTGTCCGGCGGCGATCGCCTGAGCCGCAAGCGCCACGCTTTTGAGACCGGAGCCACACACTTTGTTGACGGTGAAGCCGCAAACGGTGTCGGAAAGACCGCTTCTTAGCAATGCCTGACGCGCCGGATTCTGTCCAAGACCGGCCTGCAGCACATTACCCATAATCACTTCTTCAACCTGTTGCGGATCAAGATGAGCGCGCTCGATTGCCGCTTTTATCACGGTTGATCCCAGCTCGATAGCGCTGGTGGTCGCCAGTGCGCCATTAAAGCTACCGATTGCGGTACGTGCCGCGCTGACAATGACACAGTTTTTCATTTTTCTGTTCCTTTATGTAAGTAATGGCTGTCAGAACAAGGTCAATCCAATGACAAAAATGACGCCTGAGAAAAGCAGGGCGGTGATGCAGTACCCCATGATGTCGCGCACACCCAATCCGGCGATCGCCAATGCAGGTAGCGCCCAGAACGGCTGCGCCATGTTCATCCACTGCTCGCCATAGGCGATAGCCATTACTGACTTACCGAGATCGGCGCCAAGCGCCTGAGCGGCTGGCATGACGAACGGTCCCTGAATAACCCAATGGCCGCCGCCAGATGGCACGGCAAAGTTAATCAGTGCTGAACTGAAGAAGGTCATCAGCGGGAAGGTGTCTTTGTTGGCGACGTTGATGAAGAACTCGGTAATCAATCCGCCGAGGCCAGAGTGCTCCATCATCAACTGAATACCGGCGTAGAAGGGGAACTGCACCAGGATGCCGGCGGTGCTACGTGCGGCAGCGCTAACGGCACGCATATAGGCCATAGGCGTTTTATGCAGCAGCAGACCGGCAATCATAAACATCAGGTTGACGGTGTTGATGGTGATGTTGAAGCCTTTCTCAGTGAAATAGAGGGCCAGATAAGCAATCCCTAATGCCCCGATTACCAGGGCCAGAATGCGGCTCTCTTCCAGTTTTTCCGATGGCGGGGCGTCGGGTGGCAGTTTTTTCTGGAAATCAGCTTCTTCCAGTAACAGCTTCGGATCGATGCTTACTACATCAGACGGTTTTGGCGTCATCATGCGTGTGATGAACGGCATCACGACGATCAGCGCCACGGTGATGAAGATGTTGAAACCGGTAAACAGCGTATCTGCGACCGGAATTAATCCTGCGACGTGCTCAACCGGGTTGCCTGGCGTTGCCGCCAGCAATGGCATTGAGCCGGAGAAGCCACCCCCCCAGGTGAGAAAACCGATGTAGGCGCAGGCAATCAGCAGGGGATAGTCGGAGCCGGGTACCCGGCGTGCGACTTCACGGGCAAACATCGCTCCCACTACCAGACCAAAACCCCAGTTGATGACGCAGGCGACTGAACCGAAAAACGTCACCAGCATCACGCCCTGAGCGGGGGTTTTGGCGGCAGACGCTGCCGTACGCAGCAGACTTTTCACCGGTCCTGAACTGGCTAACGCATGGCCTGTGACGATGATCAACGCCATCTGCATGCCAAAGGCCAGCAGGTTCCAGAAACCATCACCCCAGAATCTCACCATGCTGACTGGCGTTTGTGGCGTCAGCCACAGCGCGATGCCGAAGGTCAACAGCGTTAGCAGCATGGCGAAAATCAGCGGGTCGGGCAGCCAGCGGCTGACCACGCGCGTCATAAAACGAGCAATGCGGCCGATCATGCATCACCTCGCAGGATAATCAGCTCGGCGGTGACATCAAACTGCGCTTCGGTTTTTTCACGCAGCATGGCGATATCGCATCCTTCTGCGATTTCCGTAAGCCACATTTTTCCGTCAATGAAGCGGAAAACGGCGAGTTCGGTGACCAGCATATGCACCGCATGTTGTGCCGTCAGCGGCATGGTGCAATGTCGGAGGATCTTCGCTGAGCCGTCTTTTGCGCAATGCTCCATCGCGATAATCACTTTGCGCGCGCCGGTCACCAGATCCATCGCCCCTCCCATGCCGGGAACCATTTTTCCGGGAACGACCCAGTTGGCGAGGTTGGCTTGTTCATCGACCTGTAACCCACCGAGCACGCAGGCATCGACATGGCCGCCGCGAATTAACGCAAACGACATGGCGCTATCAAACATGGCCGCGCCTGGTAAAATCCCGCACGGTTGCCCACCGGCGTTTACCAGGTCTGGATGCGCGGTCGTGACCGGGCCCAGACCGAGAAAACCATTTTCTGACTGCAATGTGATATGAATGTCAGCGGGCAGGTAGTTGGCAACCATCGTCGGCAGACCAATCCCCAGGTTGACGACATCCCCATCGTGAAGCTCAAGCGCCACACGGCGCGCAATACGTTGTTTAGCATCCATGATTAGCTCTCCTGTGGCATGACGATATGGTCGATAACGGCACCGGGGGTAACGATCTGGTCTGGCTGGAGTTCACCGATCCCGACCATTTCATCCGGTTCAACCAGTGTGATGTCGGCGGCGAGGGCAATCAGTGGGTTAAAATTACGGGCGCTAAGTTGATAGGTCAGGTTGCCAAGCGTGTCGGCGCGGTGTGCGCGGATCAGCGCCAGATCGGCACGTAATGGACGTTCGAGCAACCAGACTCTGCCATCGAGCGTCATGGTCTGCTTGCCATCTTCCACTACGGTGCCGACGCCGGTTGGTGTGAGAAAACCGCCAAGGCCTGCGCCACCGCAGCGAATTTGCTCAATCAGAGTGCCTTGCGGCACCAGTTGTACGTCCATTTCACCGGCAATCATGCGGCGACCGGTTTCAGGGTTGGTGCCAATGTGCGAGGCAATCACTTTGCTCACGCGGCCGTTGACGATTAAGGGGCCGATACCGGTATCGACAAATGCGGTATCGTTGGCAATTAACGTCAAATCCCTGACGCCAGATTCAAGTAAGGCTTCGACAAGGCGAGGTGGCGTGCCAACCCCCATAAAACCGCCGACCATGATGGTCATGCCGTCACGAAAGAAGCTCGCTGCGTCTTGTAAAGTAATCAGTTTTGTTTTCATTATGTTTCCCTTTTGCATACTCCATTTTGGGTACGTTCAGGGAATTGCAAGCCGGGTGCCAGAATGACAAATGGCGAAATTAATTTTTAATTATTTGAATTTTATGATTTATTTTTTATTGGCTGGTGAGGGGAAGGGGGAGTTGCTATGCAGAGTTTTGCGCAGTGTGCAAAATTCTGCATAGCAAATTTAGGTATCAGGAGCCTGACGGGTCAATACCATACTCTTGCAATTTGTACATCAGAGCGCGCCGACTGATCCCCAGCATTAGCGCGGTACGGGTGCGGTTGCCATCCTGATTGTCGAGCACCTCAAGGATGATGCGTTTTTCCTCACGCTTAATTTCTTCCTTCAGATTGCGTTCTCCGGTCTGAACTGCTTTTACCTCTGTTACGGTACTGACAGGCGATCGGAACTGCGCAGGCAGGTCTTCGGCAAAAATCACCGCACCGGTATTCATGACCACCGCGCGTTCGATGACGTTAGACAGTTCACGAATGTTCCCTGGCCATGGCCAGGCGGTAAGCATGGACATCGCCGTTGGATCGATCTCAATGATATCCCGCTGATTTTCTGAGCTAAATTTTTGTAAAAAGTGATTCGCTAACAGGGCGATGTCTTCGCGGCGTTCGCGTAACGGGGGAAGGGTCAGATGAATCACGTTAAGCCGATAAAACAGGTCTTCGCGGAACGTTCCTTCCTTCACCATTGTTTGCAGGCAGCGGTTGGTGGCGGCAACAATACGGATATCGACGCGGATAGTTTGGTGTCCGCCGATGCGCTCGAACTCTCTTTCCTGCAAAATACGCAGCAGTTTGGCCTGCAGAACTAGCGGCATTTCACCAATCTCGTCGAGCAGAAGCGTTCCCTGATGCGCACGTTCGAACAGTCCCTGGCGTAGGGTCTGTGCACCGGTAAATGCCCCCTTTTCGTGACCAAACAGTTCGCTTTCCAGTAAGGATTCCGGTAAGGCCGCACAGTTGATTTTGATAAAGGGACCGTTGGCGCGTTTACTGTTGTAGTGGATGGCGCGGGCAATCAGCTCTTTTCCTGTGCCACTTTCACCGCTAATTAGTACGTTCGCCTGTGAGAGGGCGATTTTTGCCGTGTCTTTACAAATATCCATCATCACCGGGCTGTTGGTCAGGATATGCCCCCATTGCCAGCTGGTGCTTAGCGCCTGATGTAGATTGCGGATCTCCTGCTTCATTGCCTGTAGCTGTAGTGCGCGCTGAATGACCAGATTGAGCTCATCCAAATCAAAGGGTTTAATCACATAGTCAAACGCGCCGCTACGGAGAGCTTCCACTGCGGTTTCCACTTCGGCGTAGGCCGTCATCAGAATAACGGGGATCCGCGGCTGCTGGGCGCGCATGACTTTCAGTGCATCAATACCGTCCATCTCTGGCATGCGGATGTCCATCAGTACTACGTCAGGATGCGTATCAGCAAACAGAGTCAGCGCGGCTTTTCCGTCGCTGGCGCAGTGCGTTTCATGCCCTTGCAGGGAAAACGCAGTGGTAAGCATACGGCGAACATTTTCTTCGTCATCAACGATGAGAATTCGGTAGGTCGTTTTCATTCTGACGGATTTCCCTGCGGGTTAAGAGGTAAAATCAGGGTGAAGGTTGCGCCGCAGCCCGGCATACTTGTCACGTGGATATCCCCCTGATGCGCGTTGATAATGCGCTGGCTTAGCGCCAGTCCAAGACCCGTACCTGACGCTTTGGTCGTAAAGAAGGGGTCGAATATTTTCTTCTGAATAGCACTATCGATACCGTTGCCATTATCTTCAATCATCACCGCCTGCTGTGAGGTGGAGTATTGCCAGGTGCGGATGCGAATTTCGCCCCGTGCGGCTATCGCCTGCACCGCATTGATTAAAATATTGAGGATCACCTGCTTGAGGAGTTCGCGATCGGCGACGATGGCGGGCAGGCTGGCATCTAATTCCGTGGTAAACGCGATTCGAGCCTGTAGGCCCGCGGTTTGCACGAGGATCAGCGTTTCTTCAATCAACGCGTTGAGCCGTACCTGCTGCCACTGGCTTTGCCGCGGGCGTGAGAAATCCAACAGTTGCTGGATGACTTTATTGATTGAGTCAATTTCGTTCAGCACAACGGATAAATATTCCTGATGTTCTGGTAAAGACGTTTGTTGGCGGATGATCTGGACGTAGCCACGGATTGCCGTCAGCGGGTTACGTACCTCATGCGCCACTCCAGCCATCAACTCGCCGAGCGTCGCGAGCCTTTCCGTTTGTGCCAGTCGGCGCTGGGTCTCTTTGCGGGCCGTTAAATCAGAGAAAATCACCAGGGCTCCGATTAGCTCGCCATGCGCGTTATGGATCCGGCTGGTGGTGACGCTTATTTCAATGGTGCGGTCGCGACCAGGAAAACTCACCTCCTGGGCGACATGTTCGGTGCCGTGCTCCAGCGTATCCAGTACCGGGCTGGAAAACTGAGTATCGGCAAAGAGGGTTGCATAGGGTTGCCCGACCAGTTCATGCAACTGATAGCCAGTGATTTGCTCTGCCGCCGGGTTCATGGTGGTGACATCGCCCTGTCTGTCGATGGCAATGACGCCGTCTGCTGCGTTCTCAATAATCAGGTCGTTAAGGGTTTTGGTTTCCCGAAGCGTTTGTGCCAGCGCATTGACGCTGCGGCTGATTTGCCCCAGTTCGCCGGGCAGTTCAGGCAGGCGGGCTGGCGTTTTTTGCGCCAGCGTGGAGAGTCCGTCGGTGATAATGTCGATATTCGCACTGAGACGGCGAGAGAAAAGCACAATCAACAGCAGGCTACTGATGAGTCCGGCAGCCAGTACGGCAATGATCCTGACGTCCATTTTCCAGGCTTGCTGGCGGATATCTTCCGTCAGTTCATTCGCCCAGATATAGCCAATGACGTCACCCTGTCGTTCGATGGGGATCATGGAGTTGAGGATGTCGCCACGAACCTGTCGTCCGGAAAAAACCACAGGTGCGTTGCTGCGCATCACTTCGCGCCCGGGGTGATCCTCGGTGATGGTGATACCGACATTACTTTGGTACAACGCAGAGGGGGCGTAGGTGATGATTGCATCCAGTGCTTTGTTGTAATACCCCGCACCAATGCCAGGAAATGCCTGGGTGATCCGTTCGGTGATGGGGCCCAACTCAAGATTTAGCGCCCGAATGCGCGCTTCACGCGGTAACTCCGCGTAGTGGCTAAAGCGATCGCCCAGCGCGCCGTTAAGCAGAGTGAGCACCGATGACAGTTTTTTCTCTTTTTCAGATAAGACTGCTGACCGGCCTTCGGTTTCTACGATATAACCAATAGAAATCGTCGGCACAATGACCATCAGAATGGCCATCATGATCATTTGGTTGCGTAAACGTCGCGGGTATAAACGACGCGTCAGCCATCTCAGCTTGCGCATTCTCACATCCGTGCAGTGTTTTTTAGGCAAACGACGATTATCAGGGGTTAAGACAACGGTGTCAGAGCGGTGTATCATATTCCCGTAAAGAGAGGGCATTGCGACGCCGGACATTTACCGCTACCTTAACCACACTCTATTGATACCCTGAGGCGGAGCTTCGCCCCTTTGAAATACCTTGCTTCCGTTCATTCAACCCTAAAAGTCTCACGCTACCTGTTCAGAGCGCTGGCCTTACTGGTCTGGTGTCTGATTGCTTTTGCGTCGGTGTTCTACATTGTGAATGCGCTGCACCAGCGAGAATCTGAGATCCGCCAGGAGTTTAATCTCAGCTCCGATCAGGCCCAACGCTACATTCAGCGTACTTCTGACGTGATAAAAGAGCTGAAATACATTGCTGAAAACCGGTTAACGGCAGAAAACGGCGTGATGTCATTGCGGGCACGGGATGATAAAACCGTGGTGCCGAATTTTGAACCGCTGTTTGCCGATTCCGACTGTGCGGTGATGGGGAATGCCTGGCGTGGCTCGCTGGAGTCATTGGCGTGGTTTATGCGCTACTGGCGCGACAATTTCTCAGCGGCTTATGATTTGAACCGCGTGTTTCTGATCGGCAGCGATAACCTCTGTATGGCCAATTTCGGTCTGCGGGATATGCCTGTCGAACGTGACGAGGCGCTGAAAGCGCTGCATGAGCGCATCATTAAGTATCGCAATGCGCCGCAGGAAGAAAACGGCAATAACCTGTTCTGGATAAGCCAGGGACCGCGTCCGGGGGTGGGGTATTTTTATGCGCTGACGCCGGTCTATCTTGCCAATCGTCTGCAGGCGTTGCTGGGTGTGGAACAGCCGATTCGCATGGAGAACTTCTTTACGCCGGGCAGTTTGCCGATGGGGGTGACAATCCTTGATGAAAATGGTCATGCGCTGATCTCACTCACCGGTCCTGAAGGCGCTATTCAGTCTGAATCGCGCTGGATGCAGGAGCGCTCGTGGTTTGGCTACACGCCGGGTTTTCGCAACCTGGTGTTGAAGAAAAACCTGCCGCCGTCATCGCTCAGTATTGTGTACTCCGTGCCGGTCGATCTGGTGCTGGAGCGGATACGCATGATGATCCTGAATGCGGTTCTGCTGAATGTGCTGGTAGGTGCGGCGTTGTTTATGCTGACGCGCATGTATGAGCGGCGTATTTTTATTCCAGCGGAAAGCGATGCCCAGCGCCTGGAAGAGCATGAGCAGTTTAACCGTAAAATCGTGGCTTCTGCGCCGGTCGGTATTTGTATTCTGCGCACAATTGATGGCATTAACATTCTGAGCAACGAGCTGGCGCATACCTATCTCAACATGCTGACGCATGAAGACAGGCAACGGCTGACGCAAATTATCTGCGGCCAGCAGGTTAATTTCGTCGATGTGCTGACCAGCAATAATACCAATCTGCAAATCAGCTTTGTGCATTCACGTTATCGCAATGAGAACGTAGCGATATGCGTCCTGGTCGATGTGAGTGCGCGTGTGAAAATGGAAGAGTCGTTACAGGAGATGGCGCAGGCGGCGGAACAGGCCAGCCAGTCAAAATCAATGTTCCTTGCGACGGTGAGTCATGAATTACGCACGCCGCTGTATGGCATTATCGGCAACCTCGACCTGCTGCAAACGAAAGAACTGCCCAGCGGAGTGGATCGCCTGGTGACGGCGATGAATAACTCCTCCAGCCTGTTGTTGAAGATTATCAGCGATATTCTTGATTTCTCGAAAATTGAATCCGAACAGTTGAAGATTGAACCGCGTGAATTTTCACCGCGGGAAGTGATGAGCCATATTACGGCCAACTATCTGCCGCTGGTAGTACGCAAGCAACTGGGATTGTACTGTTTCATCGAACCGGATGTGCCTGTGGCATTAAATGGCGATCCGATGCGCTTACAGCAGGTCATTTCTAACCTGTTGAGTAATGCGATTAAATTCACTGATACCGGCTGTATTGTGCTGCATGTTCAGTGCAGCGGCGACTACCTCAGCATTCGTGTGCGTGATACTGGCGTGGGGATCCCGGCTAAAGAAGTCGTTCGCCTGTTCGATCCCTTCTTCCAGGTGGGGACGGGCGTGCAGCGTAATTTCCAGGGGACCGGGTTGGGTCTGGCTATCTGTGAGAAACTGATCAGCATGATGGACGGGGATATTTCCGTCGATTCTGAACCGGGGATGGGGAGCCAGTTTACGCTGCGGATACCGCTGTATGGTGCCCAGTACCCACAGAATAAAAGCGTGGACGGTCTTGCCAGTACCCGCTGCTGGCTGGCGGTGCGAAACGCGTCACTCTATCACTTTATCGAATCCAGCCTCACGCGCACCGGGATGACGGTGCTGCGTTATGAGGGACAGCAACCTGATGCAAATGATGTATTGATTGCTGATGATGTGCAGGATCAGGCATGGCAGGGACGAGCCACGGTGATTTTCTGTCGTCGCCACATTGGTATTCCGCTGGAAAGAACGCCTGGGGAGTGGGTGCACAGCGTGGCATCACCGCACGAGTTGCCCGCGCTGCTGGCGCATATTTACAGCGTTGAACTGGGCAGTGAAGCACTTTCCACCGCACTGCCAGCTCCGGACAAAGTGGGCGCCACAAACGATGACATGATGATTCTGGTGGTTGACGATCATCCGATTAACCGTCGTTTGTTGGCCGATCAGCTAGGATCGTTGGGGTATCAGTGTAAAACTGCTAACGACGGTGTGGACGCGCTCAATGTGTTGAGTAAAAACCATATTGATATCGTGCTGAGCGACGTCAACATGCCGAATATGGATGGCTATCGTTTGACGCAGCGTATTCGCCAACTGGGGCTAACGCTGCCGGTGATTGGTGTGACGGCCAATGCTCTGGCGGAAGAGAAGCAGCGTTGTCTGGAGTCGGGAATGGACAGCTGTTTGTCCAAGCCAGTGACGTTAGACGTGCTAAAACAGACGTTGACGGTCTATGCGGAACGCGTGAGAAAAACGCGGGGATAAAAGGGGCAGGGTAGCGGTGTTTGCCTTATCCGGCCTACAGAACATACACAACGCTGTATTGTTCGTAGGCCAGATAAACACGGTGCCATCAGGCAGATGATATGAAACCGAATTACTCTTTATCTGACGGGCTTAACGTCACGGATGACAGGTAATTCAGCAGGGCGATATCGTTTTCCACGCCGAGCTTCATCATTGCAGACTTTTTCTGGCTACTGATGGTTTTAATACTGCGATTGAGCTTTTTAGCGATTTCAGTCACCAGGAAACCTTCGGCAAACAGGCGCAGAACTTCACTTTCTTTCGGTGACAGGCGTTTGTCGCCATAGCCGCTGGCGCTGATTTTTTCCAGCAGGCGAGAGACGCTTTCCGGGGTGAATTTCTTACCTTTTTGCAGCGCCGCCAGCGCTTTAGGCAGGTCAGTTGGCGCACCTTGTTTCAGCACGATCCCTTCAATGTCGAGATCCAGTACCGCGCTCAGAATGGCCGGGTTGTTGTTCATGGTCAAAACGATGATCGACAGGCTTGGGAAATGGCGTTTAATATATTTAATTAACGTGATCCCATCACCATATTTATCCCCCGGCATTGAGAGATCGGTAATCAACACATGAGCATCTAATTTAGGCAAATTGTTGATCAGTGCAGTGGAGTCTTCAAATTCGCCGACAACGTTCACCCACTCGATTTGTTCAAGTGATTTACGAATACCGAACAGTACAATCGGATGGTCATCGGCAATAATTACGTTCATAGTGTTCATGTATTGGGCTACCTTGCTACAGCAAGCTCTTGACGTAAACGTCAATGTCGCTGATGTACTTTTCTATACCTGGAGCATCTTTCTCTTGAATAAGATGTTCCAGCGCTTCACATAACTGCTTGCCGGGTACCAGATTAAGCATGGCAAACACGCCTTTCAGGCGATGGGCCGTTTGGGCTAACGCAGCGAAATCGCTGGTTGCTGCCTCAGTATACAACCTCTTAACATCATCCGGTACTGTGTCTACAAAGAGTGCATAGTAACCACTGGCATGAAGTTCGGCGTTTTCATCACCGCCGAGGGTGAGTTCCTGGATCTCTTCTTGCGCCAGTTGTTCTTCTATTAGCTCCAGGACAGCTTCCTGCATAGCATTGCTCATATTAAAGTTGACGCGCAGCTGACCGGGGCCAATTTTTCGCACGCCAGACTCATCATCGCTTAAAAGCAAGCCCGAGGCAGTAAGATTAGACGGATTATCAGTGATAAAGAGATCATATTCTTGACTATTCAGTCGCTCATCGGGCGTGATGCAGGTTGCCCCCCAGTTTTCCAGCTGACGCAATACAATGCTGCGTACGTCATTCGAGGTGACGTCAACCATCACGCTGACGTCATCCAACAGGCGTTCTTCATTATCAGCATGTTGGTCATGCAGCGGCATCTTAACATGGACGATATAACGCGTTCCAAGTTCTTCCCGCGCTTTAATATTCAGATGTCCACCCAGTTTGCGTGCGAGCTGATCGCACAACCAGAACGTGAGTGGATTCGCTTTGCCATATCGATCGCTCTGGGTGTCATTGCTGAACGGGAAGTGCAGATTATCAATTTCATTCAGCGCGACGCCTTCCCCGGTATCCAGAATACGGAAGGTCAGACGCTCTGCCTCCGACTCATCCTGGTCGACGTCCAGCGTAATTTTGCCAATCTGCGTTGTGGTCACGCCATATTGAATGAGCAGCAGCAAAATACGACGCAGGGCATCGCGGTCGCCACGGCGCTCATCATTGGCGCTCAGATGATTTTTAATCAGCAGCTGTAACCCTTTACGCTTGATGGCGGGTAATACTTCAGGCACGACGTCGTCAATTAACGCCTGCACGGAAAACAGCGTTGATTCACTTTTCCAGTCATCGCTTTCCAGAAGATTGGCCAATTGAATCTCATCGACCATACGTACCAGAACGTCTGCCTGGTTTGCCAGTTTGTGGCTGTCGGGCGTATTGAGTGCGGCAGCATTGATGGCCAGCGTTTTGGCAGGATCTTTCAGTGCGCTACCAATGTTTTGCATAAAGGCAGCGCGTGCCTGTTGGTTTTTCTCATACAGTCGCTGCGCTTGTTTCAGCTTTTTATTGACCAGTACTTCGCGATCCTGGTCGCGAATGATAAAGATCTGCGTGCGGGCTGAGATCTGGCTGCGGAACAGCCTGATCTCATACAATTCATTATTGATTGTGGCCTGGATGACTCCCTGATGCTGCTCCGCCATACTGGTGATATTTTGCAGATTTAAATGTGGCAGCAGATGGTCGGCAATTTTATTGCTGATAACCGTGCGGTTGGATTCCTGGTCGTGCACCAATAACCCCAACGGCAGCAGCGAAACAATTTCTTCATTGATTGCACGCAGCACCCGGAGTTCATTATTTGCGGCAAGGTTTGGCGCCACTTCGTTTGAGCGGGCAGGGAGGTGGCGGAAAGTGGTATAGCCAAACAGCGCTAACGCCAGCAGAGCAATATTCAGTAACAGCGGCAGCAGAATGCTTTGCAGCGTATCAAGCAGTAATGAACCAAAGGGAACCTGCCAGACCAGTCGCATATCCGTTGAATTTAGCGCTGAGGAGATCTCAATCTTGCTATTGTTAAAGTTGATGCTGACGCTGTCAGGCGACTCTTTTTCACTGAGATGCTCAGCCGTAGACGTGGCATCGGGCTCCAGGTGAAAGCTGTCCAACTGCATGCCCGGCGGGATCAAATCATTAATCGGCAGGTCAAACGCGACCACGGTTGCCAGATGCCCTGGCTGATTAAAGGTTGTGCGTAACGTGAAGTAATGGCCGTTTTGCCAGACTAACCGGCGAAGGGACGAGAAGCTTTCACGCTCATCAAGCGCATTGGCCTGTTGTAACATTTCAGCGCGGCGCGAATCGACAATGTTGCCAATTGTCGATTCTTTAAAGCCGGAGGTGAGATCTTTCAGCGGCAGCGTCGAGATAAGAATCAGGCTATTGTCCTGACCATTCAGATAATACATTGACCATGGGAC
Source organism: Citrobacter sp. HN-141 (assembly GCF_033341895.1). NCBI lineage: Bacteria > Pseudomonadati > Pseudomonadota > Gammaproteobacteria > Enterobacterales > Enterobacteriaceae > Citrobacter > Citrobacter sp. HN-141. Next base: position 245,359 of record NZ_JAWPBF010000001.1, on the reverse strand, counting down.
ATTCTCCGCGCCCCACAGCGTATCCAGATAGGTTGAGATACGCTGGGTCATTTCCAGCGTAGAACTGTCATGCGAGCCAAAAATCAGCGCTTCCGTCTTTCTCCGGGGTTTTTCAAGATAGTAGACATCTTGCTTGAGCCGGGTTTCCTGTAACCCGTCGGCAGTTGATGAGTTGGTTGTAGCTGCAATATTGTCATAGATTTGCCAGGTCACGTATCGCCAGGTATCCACCCTTTTATGAATTGCGTGGGTGATATCGACAATCTGATAGCTCTTATCTTTTAGCCAGGTGTTGACCGCGCTCTGGACCATCACGCCCATCATCACCAACAGCACCACGATCAGTAATAAGAAGAAACGGGTAATACTTCCCGGAAGCAGGGAGAATCGGGTAGAAGCCGTTGTGTCAGACTGACTCATTCGTGTTTATGACCTGTTAAAACGACGCTAAAGATGAAGGGGCAGTATAAAGGGTAATGTATGAATTGCCATACTTACGCAACATCCGCTGAGCTGCATTTTTTATTGCTGTGTATCGTTGCCAGGCAGGCAATGCAAACATGTACAGCCGGTCACTATCGGTACAAATAGAGGTATGAAAACGACAGATTTAGCATTAAATAACAAGAAATTATTTGTCTGATTTATATGTGATGGTGAACAGGTGAGATAGTTAATAGTCGTTATAGTTATTCATCGGTAGCACAGAACCGTGACGTTTGTGTAAAGAAGGGTAAAAAAAAACCGAACGCAGAGCATTCGGCTGAAATAGGGGTAAACAGACATTCATGAATGAATGACGGTAATAAATAAAGTTAATGATGATAGCGAGTCTATTTTAGTTGCGAGTGAAGATTTTGTTTTATCATTCAGTGCTATGGCTGTGTTTTGTGTAACTGATTGATTTATAGGTTTTTTGTAATGGTTCTTGACTATTCGTGCTTATTCTCTCCATTTTCTTAATTAAAAAAAGTTCCCTTTTGTTAATATTTTGAAACATCTCCATCGATAAATGAAACATCTTTAAAGTATTAGTATCATATTCGTGTTGGATTATTCTGTGTTTTTGCGGAGAATGAAGTTGCCGACTGGTTAATGAGGGTTAGCCAGTGAGCAGTGGCATAAAAAAGCAATAAAGGCATATAACAGAGGGTTAATAACATGAAAGTTAAAGTACTGTCCCTCCTGGTACCGGCTCTGCTGGTAGCAGGCGCAGCAAATGCGGCTGAAATTTACAACAAAGACGGCAACAAATTAGATCTGTACGGTAAAGTCGACGGTCTGCACTATTTCTCTGATGACTCTACTAAAGATGGCGATCAGACCTACATGCGTATCGGCTTCAAAGGTGAAACCCAGGTTAACGACCAACTGACCGGTTACGGCCAGTGGGAATACCAGATCATGGGTAACTCCTCTGAAAACGAAAACAACGCCTGGACGCGTGTCGCGTTTGCCGGTCTGAAATTCGCTGATGCAGGTTCTTTCGACTACGGTCGTAACTACGGCGTGGTTTATGACGTCACGTCCTGGACCGACGTCCTGCCGGAATTCGGCGGCGATACCTACGGTTCTGACAACTTCATGCAGCAGCGTGGTAACGGCTTTGCAACCTACCGTAACACTGATTTCTTCGGTCTGGTTGATGGTCTGAACTTTGCCCTGCAGTACCAGGGTAAAAACGGTAGTCCGGAAGGTGAAGGCATGACCGGCGTGACTGGCAACGGTCGTGACGCACTGAATCAGAACGGTGACGGCGTTGGCGGATCTATCACTTATGATATCGGCGCAGGCTTCTCCCTGGGTACCGCGGTCACCAGCTCCAAACGTACTGATGAGCAGAACAAGCTGGGCTTCGGTACCGGCGATCGTGCTGAAACCTACACTGGCGGTCTGAAATACGACGCGAACAACGTCTACCTGGCAGCACAGTACACCCAGACCTACAACGCAACGCGTGCGGGCAAACTGGGCTGGGCTAACAAAGCACAGAACTTCGAAGCTGTTGCACAGTACCAGTTCGACTTCGGTCTGCGTCCGTCTGTGGCTTACCTGCAGTCCAAAGGTAAAGATCTGGACAGCGGCTACGGCGACCAGGATATCCTGAAATATGTTGATGTTGGCGCGACCTACTACTTCAACAAAAACATGTCCACCTATGTTGATTACAAAATCAACCTGCTGGATGACAACCAGTTCACCCGTAATGCCGGTATCTCTACCGATGATATCGTAGCACTGGGTCTGGTTTACCAGTTCTAATCTGCATTTATTTCTATCAAAGGCCCTACGGGGCCTTTTTTAATGCCGTTTTTCTGACGTACAAACACTCTTTTTTGGTGTACTCTTGCGCCCGTTTTCATAAGGGTAATCACGTATGGATATGATTTTTTGTCGTGCAGCGCTCCTGGCTGTAACACTCTTTTTTGTCGGGTGCGATGAGGCCCCGAAATCAACCCAGACCCCGTCCTCAACCGCGACAGTCCTGGAAGGCAAAACCATGGGCACTTTCTGGCGGGTCAGTGTGGTTGGCGTGGATGCCAAACGCGCCGGGGAGTTGCAGGCGAAGATCCAGACGCAGCTCGATGCTGATGATCAACTGCTTTCTACCTATAAGAATGATTCTGCGCTGATGCGTTTTAACCTGTCGAAAAGTCTGTCGCCGTGGCCGGTGAATGATGCCATGGCAGATATCGTGACTTCGGCGCTGCGCATTGGCGCAAAAACCGATGGGGCCATGGATATTACCGTGGGACCGTTGGTCAATCTGTGGGGATTTGGCCCGGATAAGCAACCGGTGCATATTCCCACTCAGGCGCAAATTGACGCAGCCAAAGTGCAAACCGGGCTTGCACATCTGAAGGTGGTTAATGAGGCGCACCAGAATTATCTGCAGAAAGATCTGCCGGCGCTGTACGTTGATCTCTCCACCGTGGGGGAAGGGTATGCGGCCGATCATCTGGCGCGCTTGATGGAACAGGAAGGGATCGCCCGCTATCTGGTTTCTGTTGGTGGTGCTCTGAACAGCCGTGGAATGAATGCCGAGGGGCAACCGTGGCGTGTGGCAATACAGAAACCGACCGATCGTGAAAACACGGTGCAGGCGATTGTCGATATCAACGGACATGGCATCAGCACCTCCGGTAGCTATCGCAACTATTACGAACTGGACGGAAAACGTTTGTCCCATGTCATCGATCCGCAAACCGGTCGTCCTATTGAACACAATCTGGTCTCTGTGACGGTGATTGCACCTACGGCGCTGGAGGCTGATGGTTGGGATACTGGGCTAATGGTGCTTGGCCCGCAAAAGGCCAAAGAAGTCGTGCGTCGCGAAGGGTTGGCGGTGTATATGATTGTTAAAGAAGGCGACGGGTTTAAAACCTGGATGTCGCCGCAATTTAAAAGCTTCCTGGTCAGCGAAAAAAATTAAAAAGCAAGATTGCGGGTTTTTATAACCCGCAATGCGGACACACTGAGGCTAAGCGCTATGCTTAACAAAGGAGTCCATCATGACAAATCTCTTCCATATAACTGATGATGAACGCTGGCAGTCTGTGCTGGATCGTGACGCCAGGGCTGACGGTCAGTTTGTTTTTGCTGTTCAGACGACCGGCATTTTCTGTCGACCGTCCTGTCGGGCAAAACACGCGCTGCGCAAAAATGTCAGTTTCTTCGCGGATGCTGAGCAGGCACAGGCGGCAGGGTTTCGTCCCTGCAAACGCTGCCAGCCGGACAAAGACAGCGCACAACAGCAGCGGCTGGACAAAATAGCCCACGCCTGTCAGTTGCTGGAGCGAGAGTCCCCCCTCACACTGGAGGCCCTGGCGCAGCATGTGGCGATGAGCCCGTTTCACCTGCATCGCCTGTTCAAAGCAACCACCGGGATGACCCCGAAAGCCTGGCAACAGTCATGGCGTGCCCGTCGCCTGCGTGACGCGCTGGCAAAAGGCGCACCGGTCACGCAGGCGATTCTTGACGCCGGATTCCCCGACAGCAGCAGCTATTACCGCAAAGCGGATCAGGCATTAGGCATGACCGCCAGGCAATTTCGTCAAGGCGGCGGTAATGTTTCTGTGCGCTATACCCTCGCAGATTGCGCTCTGGGTCGCTGCCTGGTCGCGGAAAGTGAACGGGGTATCTGTGCAATCTTGCTGGGCGACGACGATGCTGCGCTGATCGCAGAATTACATGAACTGTTTCCGACGGCACGTGACGAGCCCGCCGATGCGGAGTTTCAACAACATGTGCGTGAGGTGATCGCCGTGATTAACACGCGCAATACTGCACTGTCACTGCCGCTGGATATTCAGGGAACTGCCTTTCAGCAACAGGTATGGCAAGCGCTGCGGGCAATCCCTTGTGGTGAGACGGTGAGTTATCAGCAACTGGCCAGCACTATCGGCAAGCCGAAGGCGGTGCGTGTCGTCGCCAGTGCCTGCGCGGCGAACAAACTAGCTATTGTGATCCCGTGTCACCGCGTAATCCGTGGCGACGGCGCGCTTTCTGGCTATCGTTGGGGAATAACGCGCAAGGCGCAGCTATTGCAACGTGAAGCCACCCGCGAGGAAACCTAATGCTCGATCTCTTTGCCGATGAGAAACCCTGGCACGAGCCGCTGGCGTCAGGTGCGGTGATTTTGCGGCGTTTTGCATTTGAATACGCACCCGCTTTACTGCAGGCAATCGCGGCGACAGCCAGGCAGTCGCCGTTCCGCCAGATGGTCACCCCTGGCGGTTATACGATGTCGGTAGCCATGACGAATTGCGGCCATCTGGGGTGGACAACGGATCAACATGGCTACCTCTATTCACCGGTCGACCCATTAACTGGCGCTCACTGGCCGCCATTACCCGAGGTCTTTGCTGAGCTGTGCCAACAGGCGGCAACGGCCGCAGGCTATCCTGATTTTCAACCGGATGCTTGCCTTATTAATCGCTATACGCCGGGGGCAAAACTGTCTTTACATCAGGATAAAGATGAGCCTGACCTGCGAGCGCCTATCGTCTCTGCATCGCTGGGCCTGCCGGCAATTTTTCAGTTTGGTGGCTTACGGCGCAACGATCCCCTAAAGCGAGTATTGCTGGAACATGGTGATGTGGTGGTATGGGGGGGAAACTCGCGGCTGTTTTATCACGGCGTCCAGCCGCTTAAGACAGGGTATCATCCGTTGACCGGAGATTGTCGCTACAACCTGACGTTTCGTCAGGCGGGTAAAAAAGAATAAAAATAAGAATTATTATTGCTGTCAGCGAAGAGATGTTTAAACTGCGGGCTGTTATTACTTGTCCGGGTTGTGTGCATGGAACTTTTACTTCTTGTCTGGCGGCAGTATCGCTGGCCATTTATGAGCGTTATGGCGCTCAGCCTCGCCAGCGCCGCGTTGGGAATTGGGCTGATTGCGTTTATCAACCAGCGCCTGATTGAAACGGTCGACACCACGCTGATGGTGCTACCGGAGTTTCTTGGCCTGCTGCTGTTACTGATGGTCGTCACCCTCGGTTCACAGCTGGCGCTCACCACGCTGGGACACCACTTTGTCTACCGTCTGCGTAGCGAATTTATCAAACGTATTCTGGACACCCACGTCGAGCGTATCGAGCAAATCGGTAGCGCCTCGTTACTGGCCGGTTTAACCAGCGATATCCGTAACATTACCATTGCCTTTGTGCGCCTGCCTGAGCTGGTACAGGGGATTATTTTGACCGTGGGGTCAGCGGCGTATCTGGCCATGTTGTCGACGAAAATGCTGCTGGTGACGGCAATCTGGATGGCAATCACCATCTGGGGCGGGTTTGTGCTGGTGGCGCGGGTGTATAAACACATGGCTACCCTGCGTGAAACCGAAGACAAGCTGTACAACGACTACCAGACGGTGCTGGAAGGGCGCAAAGAACTGACGCTCAACCGCGAGCGCGCCGAGCATATCTTTAACCAGCTGTACGTCCCGGATGCCAAAGAATACCGCCACCATATTATTCGTGCTGATACCTTCCACCTGAGCGCGGTCAACTGGTCGAATATTATGATGTTGGGCGCCATTGGCCTGGTATTCTGGATGGCCAACAGTCTGGGCTGGGCGGATACCGCGGTGGCGGCAACCTATTCGCTGACGTTGCTATTCCTGCGCACGCCGCTGCTCTCTGCCGTTGGCGCACTGCCGACGCTGCTGACGGCACAGGTGGCGTTCAACAAGCTGAATAAGTTCTCCCTGGCCCCCTTCAAGGCAGAATTCCCGCGGCCAACCGCATTTCCGGACTGGCAAACGCTGGAGTTGCGTGATGTGGTTTTCCATTATCAGGATAATGCGTTTTCCGTTGGGCCAGTGAATCTGACCATCCGTCGTGGTGAACTGATCTTCCTGATTGGCGGTAATGGCAGCGGTAAATCCACGCTGGCGATGTTGCTGACCGGGTTGTACCAGCCGCAGTCTGGTGAGATTTTACTGGATGGCAAGGCGGTTGCTGTCGAAAAACCGGAGGACTACCGTAAGCTGTTCTCGGCAGTGTTTACCGACGTCTGGTTGTTTGACAAATTGCTGGGACCCGAAGGCAGAGACGCTTCTCCGGCGCTGGTCGCGAAGTGGCTGGAACATCTGCAAATGGCGCACAAGCTGGAGCTGAACGACGGGCGCATTCTCAACCTGAAGCTGTCGAAAGGGCAGAAAAAGCGTGTGGCGCTGTTGCTGGCCTTAGCAGAGGAGCGCGACATCATTCTGCTGGATGAATGGGCCGCCGATCAGGACCCGCATTTCCGGCGTGAATTCTACCAGGTATTGTTGCCGCTGATGCAGGAGATGGGCAAAACTATTTTCGCCATTAGCCATGACGATCATTACTTTATTCATGCAGACCGTTTGCTGGAAATGCGTAATGGGCAATTGAGTGAACTGCTGGGCGATGAGCGTGATGCAGCCTCACGTGATGCGGTGGCTCGCACAGCATGATCCCATATGCCGCCGGTTTTTTATCCAGCCGGCGGCCTCGTTTATTGTTATTTACATAATTCGGCATCATGATTGATGATATTTCATATCATGGATTTATGATTGATGTCCGTAATAAACAAAAACAGCGCCAGGTTACGTGACGAGGAACGTGCTCGTCTTATCTGGCTACTGACCACTGATAAAGCCATCATTTCAACATTATTGGGTAAGCTTACCCTGGCTGAGCAATATGACGTCGGTACGTTAGCCGACGATATTGCTGAGGTAGGGGCACTGGTGGCGCATCTGCCGCCACCTGATCTGGCCGATACCCTCGAAGCACTGCCCTCCGAAGAGCGTCACGCCCTGTGGCGACTGGTCGAAAGTGAAAAACGCGGCAACGTCCTGCTTGAAGCATCAGAAAATGTGTGGGATGACCTGATCGACGAGATGAGCGACCGCGAGCTCCTGGATGCGCTGCAATATCTCGACATCGACGAACAAATTTATCTGGTACAGCATTTACCCCGTAACCTTACCGGTCGACTGCTGGCATCACTGCCTGCTGAAGAGCGGGCGCGCGTCCGTCAGGTGCTGCACTACGAGAAGAATCGCGTCGGCGCGATCATGGAGTTCGAAGTCATCACCGTGCGTCCGGACGTGACGCTGGAAGTGGTGCAACGCTACCTGCGGCGGCTGGGGAAAATGCCGGAGAACACCGATAAACTTTTCGTGACCGATCGCAATAAAGTACTGGTGGGTGAACTGACGCTAACCTGTATTTTGCTCAATGACGTGCAGCGTAAAGTCAGCGAAGTGATGGAGGATGATCCGCTGACATTTTCTCCGGAAGATATCGCCGAGAACGCTGCGCGTACGTTTGAACGTGACAACCTGGTCAGTGCTGCGGTGGTTGATCCCTCAGGCAAACTGATGGGACGCTTAACCATCGATGAGATCGTTGATGTGGTTTACGAAGAAACCGATACCGATCTGCGTCGAATGGGGGGCTTAAGTGCCGAAGAGGACGTATTTGCTCCGGTCACTAAAGCGGTAAAAACCCGTTGGGCGTGGCTGGCAATTAATCTCTGTACCGCCTTTATCGCCTCGCGGGTAATCGACGGTTTCGAGCACACCATTTCACAGCTGGTGGCACTGGCCTCGCTGATGCCGATAGTGGCGGGTATCGGCGGCAATACCGGGAATCAAACTATCACTATGATCGTCCGCGCGCTGGCGCTGCAAAATATTCAGCCGGGGAACCTGACGTTTCTCATCCTGCGCGAGATGGGCGTGGCGCTAATCAACGGCCTCGTGTGGGGCGGGATTATGGGCGGTATTACGTGGTGGTTGTACGATGATATGGCGCTCGGCGGTGTGATGACCCTGGCGATGATGCTCAATCTGCTGATGGCGGCGTTGATGGGGGTTATCATTCCGATGACGATGGTGAAGCTCGGACGCGATCCGGCGGTCGGCTCCAGCGTCATGATTACCGCTATCACCGACACCGGCGGATTCTTTATTTTTCTGGGTCTGGCGACGCTGTTTTTGATGTAGACGCCCGTTTCCCTCTGACGATGCGCGGCAGTATCAACATCGTAACCACGCCGGCAACCACGCCAATCGCCAGGTTGCCGGTAGAGACTGTCGCGGCGACGGTAACCAACATTGCCAGCGTTTCGGCGACCGGCATGTTGGCTAGCGTCGTGGGTCGGATGCTGTGCCAGCTAAACGTTTTTACCGCCACAATCACCATAATTCCCGCCAGTACTGACATCGGTATCTTTGCCATCACCTCGATGAGTGCGGTGACCAGCAGCAACAGCACCAGCCCGGCGGCAAACGTCGAGACGCGGCTGCGTCCTTTACCCATCTCAACGTTGACAATCGTTTGACCGATCATCGCGCATCCGGCAATACCACCATAAAATCCGGCAAGAATATTGGCTACGCCCAGTCCAGTGCTTTCACGGTTTTTATTTGACGGGGTGACCGTCAGGTCGTCAACCAGACGGGCGGTTAACAATGACTCCATCAACCCAACAAAAGCGATGCTCAGCGCGCAGGGCCAGATAATGGCTAACGTTTGCAGGTTGAGTGGTACGAGTAACTGCGTCAAGCCCGGCAGACTGCCGCTCATTGAACCTTCGTCACCGACGGTCGGTAACAGTTGCCCGCTGGTGACAGTGAACACGGTCAGCAGCACGATGGCGATAAGCGGCGCGGGGATTGTTTTAATAAACCGCGGAACCCACAGCACAATCAGCAGCGTCAGGACGAACAGCCCCCAGATTAACGGGCTTTTCCCCCAGAAGTGCGGAACCTGAGCAAAGAAAATCAAAATACCCAGCGCGTTGACAAAACCGGTCATCACTGCCGTGGGGATGAACCGCATCAAACGTGCCATGCCTAACACGCCAAACAGGATCTGAATAATCCCGGCCAGCACTACCGCTGGCAGGATGTATTGCACGCCGTGTTGATGCACCATCGGGCCAATGACTAATGCAACCGATCCTGCAGCGGCGGTAACCATTGCCGGACGCCCACCTAAAAAGGACATCGCCAGGCACAGTACGACCGAGGCTATCAGGCTGACTTTAGGGTCTACGCCGGCGATAACTGAAAACGAAATCACTTCCGGGATCAGCGCCAGGGCGGTTACCACACCAGCCAGCGTTTCACGAACCAACAGGCGGGGTTGGCGTAACACGGTGCGGGTGGTGTGTTCTGCCACCGCGGCAGGGGAAGAGTGTGTTGCAGACATAGTTACTCTCAGGTCAGAAAAGGCCTGATGACAGCAGACCGACAGGCATCCGTGCGGTGAATAGCAAAGCGCAGCATAGTACCCGTCTGACGGGGAGGTTTCCAGAAATGATTGTCAATAACCGTATAAAGAATCAACGTATTAATAACATTTTTAAAATTTAAATATAATTTATAAACAATATTTAATTATTTTTACTTAAGTGTTACCGTTGTTACCGCTCGATTTTCACCTGCACTAAAAGCAAAAAGCGATACTAAAAGTAAGGCATTAACATTATGAAAAAAGTGACTGCCATGCTCTTCACCATGGCCGTAGGGCTGAATGTTGTCTCGATGGCAGCAAAAGCGAAAGCGGCGGAAGAGCAGGAAACGGATGTACTGTTGATTGGCGGCGGCATCATGAGCGCCACACTGGGAACCTATTTACAGGAGCTGGAGCCGCAATGGTCAATGACCATGGTAGAGCGACTGGATGGCGTTGCTCAGGAGAGTTCAAACGGCTGGAACAACGCCGGAACAGGCCACTCCGCACTTATGGAACTGAACTACACGCCTAAAAAGGCTGACGGTAGCATCAGTATTGAAAAGGCAGTCGAAATTAACGAAGCCTTCCAGATTTCCCGCCAGTTCTGGGCGTATCAGGTCAACAACGGCGTGATGCATGAACCCCGCTCGTTTATCACCACGGTTCCCCATATGAGCTTTGTCTGGGGCGACGAGAACGTAAATTTCCTGCGTGCCCGTTACACGGCACTCCAGCAAAGCACTCTGTTCCGCGGTATGCGCTACTCTGAAGATCACGCGCAGATTAAAGAATGGGCGCCTCTGGTTATGGAAGGTCGCGATCCGAAACAAAAAGTTGCGGCAACGCGTACCGAGATTGGTACTGACGTGAACTACGGTGAAATTACGCGCCAGCTGATTGCATCGTTGCAGAAAAAGCCTAATTTTGCGCTGCAACTGAGCACCGAAGTTCGCGGCTTTAAGCGTAACGCGGATAATAGCTGGACCGTCACGGTTGCTGATCTGAAAAACAACGAAGCGGAACACGATATCAAGGCGAAGTTTGTCTTTATCGGTGCCGGTGGTGCAGCACTGAAACTGCTGCAGGAAACCGATATCCCGGAAGCGAAAGGCTATGCCGGATTCCCGGTGGGTGGTCAGTTCCTGGTGGCGGAAAACCCTGATGTGGTCAATCGTCACCTGGCGAAAGTGTACGGTCAGGCCTCCGTTGGCGCGCCGCCGATGTCCGTACCGCATATCGATACCCGTATCCTTGATGGCAAGCGCGTGGTGCTGTTTGGGCCGTTCGCAACTTTCTCCACTAAATTCCTGAAAAATGGCTCCTTGTGGGATCTGCTCAGTTCTACAACCACGTCCAACTTTATGCCAATGGTGAATGTGGGTCTGGATAACTTCGATCTGGTCAAATATCTGGTAAGCCAGGTGATGCTCAGCGACGACGATCGTTTTGCTGCTTTGCAGGAGTACTATCCCGAGGCGAAGAAAGAAGACTGGCGTTTGTGGCAAGCGGGCCAGCGCGTGCAGATCATCAAAAGCGATGCTGAGAAGGGCGGCGTTCTGCGTCTGGGAACCGAAGTGGTCAGCGATAAAGAGGGAACCATTGCTGCGCTACTGGGCGCATCACCGGGGGCATCAACCGCGGCACCGATCATGCTGCATCTGATGGAAAAAGTGTTTAAAGATAAAGTTGCCAGTCCGCAATGGCAGGCGAAGCTGAAAACGATTATTCCGTCTTATGGCACCAAGCTGAACGGCAACGTTGAAGCTACGGAGCAAGAGCTGCAATACACCAGTGAGGTTCTGGGTCTTAAATATGACAAGCCGCAGGTTGCTGATGAAGCGCCGAAACCACAGCTGAAACCTCAGGCACAACCGCAGCCTGAGCAGAAAGCCGTGGCGGATATCGCGCTGTAAAAAAAAGGCCGGATGGCGGTACGCCGCCATCCGGCACATTCTCACTTAGCGCGCGACGGCGTCCTGAATCTTATCTTCTGCTTTCCAGATGCGGTATTTCACCTCCACGTTTTCCGGGGTGTAGACCACAATCGGTAATTTGCTGTTGTAACGCAGCATACCGTCTTCACCCAGATACGCGGTGATGAATTTCTTCTCTTTCTTACCGTCCGGGCAGGCCATCATGGTTGAAACCGGAGAGGTGACTTTGTCGAATACATAGTAGTCATAACCCCAACCTTCCAGCGTTTTGCTGTCCAGTTCTCCGCCAAGGCGATGTTTGTTGCAATCAACTTCCAGCGTTTGTCCGATCAGCAGTTCTACTTTCAGAGTAGATTCATCTTTCTCAGGAGTAAGCTGAATAACCTGACGCTTCATTCCCTTGTCCGCTTTAGGATAAGGGGCGACTTTTTCCAGCGGCTGAGCGCTGGCATCGGTGGTTGTCGCCCACGTAGTGGTGCTGGCGAAGGCGGCAAAGAGTACGGCAGGGACAATTGTCTTCATCTTATTGTTCACAGTGTTTCCTTTCTTCTGTCTTATGAACGTATCCAGGGCAGGTTAGCATATTCATATCGTCTATTAATCTAAATTTACTTATATTTTAAGTGCATTAATTAAAGGTTTGGAATTTGTGTAGCGATAAATGCCAGGAATTATCTGAATTATGAGATTATTCTCTGTTTCATGCTTTCGTTATATAATTCATTACATAACTCATTGAAATGTGAGCAAAAGCGCACTTTTCCCCGCCAACTCAACACTCTTTTGATCCGGCAACAGCATTTACCCCAATTGGGGTATGCACCTCTAACACATCCTGAAATATCTTACGGTTAAAAATAACTACTCATAAATAGTGCGTTTTTTATTGTCGTTCACCCCGCCGAGGGAGAGCGTCATTATGGAAGGACAATGTCATGGTTGATTTATCCCGTCGAGGCATGTTGACAGGCAGTTGGCGTAAAGCCAGCAGTGGGATTCGTCCGCCGTGGAGCAGGGAAGACTCACATTTTCTGGCTCATTGCCTCCGTTGTGACGCCTGCATCCAGGCGTGTGAAACCGATATCCTGCAGCGAGGCCAGGGTGGTTATCCAAGCGTAAATTTCAAACACGGCGAATGCAGCTTTTGTTACGCCTGCGCAGAGGCCTGTCCCGAATCACTTTTTCTTCCGCGCCACACCAGGGCATGGGATCTGAATTTTTCGATCGGTGACAACTGTCTCGCGCATCAGTCCGTTGAATGCCATCGCTGTCAGGATAGCTGTGAACCCATGGCCATTACCTTTCGTCCCACGCTGTCCGGTATTTATCAGCCGCAGCTCGACAATCAGGCATGTAACGGATGCGGCGCGTGTGTCGCTATCTGTCCGGTATCAGCCATTAATGCGGAGTACAACCATGGACACTAACTGGCAGGTCTGCAGCCTGGTCGTTCAGGCCAAAAGTCAGCACATCAGCGATATCGCCACGCAGTTACGTTCGTTTGCGGGTTGCGACGTTGCACTCAGCGATGTGGAAAGCGGTCAGCTGATTGTGGTGGTCGAAGCTGAGCATAGTGAAACGCTAATGAAAACAATTGAGTCAGTGCGCAACGTTGCGGGCGTGCTGGCGGTGTCGCTGGTTTATCACCAGCAGGATGAGCAAGGTGAGGAAACACCATGAAACTCAGTCGTCGTAGCTTTATGAAAGCTAACGCCGTTGCGGCCGCTGCGGCGGCTGCCGGGTTAAGCGTGCCGGGCGTTGCCCGTGCGGTAGTCGGTCAGCAAGAAGCGATCAAATGGGACAAAGCCCCGTGCCGATTCTGTGGTACGGGTTGTGGCGTATTGGTAGGAACCCAGCAAGGACGAGTTGTGGCATGTCAGGGCGATCCTGATGCGCCGGTTAACCGTGGCCTTAACTGCATTAAAGGTTATTTCCTGCCGAAAATCATGTACGGAAAAGACCGTTTAACGCAGCCGATGCTGCGCATGAAAGACGGCAAGTATCACAAAGAAGGCGAATTCACCCCGATTAGCTGGGACCAGGCCTTTGATGTGATGGAAGAGAAGTTTAAAGCCTCTCTGAAAGAGAAAGGGCCGGATGCTATTGGTATGTTCGGCTCTGGCCAGTGGACGATTTGGGAAGGTTATGCCGCTGCCAAATTGTTTAAAGCGGGTTTCCGTTCCAATAACATCGACCCGAACGCACGTCACTGCATGGCGTCAGCGGTAGTCGGTTTTATGCGTACCTTTGGTATGGATGAGCCGATGGGCTGCTATGACGATATCGAGCATGCGGATGCTTTCGTCCTGTGGGGCGCAAATATGGCGGAAATGCACCCGATCCTGTGGTCGCGCATTACCAACCGTCGTCTGTCCGATCCTAACGTCAACGTCGCCGTTCTCTCCACCTTCCAGCATCGTAGCTTTGAGCTGGCGGATAACGGCATCGTCTTTACGCCGCAAAGCGACCTGGTGATCCTCAACTACATCGCAAACTATATCATTCAAAACAATGCGATAAACCAGGACTTCTTTAGCAAGCATGTTAACCTGCGTAAAGGGGCGACGGATATCGGCTACGGTTTACGTCCTACCCATCCGCTGGAAAAAGCGGCGAAAAACCCCGGTTCTGACGCCTCTGAACCGATCAGCTTTGAAGAGTACAAAGCGTTTGTTGCGGAATATACGCTGGATAAAACCGCAGAAATGACCGGCGTGCCAAAAGATCAGTTGGAACAGCTGGCACAGCTGTATGCCGATCCGAAGAAGAAAGTTATCTCCTACTGGACGATGGGCTTTAACCAGCATACCCGTGGCGTATGGGCAAACAATCTGGTCTATAACCTGCACCTGCTGACCGGTAAAATTTCTCAGCCAGGCTGCGGCCCATTCTCGCTGACGGGTCAGCCTTCCGCTTGTGGTACCGCGCGTGAAGTCGGGACCTTCTCTCACCGTCTGCCTGCGGACATGGTGGTGACGAACGAGAAACACCGCGATATCTGTGAAAAACACTGGAACATTCCGGCGGGGACCATTCCGGCGAAAATCGGCCTGCATGCTGTGGCACAGGACCGCGCACTGAAAGATGGCAAGCTCAATGTCTACTGGGTGATGTGTAACAACAACATGCAGGCTGGGCCGAACATCAACGAAGAGCGTATGCCTGGCTGGCGCGATCCGCGCAACTTTATCATCGTTTCCGATCCGTACCCGACGGTCAGTGCTCTGGCGGCCGACCTGATCCTGCCAACAGCGATGTGGGTAGAGAAAGAAGGGGCTTACGGTAACGCCGAGCGCCGTACTCAGTTCTGGCGCCAGCAGATTAAAGCACCGGGTGAAGCGAAATCTGACCTGTGGCAAATGGTGCAGTTTGCCCGCCGATTCAAAACGGAAGACGTCTGGCCGGAGGAACTGCTGGCGAAGAAACCCGAGCTGCGCGGTAAGACGTTGTATGACGTGCTGTTCGCCACGCCAGCGGTAACGAAATTCCCGGTCAGCGAACTGGCTGAAGATCAACTCAACGATGAATCTCGCGAACTCGGTTTCTACCTGCAAAAAGGCCTATTCGAAGAGTATGCCTGGTTTGGTCGCGGACACGGACACGATCTTGCACCGTTCGATGATTACCACAAGGCGCGCGGGTTACGCTGGCCGGTGGTCGACGGTAAGGAGACTCAGTGGCGCTACAGCGAAGGCAACGATCCGTACGTGAAGGCGGGTGAAAGCTACAAGTTCTACGGCAAACCGGATGGGAAAGCCGTCATCTTCGCACTGCCATTTGAACCGGCGGCTGAAGCACCGGATAAAGAATATGACCTGTGGCTGTCTACCGGACGTGTGCTGGAACACTGGCATACCGGCAGTATGACGCGTCGTGTGCCTGAACTGCACCGTGCTTTCCCGGAGGCGGTACTGTTTATCCATCCGCTGGACGCGAAAGCGCGCGATCTGCGCCGTGGTGACAAGGTCAAAGTGGTTTCCCGTCGTGGTGAAGTGATTTCGATTGTTGAAACACGCGGTCGTAACCGTCCGCCGCAGGGGCTGGTGTACATGCCGTTCTTCGACGCCGCACAGCTGGTGAACAACCTGACGCTGGATGCGACGGATCCGCTCTCCAAAGAGACGGATTTCAAGAAGTGCGCCGTGAAACTGGCGAAGGTGTAACGCGTTATGTCCCGGTCAGCAAAACCCCAAAATGGCCGCCGCCGCTTTCTGCGCGATATGGTTCGCGCAGCGGGCGGGCTGGCTGTCGTTGGCGTGGCGCTGGGGTTGCAACAACAAACCGCACGCGCAACCGGCGTGCGGTTGCGCCCGCCAGGTGCACTGAGCGAGGAGGCATTCGCCAGCGCCTGCGTACGTTGCGGTCAGTGCGTTCAGGCGTGTCCGTATGACACGCTGAAACTGGCAACGTTGGCCTCCGGGCTGGCGGCCGGAACACCCTATTTTGTCGCTCGCGACATCCCCTGCGAGATGTGTGAAGACATTCCGTGCGCCAAAGTTTGCCCCAGCGGCGCGTTGGACAGGGAGATCGAGTCTATTGACGATTCACGCATGGGGCTGGCGGTGTTGTTGGATCACGAGAACTGCCTTAACTATCAGGGATTGCGTTGCGACGTTTGCTATCGCGAGTGCCCGAAAATCGATGAGGCCATCACCCTGGAGCTGGACCGCAACATGCGTACCGGTAAGCATGCGCGGTTTATTCCTACCGTGCATAGCGATGCCTGTACTGGCTGCGGTAAATGCGAAAAAGTCTGCGTACTGGAACAGCCAGCAATAAAAGTGTTACCGCTGTCGCTGGCGAAAGGGGAGTTGGGGCACCATTACCGCTTCGGTTGGCTGGAGGGGAACAATGGCAAATCGTAAACGTGATGCGGGGCGTGAAGCACAAGCGAAAAAAGGTTGGTGGCGGAGCCATCGCTGGCTGGTGTTGCGTCGTCTGAGTCAGTTCCTGGTTCTGGCAATGTTTCTCAGCGGTCCGTGGCTGGGCGTGTGGGTGCTGCATGGTAATTACAGCAGCAGCCTGTTGCTGGATACCATTCCGTTAACCGATCCGCTGATCACCCTGCAAAGCCTGGCCAGCGGGCACTTGCCAGCAACAGTCGCGTTAACAGGGGCCGCCATTATTACGGTGTTGTATGCCCTTGCAGGTAAGCGACTGTTTTGTAGTTGGGTCTGCCCGATGAATCCGGTTACTGATTTGGCGAGCTGGCTGCGCAGAAGATTTGACCTGAATCAGTCTGCAACTTTGCCGCGCCATATACGGTACGTCCTGCTGGTGGTTATCCTGGTCGGTTCTGCCCTGACAGGGACGCTGCTATGGGAATGGATAAATCCGGTCTCTTTGCTGGGACGTAGCCTGGTAATGGGCTTTGGCAGCGGGGCGCTGCTTATTCTTGCACTGTTTTTATTTGATTTACTGGTTGTTGAGCATGGCTGGTGCGGACATCTCTGCCCCCTGGGTGCGCTGTATGGCGTATTGGGTAGTAAAGGTGCATTAACCGTATCGGCAAAAGAACGTCAGAGATGTAACCGCTGTATGGATTGTTTTCATGTTTGCCCGGAACCGCATGTGCTACGTGCGCCGGTGCTGGATGAGCAAAGTCCGGTGCAGGTAACCAGCCGCGATTGCATGGCCTGCGGTCGCTGTGTGGATGTCTGTTCTGAGGATGTTTTTACAATAACGATACACAAAATCATTTGAGATGCATCGCGGCGGCAAGTGAGGAAATCCCCGGGAGCATAGTAACTATGTGACTGGGGTTTCGGAGCGCAGCCAACAAAGAGGCAGCTTAAAGGATGAAGTGTAAATGCGATGGAGTTCGGGAGCTAAACAATGAAAAGCCATGACCTGATTAAGACGCTGTGTCAATGGACGGCCCTGCTTGCCCTGGTCGTCAGTGGGGCTGTTTGGGCTGCAAATGGAGTGGATCTGAGTCAGTCACCGGAAGTCTCGGGAACACAGGAAGGGGCGATTCGCATGCCGAAAGAGCAGGAGCGTATGCCGCTGAATTATGTGAATCAGCCACCAATGGTTCCGCACAGTGTTGACGGCTACCAGGTGACGACCAATACCAACCGTTGCCTGCAGTGTCACGGTGTTGAAAGCTACCGCACCACCGGTGCACCGCGTATCAGCCCGACGCACTTTATGGACAGCAACGGCAAGGTACTGGCTGAAGTCGCTCCGCGTCGTTACTTCTGCCTGCAGTGTCATGTCCCGCAGGCTGATGCGGCACCGATTGTTGAAAATACCTTTACCCCCTCGAAAGGTTACGGGAAATGAGAGCCTGTCCCATTAGGCTATTTTATTTGCCATTTCGGACCAGGGCAGTGCTCACAGTCCTCACGTACTGTAAGTACGCTCCGGTTGTTCCGCGCTGTCCGTATCCAAACTGGCTGCAACAATTTACGCCTACTGGAATAGGCTCGGGAGGTCATTATGGAAAATTCTAACCGTAAACCAGGCTGGATTAAGCGCGTCTGGCAATGGTGGCGTCGCCCCAGCCGTCTGGCGCTCGGCACGCTGTTGTTAATCGGCTTTGTGGGCGGCATTATTTTCTGGGGCGGCTTTAATACCGGTATGGAAAAGGCCAATACTGAAGAGTTCTGCATTAGCTGTCACGAAATGCGCAACACGGTATACCAGGAATATATGGAAACCGTACACTACAACAACCGCAGCGGTGTGCGCGCGACTTGCCCTGATTGCCACGTCCCTCATGAGTGGGGTCCGAAAATGATCCGCAAAATCAAGGCCAGCAAGGAGCTGTACGCGAAAGCACTGGGGTTGATAGATACACCGCAAAAATTTGAAGACCACCGTTTATCGATGGCGCAAAATGAATGGCGGCGTATGAAAGACAATAATTCGCAAGAGTGTCGGAACTGTCACAACTTCGAGTTTATGGATTTAACCGCCCAGAAAGGCGTAGCGGCTAAAATGCATGACCAGGCCGTGAAAGAAGGGCAAACCTGTATTGACTGTCATAAAGGGATAGCCCACAAACTGCCTGATATGCGCGAAGTCAAACCGGGCTTTTAACAGGATGTAAATAATCAGGATGCTTGAGGCCAGAGAACTGCTCTGCGAGCGAGATGACAGAATACTGTTTAGCGATCTGTCATTTCGCGTCAATGCAGGGGAATGGGTACAAATTACCGGGAGTAATGGCGCAGGGAAAACCACCCTGCTGCGGTTGCTTACCGGGCTGGCTCGTCCTGACGCCGGAGAGGTTTGCTGGCAAGGGAAAGCGCTGCACCAGGTGCGGGACAGCTACCATCAGGAACTACTGTGGATCGGACATCAGCCGGGGATAAAAACCCGGCTTTCGGCGTTGGAGAATCTGCGGTTTTTTCATCACGATGGCGATTGTCTGGCGGCGCTGGCGCAGGCAGGACTCGCCGGATATGAAGATATTCCTGTTAATCAACTCTCCGCCGGACAACAGCGGCGCGTAGCACTGGCTCGCCTCTGGCTGACCCGCGCGCGACTGTGGATCCTCGATGAACCCTTTACGGCAATTGATGTGCACGGCGTTGAGCGACTGACTCAGCGCATGGCACAGCATACAGAGCAGGGTGGTATTGTGATCCTTACCACGCACCAGCCTCTGGGTGTTGAGACCGATAAAGTGCGACGTATTGCGCTGACCAGCGAGAGGGCCGCGCAATGATGTGGCAAATCTTCCGTTTAGAACTGCGGGTTGCGTTCCGTCATAGTGCAGAGATCGCCAATCCGTTATGGTTTTTCCTGATCGTCATAACCCTGTTCCCGCTCAGCATAGGGCCGGAGCCACAGCTGCTGGCGCGTATTGCACCGGGCATTATCTGGGTTGCCGCATTGCTGGCCTCATTACTGGCGCTGGAACGTTTATTCCGGGATGACTTACAGGATGGCAGCCTCGAACAATTGATGCTGCTGCCATTGCCGCTACCGGCCGTGGTGCTGGCGAAGGTGATGGCGCACTGGGTGGTAACCGGTTTGCCGCTGCTGATCCTCTCGCCGCTGGTGGCATTGCTGCTGGGAATGGATATGTATGGTTGGCAAATTATGGCACTGACGTTGCTGCTTGGAACGCCGACGCTGGGTTTCCTCGGCGCGCCTGGCGTGGGGCTGACGGTGGGGTTAAAACGCGGTGGCGTGCTGTTGAGCGTGCTGGTACTCCCGTTAACCATTCCCTTACTGATTTTTGCGACCGCTGCGATGGACGCCGCCTCGATGCACTTACCCGTTGAAGGGTATATGGCGATTCTTGGCGCTCTACTGGTAGGAAGCGCCACATTAAGTCCCTTTGCGACGGCGGCGGCGTTACGTATCAGCGTGCAATAGCGCAGATATGACTTGTGGGCCGGACATGGCGAAGCCGCCCTCCGGTAAAACGGAAATTTACTAATTTATTGAGTCTGGTGACTGAACTATGTGGAAAACACTTCATCAACTGGCGATGCCCCCACGTCTCTATCAGATCTGTGGCTGGTTTATCCCATGGCTGGCGATTGCCAGCGCAGTGGTACTGGTAACAGGATGGGTTTGGGGATTTGGCTTCGCGCCAGCGGATTATCAGCAGGGGCAGAGCTATCGCATCATCTATCTGCACGTCCCGGCGGCAATCTGGTCGATGGGTATTTATGCGTCGATGGCGGTTGCCGCATTTATCGGCCTGGTCTGGCAGATGAAAATGGCCAATCTGGCGCTGGCAGCGATGGCGCCGATTGGCGCAGTGTTTACCTTTATTGCACTGGTGACGGGCTCTGCATGGGGAAAACCAATGTGGGGAACCTGGTGGGTCTGGGATGCCCGACTCACTTCTGAGCTGGTGCTGTTGTTTCTCTATGTTGGTGCCATTGCGCTGTGGCATGCCTTTGATGATCGCCGCATGGCGGGACGGGCAGCCGGTATTCTGGTACTGATTGGCGTCGTGAACTTACCGATTATCCACTATTCGGTCGAGTGGTGGAATACGTTGCACCAGGGGTCGACCCGCATGCAGCAGAGTATTGATCCGGCGATGCGTACGCCGCTGCGCCTGGCGATCGTCGGTTATCTGTTACTGTTTGTCACGCTGGCGCTGATGCGCATGCGTAACCTGATTTTGATGATGGAAAAACGCCGCCCATGTGTGAGCGAACTGATCTTAAAAAGAGGCCGCCAATGACCCCTGCATTTGCATCATGGAGTGATTTTTTCGCGATGGGCGGCTACGCCTTGTATGTCTGGCTGGCTGTGGCCATGAGCGTTATCCCGCTGGTGGTGCTGGTGCTGCATTCTGCACTACAGCATCGCGCAATCTTACGCGGCGTGGCGCAGCAGCGGGCGAGAGAAGCGCGCATGCGTGCGGCGCAAGTGCAACGGGAGGCGGCGTGAATATTCGACGTAAAAATCGGTTATGGATAGCCTGCGCGGTACTGGCGGGCCTGGCATTGACCATCACGCTGGTGCTCTACGCATTGCGTTCCAATATCGATTTATTCTATACGCCGGGAGAAATACTCTACGGCAAGCGCGAAACTCAGCAGATGCCGGAAGTCGGTCAACGCCTGCGCGTTGGCGGTATGGTTATGCCGGGTAGTGTGAAGCGTGACCCGCAGTCGCTGAAAGTTAACTTCAGCATCTATGACGCCGAAGGCGTGGTGGATGTGACCTACGAAGGTATCCTGCCGGATCTGTTCCGTGAAGGGCAGGGCGTCGTTGTTCAGGGGGAACTGGATCAGGGAAATCATGTGCAGGCCAAAGAGGTTCTTGCCAAACATGATGAAAATTACACCCCGCCGGAGGTCGAAAAGGCGATGCAGGAAAACCACCGTCGCCCGGAAAGTGTTTATAAGGATAAAACGTCATGATGCCTGAAATTGGCAATGGGCTACTGTGTCTGGCACTCGGCGTTGCACTGTTGCTGTCGGTTTATCCGCTGTGGGGTGTTGCGCGTGGCGATGTCCGGATGATGGCCTCTGCGCGACCCTTTGCCTGGGTGTTGTTTATCTGTGTGATGGGTGCGTTTCTGGTGCTGGTAAACGCATTTGTGGTCAATGACTTTACCGTGACCTATGTCGCCAGCAACTCCAATACGCAACTTCCGTTCTGGTATCGCGTCGCCGCGACGTGGGGCGCGCATGAAGGCTCATTGTTGCTGTGGGTGTTGCTGATGAGCGGCTGGACGTTCGCTGTGGCGCTGTTCAGCCAGAGGATGCCGCTGGATATCGTCGCACGCGTACTGGCGGTGATGGGCATGGTCAGCGTCGGCTTCCTGCTGTTTATTCTGTTTACCTCCAATCCGTTTTCCCGCACGCTGCCGGATTTCCCGATAGAAGGGCGTGACCTTAATCCGTTGTTGCAGGATCCGGGGCTGATCTTCCATCCGCCATTACTGTATATGGGCTATGTCGGTTTCTCTGTGGCTTTTGCTTTTGCCATTGCCGCACTGATGAGCGGGCGTCTGGATAGCACCTTTGCCCGTTTTTCGCGTCCGTGGACGCTGGCGGCATGGGTGTTTTTGACGCTGGGTATTGTGCTCGGCTCTGCGTGGGCATACTACGAACTGGGCTGGGGCGGTTGGTGGTTCTGGGACCCGGTAGAGAACGCTTCGTTTATGCCGTGGCTGGTGGGGACTGCGCTGATGCACTCGCTGTCAGTGACCGAACAACGCGCCAGCTTTAAAGCCTGGACGTTACTGCTGTCAATCTGCGCCTTCTCGCTATGTTTGCTGGGGACGTTCCTGGTGCGTTCGGGGGTACTGGTGTCGGTGCACGCCTTCGCCTCTGACCCGTCGCGCGGGATGTTCATTCTTGCCTTTATGGTACTGGTTATCGGCGGTTCCCTGCTGCTGTTTGCGGTGCGCGGTCACAAGGTTCGCTCACGGGTGAATAACGCGCTATGGTCGCGTGAATCGCTGCTGTTAGGGAACAATGTTCTGTTGATTGCAGCGATGCTGGTGGTGCTGCTGGGCACACTGTTACCGTTGGTGCACAAACAGCTGGGGCTGGGCAGTATTTCGATTGGCGAGCCGTTCTTCAATACTATGTTTACCTGGCTGATGGCGCCGTTCGCACTGCTGCTGGGGATTGGGCCACTGGTGCGTTGGGGACGTGACCGACCGCGTAAGCTGAAAACGCTACTGCTTGTCGCGTTTGTTACCACGCTGGTACTGTCCGTGCTGCTGCCGTGGCTGTTTGAAGATCGCATTGCCGCGATGACGGTCGTGGGTATGGCAATGGCATGCTGGATATTTGTGTTGGCGATGTCCGAGGCGTTCCTGCGTATTTCGCGTGGCACGAAGCTGACGCCGAGCTACTGGGGCATGGTGTCGGGCCACGTTGGGCTGGCGATAACTATTGTCGGTATTGCCTTTAGCCAGAACTACAGCGTTGAACGTGATGTGCGCATGAAGGCGGGCGATAGCGTCAGTATCCATGATTATCAGTTCACTTTCCGCGAAGTAAAAGATATTACCGGACCTAACTACCGGGGGGGCGTGGCCGTGATTGGTGTGACCCGTGACGGCAAGCCGGAAGCGACGCTGCATGCGGAAAAACGCTTTTACAACAGCACCAGTTCAATGATGACCGAAGCGGCGATCGATGGCGGACTGACGCGTGACCTGTATGCGGCATTAGGCGAAGAGCTGGACAACGGCGCGTGGGCAGTGCGTCTGTACTATAAACCGTTTATTCGCTGGATTTGGGCCGGAGGGTTGCTGATGGCGCTGGGCGGATTGTTCTGCCTGTTTGATCCACGCTATCGCCAGCGCACGCGTCCTCGTGCTGCTGCGCAAAAAAACGCGCCGGAGGCTGTATGAAGCGCAATGCATTGTTAATCCCATTTATTATTTTTCTCATTATTGCAGCGGCGCTGCTGTGGCAACTGGCACGTAACGCACAGGGAGACGACCCGACGAATCTGGAATCGGCATTAATCGGTAAACCGGTGCCGACGTTCCGTCTGGAGTCGCTGGAAAATCCGGGCCAGCATTACCAGGCTGATGTATTGACGCAGGGGAAACCGGTGCTGCTAAACGTCTGGGCGACCTGGTGTCCGACCTGTCGCGCTGAGCACCAGTATCTGAACCAGCTGTCGGTACAAGGCGTGCGGGTCGTTGGGTTGAACTATAAAGACGATCGTCAAAAAGCCATCGTCTGGCTGAAAGAGCTGGGCAATCCGTATGCCTTAAGTCTGTTTGACGGCGACGGTATGCTGGGTCTGGATCTGGGGGTGTACGGTGCGCCGGAAACGTTCCTGATCGACGGTAAAGGCATTATTCGTTATCGCCATGCCGGTGATTTAAACGCCAGGGTATGGGAGAGCGAGCTCAAACCATTGTGGGATAAATACAGTAAGGAGGCTGCGCAATGAGGTTCTTTCTGGGCCTGCTGATGCTGGTTATCTCGGGATCGGCGCTGGCCACTATCGACGTGATGCAGTTCAAAGATGAGGCGCAGGAACAGCAGTTCCGTCAGCTCACTGAACAGTTACGCTGTCCCAAGTGTCAGAACAACAGCATTGCTGATTCTAACTCAATGATTGCCACCGATCTGCGTCAGAAGGTTTACGAACTGATGCAGGAAGGGAAAAGCCAGAAAGAAATTGTCGATTACATGGTGGCGCGTTACGGCAACTTCGTGACTTACGATCCGCCGTTGACACCGCTGACCGTGCTGTTGTGGGTGATGCCCGTTGTGGCAATTGGTCTGGGGGGCTGGATTATTTTTGCCCGTTCACGCCGTCGCGTACGAGTGAAGCAGGAAGAATTTCCTGATGAGATTACCCCCGACGGCAAACGCGGTGGATTAGGACTCTTTATACCCGGCGTTATCGTGGCGCTGGTGGTGGGCGCGGTGAGCTATTACCAAACCGGCAGCTATAAGCAGGTTAAGGTCTGGCAGCAGGCGACTGCACAGGCTCCGGCGTTGCTGGAGCGAGCGTTAGATCCAAAGGCTGAACCGCTGAATGAAGAGGATATGGCGCGTCTGGCGTTGGGATTACGTACCCGGCTGCAAACCGATGCCGGAAACGTTGAAGGCTGGATTATGCTTGGGCGCGTAGGCATGGTTCTCGGTAATGCCAGTACGGCGACTGAGGCGTATGCCAATGCCTACCGACTGGATCCTAAAAATAGCGATGCCGCGTTGGGTTATGCTGAAGCGTTGACCCGTTCTTCCGATCCAGATGATAACCGTCGCGGTGGGGAGTTGTTACGTCAATTGGTCAGGGGCGAACATGCGAATGTGCGCGTACTGAGCATGTACGCGTTTAACGCTTTCGAACAGCAGCGCTTCGGTGAGGCGGTTGCGGCGTGGGAGATGATGCTGAAATTATTGCCCGCCAATGATACCCGTCGGGCGGTAATTGAGCGCAGCATCAAACAGGCGATGGAACAGCTGGCACCGCAGGAGAAATAAGCGTTCAGATTGCCCGATGGCGCGCAGCTTTCGGGCCTGTGTGGGTCTTGTAGGCCGGATAAGACGCTGCGGCGTCGCATCCGGCATCTTATTGATTACTGCATTCCGCGTGTTTGCAAAAACAGGATGGTGGCGGCAACGCGAGAGCGGACGTTAAGTTTACGCAGCAGGTTGCGGATATGCACTTTCACCGTTTGCTCGGAAATATTCAGTACAGATGCTATCTGTTTATTCGATAATCCCTGAGCCAGCTCATGTAACACATCCAGCTCGCGTTCGGTGAGTACGCTGAACGGATCTTCCTCAGCGCCAAACAGTTCCCGTTCCCGCAGATAATCGCTGACGCGTTGGCTAAAGGCTTTACCTCCTTTTGCACCAGCGCGAATGGCTTCCAGCAGAACTTCAGGATCGCTGTCTTTCAGCAAATAGCCATCTGCGCCGGCATCAATCAGGGCGTACACATCGCTGGCGGCATCCGAAACGGTAAGAATAATAATTTGCGCAGTAACGCCGTCCCGACGTAGCGCATTCAGGGTGTCCAGTCCGCTCATGCCTTTCATATTGAGATCGAGCAGGATCACATCAAGATCCAGACGGTTTGCCAGATCGATAGCGCTCGCGCCATCGCCGGCTTCAGCGACAACATCGAATGCGGTATCCAGTTGTAATAATTGACTAATTCCTCGCCGCATGAGTGGGTGGTCATCAACGATCATCACCTTAAAAGGTGTTAATTCAGGCATCTTCTTCTCCTGAGTACTCTTAATTTCGTTATATTCCGGGGCATGGGATAATCCTGATTTATCACGTAGATGATAAGGCAACGTGACCTTACTTTTTACAGGTGCAAATAGTATATCCTGACTCAAAAAGCTCTCATTGGAATTTTTACAAAGAAAACTCTTTATGATTTGAATCAAGGTGGTGGCGGTTTGCGAGACGAAAGAATTCTCGATTTGCTGTTTGACAACATTGATTAAATATCAACATTAACAAGTGGCAATAATAAGCAATGTTGATATTGAAGGTGCAAGCAGCTGGAAGAGAACTCCGCAGACGTCACCCAGGCGGCACGACGTGCGCGACATACTCATCCCAGCGCTCTTTATGCAAATGGGCGACTAGCGATGGGATTGGGCCAATAGAGTAAGCGTAATTTAACTTAAGAATATAAAAAATCCTAAAATGCAATAGTAATAAAGTGAAAGAGCATTTATTGCCTTTACTTTTGTTTGCATTTTGTGCTTTTTTGGCAAGGAGCGCACAGCTAAGTTCGGTTTCGTACTTTGGGGGATAGGGTGAAGTTCAGGGATGAAAGAAAGTTGGCATTACTGATTGGGATGTTAGTTTTGCCGTTCACCACGGTTTCTGCCGCACCACTCTCTCCTGCGGATCGTAATACCATTCAGCAGCAGCAACAGCAGCTACTTAATGAAAACCAGCGCCAGCGTGAAGAGCTGGAGCGTAGCGTTACGCTGCCCGAAGCCGTCACGTCGAAAACGCCAGCCCCGACTGAAGGGCCGTGTTTTATGATTTCGCGCATTGATATTGACGGCGCAACGACGTTGTCCGCCGCTGCCTCGGCAAAGCTTACCGCGCCGTGGGTGAATCAATGCCTGGATATTCCTCGCCTGACGGAACTGACAAACGCAATTTCCGACTGGTATATCAGCCGAGGTTACATCACCAGTCGTGCCTTTTTAACCGAACAGGATCTCTCCTCTGGGGTGCTGCACATTGCGGTGCTTGAGGGAAAATTGCAGCAAATACGTCTGGAAGGTGTCCCATCGCGCACGCTGAAAATGATCTTTCCGGGGCTGGAAGGAAAGATTCTCAATCTGCGTGACATTGAACAGGGTATGGAGCAGTTGAACCGGGTTCGCCAGACGCCGGTGGAAATTGAAATTTTGCCGGGCAGCCAGCAGGGGTTATCAATAGTTAATCTGAGCGCCACGCCTGAATTCCCCGTTAACGGTTCCGTCAGTTTTGATAACAGCGGACAAAAGAGTACCGGTACCGGACAACTGAGCGGGGCATTATTTTTCAATAATATGCTTGGGCTGGCGGATAAATGGTTTATCAGCGGCGGGCGTAGCAGCGATTTTTCCAGCAGTAAAGATGCGCAGAACGTTGCTGCTGGCGTGAGTGTTCCTTACGGCTACGGATTGCTGGATTACAGCTACAGCTGGAGTAACTACCTCAGCACCATTGATAACAATGGCTATGCCTGGCGCTCCACCGGTGACAGCGAAACCCATCGTCTGACCGGCTCCTGGGTTTTGTTTCGCAACGGTGAGAGCAAAACCGCAGTATCGCTGGGTCTCACGCATCGAATCAATCGTAACAGATTGAATGATGTCCTGCTGGAAACCAGTAGCCGCAAGCTTTCCAGCGTTTCGCTGGGTATCAACCATACGCAAAAAATTGCTTCCGGCGTTGCGACGTTTAACCCCTCATTCACCCAGGGCGTGCCGTGGTTTGGCGCAGAGGATGACAATGATAAACAGGGTGATGTGCCAAAGGCAGAATTTCGCAAGTGGAGCGTCAGCGGCAGTTTTCAGCGCCCGCTGACAGAAAAACTGTGGTGGCTGAGCAGCCTCTATTTTCAATGGTCACCGGACCGCCTTTACGGCAGCGAACGCCTGACGCTGGGCGGTGAAACATCGGTACGTGGCTATAAAGAACAATACATTTCAGGAGATAACGGCGGCTACTGGCGCAACGAAGTGAATTACTCTCTGTTTACGCTGCCGGTGTTGGGACAGATTGGCGCGATAGCGGCATTCGACGGCGGCTGGCTGAAACAAGATAGCGTTGACAGGTATGCCTCCGGCACGTTGTGGGGGGCCGCGCTGGGATTAACCAGCTCAGGGCGCTGGTTCTCCAGTCAGTTTACCGTAGGAACGCCAGTGAATTATCCGGACTGGCTGGCACCGGATCATCTCAATGTGTATTACCGCGTTGCGGTGGCATTTTAAGGAACAAGGATGATGAAAAAGGATCAGGTGCGTTTCTCCCAGCGTTTGCTAAGTGGCATGTTGAGTTTCCTGCTGGCTACCCAACCGCTGCTCCCGGCGATGGCTGCTGCCATCACGCCTGAAGGCAATACGCAGATGGATAAAGCCGCCAATGGTGTTCCGGTGGTGAATATTGCCACGCCGAACCAGTCCGGGATTTCACACAACAAATATAACGACTACAACGTGGGAAAAGAGGGGCTGATCCTCAACAACGCGACCGGGCAATTTACCCAAACCCAGCTCGGCGGCATCGTCCAGAATAACCCGAACCTGCGTCCCGGAAAGGAAGCGTCAGGGATCATCAACGAAGTTACCGGCGCTAACCGTTCGCAGCTACAGGGCTATACCGAAGTCGCGGGGAAAGCCGCCAACGTCATGGTCGCCAACCCCTACGGTATTACCTGTAACGGGTGCGGATTTATCAACACGCCTAACGCCACCCTGACTACCGGTAAACCGGTGCTGGATGCTAACGGTAACCTGCAGTCACTGGATGTGAGCAAAGGCAGCATTACCATTGAAGGCAAAGGGCTGGATGGTAGTCAGAGCGATGCGGTGTCAATTATTGCCCGCGCCACGGAAATTAACGCTGCGCTACACGCCAAAGATTTGACGGTTATCGCTGGGGCGAATCGCGTCGCGGCGAATGGTCAGACGAGCCCGCTGAATGGCGAAGGGGAAGCACCGAAAATTGCGGTAGACACCGGCGCATTAGGTGGGATGTACGCTAACCGTATTCATTTGGTCTCCAGCGAGAAAGGGCTGGGAGTCAATCTCGGGAATCTGAATGCCCGCCAGGGTGATATCACCCTCAATGCTAACGGGAAATTAACGATTGGCAACACTCTGGCAAACGGTGGTCTTTCCGCCAGTGGCGAAGGCGTCACGTTGACCGGCAACCATAAGACCGCAAGCGGGATGGCCATCAACAGCACCGGGGCGTTAGCGCTACAAGGTGCAAATCTCTCCAGTGGCGCAGGCGTGCAGTTGGGTAGCGATGGCAAGATGACGATCGAGGGGGGCGGAGTTGCTGCAGCTGGAAAGTTGCAGATTACGGCTAAACAGGATGTCGCCATTGCCGCAACCACTCTGGTTAGCCAAAAAAACACTTCATTGCGTAGTGACGGTTCGCTGACAATCACCGACGGTAGCCTGACCAGTAAAGAAAAACTGGATGTCGCGAGTACTAATGGGCTGACGCTGACCCATTCCACGCTGGGGAGTGATGCTGATGTTAGCCTTAACAGTCACGGCAACCTGTCGGCTAAAGGGGGATTGCTCTCTGCAGGTAACGGACTCACGCTGAAGGCGCAGCACATAGCACTGGATAACGCCAGTCGGGCCGATGCGAAAGGAGCATTAAGCCTGGCCGGTAGCGAAATGAACAACCAGGGACAGGTCAATGCGGGAGGCGCATTGTCTCTTTCCGGTGTCCACCTCGTGAATGGTGGTCAACTGGCGGCAAACGGCAGTCTTGATGCTTCTGTCAGCAGTCTTAGCAACACAGGTCTGATGCAGGGTAACAGCGTATCGGTCCATAGCGGGTCGCTGGATAATAAGGGCACGCTGGCGAGCGGGAGCCAGCTTTCAGTACAGACAACAACGCTGAATCAACAGGGCACCCTCAGCGCGAAAAACGATGCGGATATCCGGGCGGATGCCACGCTGCGTAATAGTGGAAAGTTGCTCTCTGATGGCACTCTAACGGTGCAGGCCGCGTCAGTTGAACAATATGGCGTTCTCTCTGGCAACCGGGGGGTGACAGTCAATGCTGAAAACCTTACCGCCGCGAAAGATTCGCTGATCGCCGGACAACAGGGCATACAGTTAAACGCTGCGCAAAACCTGAACCTGAACGGTCAGGTTAATGCCGCTGGTGCGCTTAACGTAGGCGCAAAGCAGCTGACTACCGGCAAGGACGGTCATCTGCAGAGCGGTCTGGACCTTGCGATTACCGGCAACCGCATCACACTGGACGGTGTACAGGCGGCAAAAGGTTCGCTGGACGTAACGGCGGACAGGCTCAGTCATCGCGGAAAATCCACCGGCACACGCGTTGGTTTCAGCGCGCAGCAGTCAGTTGATAACCAGGGTGAACTGCTGGCCGATACCCTGACGCTCAGCGCGGCGACGCTGACTCATAGCGGTAGCGCCAGCGCTGAACGCATCTCGATTATTGTACCTGAACTTCTCACCAGCAGCGGCTCTCTGGTAGCCGACACGTTAACGCTTCGCAGTCAGCATGTTGTGAACAGCGGCCTGATGCAGGGCAACGCGGCAATGGACCTGCAGATTGATACGTTAGATAACCTTAGCGGCGGCTCGCTCTATGCCCGGCGTTCTCTGGCGCTGGATATACCGTATCTGACCAACCATGGGCTGATTACCACCGACGGTTCATTGCACCTCAACGGTCGCCAGTTAGTTAACGGCGGAGAAATTAACGGCGTTAATCTGCAAAGTGAATATGCGACGGTAAAAAACGAAACTGCGGGGCGCCTGCTGGCGGACACGTCATTATCTGTTAACGGACAGCAGACAGATAACCTCGGACTCATGGCTGCTGATACGCTCGTGCTGAACAGTCAGGACGTGAATAACGACGGCAATGTGTTGTCGGTGGGTGAATTGAGCCTGAAGAATCAGACCCTGCACAACACCGGCTTGCTGCAGGGCGGCACGCTGAATCTGGAAGCAAATACGTGGCAAAACAGCGGTAATGCGTTAGGTGAAACGGGGGTAACGGCGACAATACACGACGCGTTCACTAACCAGGGCAAGGTACTCAGTCAACAAGGTATGACCGTGCATGCCGCCAGTGCGAATAACAGCGGAATGCTGGCGGCGAAGGTGCTGGCATTACACGGCGATCTCAGCAACAGTGGGATCCTGCAGGGGAATCAGGCGCTCGCCTGGGATGGCAATCGCTTCACTAACCTTGCGGGTGGGCAGGTAACCAGCGGCGAAGCGTTGCATCTTAGCGGAAAGCATATCGACAACGATGGCCAACTGGAGGCCCGTACGGCGGCGATTACGCTGGACATCCTGCGGAACGGCGGCAGCATTCAGGCACTGGATAGCCTGAAAATTAAGGCTAACGGGCGACTGGATAACCAGGGATCGCTGCGCAGTCTGAATCTGTTCGAACTGGCTGCAGCGCAGTTGTTTAACGACAAAACGATTGCAGCAAAGTCCCTTAGCATTTCCGCGCCGGAGCTTATGAATAACGGCACTGTGCAGGGTAATTCGGTGCTACAGCTTACCACCCGCAATCTGTTTAATGGTCAGCAGGGACAACTGGTTAGCGGCGCGGGGCTGGATTTAGGTCTCGATACGCTGGAAAACCACGGTCTGCTGCTGACGAATACCGACTTCACGCTGCGCGGCAACACATTAATTAACGGCGGTGATATTCAGGCCGATTCCCTGGACCTGGCGCTGGCAAACTCGGTTGAAAACCAGGGTAACCTGGTAGCGAAACAGGGGGCGTCGATAAACACCGCCTCTCTGGATAACCGCGGTATGCTGGCGGCGAAAAGTGTCACTCTGGATGGAAAATCCATCCGTAACAGCGGTCTGGTTCAGGGTAATGACAGTACCTCGGTTTCTGCGAATACCGTCACCACGGATGCCACAGGTAAATGGCTGGCCGGTAATGCGCTGTTGGTGCATACCGGTGCGATGGAAAACGCCGGCGTACTGCAGGGCGATGTCCTGACATTCACTGCCGGCTCGCTGAATAACAGCGGCGTGCTTAACGGTTTACATGGCCTGGAAGGCAAGCTATCCGGGCGACTTATCAACCCCGGACACATTCAAAGTGGCGGCGCACTGACGCTGACGGCTGATGATATCAACAGCGCCGGGCGTATTGCCGGTGACAGGCTGACACTTGCAGCCTCGACGTTAAACAATACAGGTCTGTGGCAGGGGACAAACGGACTGGCCCTGTCTGGTGATGTACTCACGACGGGCATAACGTCCCGTACGCTGAGCGGCGGCGCGTTGACCTTTGATGCCAGCAGTATAACGACGCAAGGAACGCTGCAGGGGCAGCAACTTACGCTGACCGCTGATGACTGGCTGCACAAAGGCTCGCTGATAAGCCTGGGTAATCTGACGGCGACTGTAAACAACGGCCTTACCACGTCAGGCGACATGATGAGTCATGGCGGAATGTCACTGACCGCGCAGCAGCTTGATAACAGCGGAAAGCTGCTCAGCGAAAGCGACGTAACGCTCGACGGCGCACAGCTTGATAACAGCGGCACGGTACAGGGAAAGACCCTGACCCTGCAGCAAAACCGGATCCACAACCAGGGCACGCTGACCGGCCTGCAAAGCCTGACGCTGGAAGCACTTCAGCGTCTGATGGCGCGCATGGCGATGGCTTCACCGCAACAGGAATTGATTAACGCAGCAGGTGGTTCACTACTGACGCAGGGTACGCTGAAACTCACTTCTGGCGATGTGACGAATAATGGCACATGGCAGGGGCAGTCGATTCTGCTCAATGCACAAACGCTGACAAACAATGGGGCAATACACAGCGCCGACGCCCTGCAGCTTACGCTCGCGAATAACCTGACTTCCACAGCGGGCAGCAAAATTACCGCGCTGGGTAACGCGACGCTACAGGCGCTTTCTCTGACTAACTCCGGGCAATGGACGGCGAAAAATCTTACGCTGAAGGGGACAACCCTCGATAACAGCGCGGCAATTAGCGGCGTAAATGCGCTCACGCTTGCCATGAACGGCGCGGTCAGGCAGCAGAAAGCGGGCAGTATGCTGAGCGGTGGCGCGTTGGATCTGACTGCGGCGTCAGTCACCAACGAGGGCAAAATTCAGGGTGCGACGCTGGGCATGACGTCCGGCACATTGACCAACAGCGGACGCCTACAAGGGGATAATGGCGCAACGCTGTCGCTGAGCGGCGATTTGATAAACCAGGCTTCCGGGGAGATTGTCAGCCGTCAGGGGCTGACGCTTTCTACGCCAGTGCTGTCCAACTACGGTTTAATGCAGGGCGGTGGAGATACCCATCTTAACGCCACAACTCGCGCGCTCAATGACGGTAAACTGCTTTCCGGCGCGGGAATGACGCTGACCACGCCGCAGTATTCCGGCGCAGGCTGGTTACAAGCGACAAACCTCATTCTGAATGCGGCAACGGCCACTAATGGCGGGAACTGGCTGGCCGACAGCGCCACGCTTACCGGTAACAATTTTACCAACCAGGGAACGACACAGGCCGGTCAACTGGCAGTGAAATACACGCAGGTGACGAATAACGGTACGCTTTTGGGCAACTCGCAACTGAGTGTTAATGCCAGTCAGGTTAATCAGAATGCGGCAGGCAAACTGTTCAGCGGTGGCGATCTGTCTGTTGAAAGCCACGGGCTGGATGCGTTGGGGCAGGTGGTTGCGCTGGGTAATCTGACGCTGAAACTGGTGAATGGCTTTACTGCGCAAAGCGCGTTTGCCGCCGGTAAAACGCTGACCATGACCAGCGAAGGTGCTATCGACAACCGTAGCGTGCTTCAGGGGCAGTCGCTCAACCTGACGGCGGGCGGGCAGCTCAGCAATAACGGGCAAATCACAACGGGCAACGGTGCGAGCCACCTCAGCGGCAGCAACGTGGCGCTCAATGCCGCCGGAACGTTACAGGGCGGTGGCGATATTACGCTGACCAGTCGCGGTAATATTTCAGTCGATGGTTTCACCGGCACGCGTGGTTCTCTGACGCTCAATGCGCCTGGCGCTATCGTTAATACGGCGCTGTTGTACGCGGCAAATAATCTGGCGCTTTATGCCAACACCATTACCAACCAGCGCGGCGATATCCTCGCAGGCAACAATCTGTGGATGCAGCGAGATGCGGCGGGAAATGCCAACAGCGAAGTGGTCAACACCTCCGGCAATATCGAAACCCAGAATGGTGATATCACCATCAAAACCGGGCATCTGCTGAACCAGCGGGATGGGTTGACGATTAACCAGTCCGATAAAAACTATCCGGATGCTGTTCCTGCTCGGGATAAGTATCCTGCTTACTCCAGCTCTCTGGGTCAATATGCGGATTTTGCTGTCAGTCTGAACGAGTGGATTGACCGGGGTGATAATGTCGTCTGGAAGGAGTGGGAGCAGTGTACCGGTGGTAAGAATGACAACTGCCGGACAGGTGTTTCTTACCTTCTTACAGGTAATGATATCCGTCAGTTTGTACAGAGTGAGTCGGTTGTCACGGTCTCTGTAACGGGGGGGGCAGCCCGTATTGTGGCCGCCCGTGATATTATTGTTGATGCCGTTAACCTGGATAATCGCGCCAGCCAGATACTGGCTGGACGCAATGCAGGGCTTACCGGAGAAACACTGAATAATCTCTCCGCTGAGAGCGGGCGGCGAGTAACTTATATTCAGGCAGAGTATCGTTGTGAATGGTTCAGCAATGAGTGCGGCAGTGAGGATTGGCGTCCACTTTCTGGTGAGGGGGATAAATGGTACTGGTGGCGGGACAAAGAACGTGGCAGGACATCGGTCTCCTATATCCTGGGTGAAAGAAAAACTGAGTTTGTCGCTGATGGTGATGCTTATCGTGCAGTGATAAGCGCTGCTGGCAATATCAGTGCGACATTCACTCATAACATTAGTAATACCAATACAACAGCAAACAGTGGAGTCGGCACCACTATTTCTGTGCCAACCCTCAACACCCTCAGCAACCAAACCCTCAGTAATGGGGTGCAAAAGCAGGCGCTGGCAGGCAATGACACGGTGAGCGTCAGTTCCCCACAGTGGAACGATCGACTGCATGACGCATTGCAGCAGATTAACGGCGGCGGCACGCTGGAAAGCGATGGCGTATCAGACGCCACGCTCAGCTCTGTTTCTACCACGCAGAAAGGGGATGCCAGCCTCGGCCAACTGAATGGCCTGATTAACCCAGGCGAGAAGGGCGTGAATACTGCCGGGCAAAATCAGGGCAAAACGGTGGATACCAGCGTGTATCCGTTGCCTTCCGGAAAGAACGGCTATTTCGTTGTCTCCGACGATCCGAAAAGCCCGTACCTGATCAACGTCAACCCGAAACTGAATGGTCTTGGTCAACTCGATCCCAGCCTGTTTGGTGATTTGAATGCCATGCTGGGTATCAAACCGGGCGAAGCGCCGCGTGAAACTAACGTTGCGTATACCGATCAAAACCAGTTTCTGGGATCGGCCTATATGCTCGATCGTCTCAAACTGAACCCGGAATATGACTACCGTTTCCTCGGTGATGCGGCGTTCGATACCCGCTATGTCAGTAACGCTATGCTGAATAAGACGGGAAGTCGTTACATCAACGGTATAGGTTCTGATCTTGACCAGATGCGTTATCTGATGGACAGCGCTGCCAGTACCCAGCAGTCGCTGGGGCTGAAATTTGGGGTGGCCCTGACGGCCGATCAGATAGCGTCCCTTGAGCACAGCATGCTGTGGTGGGAAGCCGCGACCGTCAACGGTGAGACGGTCATGATACCGAAGCTGTATCTCTCGCCGAAAGATATCACGGTGAACAACGGTAGCGTCATTGCCGGGAATAATGTTCAGCTTACCAGTGGGAATATCACCAACGCTGGCAGTACGCTGCTGGCGAGAAACGATCTCACTCTCGACAGTCAGAACAGCATCAGCAACCTTAACAATAGTCTGATGCAGGCCGGGGGCAACCTTGCGCTGAATGCGATTGGTGATATCAACAACGTCAGCTCCGCCATCAGCGGAAAAACGGTGACGCTGGAAAGCCTCGGCGGCAACATCAATAACCTGACGCTGGCGGAGCAGATTGATGTGAGTGCCAGGGACAAATACCGCAATGTGAGCTTTAAAGATACGTTGCTGGGTTCTGTGGCGTCCATTACCGCGCAGGACGGATTGTCGCTCTCGGCAGGCAAGGATATCACCGTTACTGGCGCGAATCTCTCTGCGGGTGGCTCATTGCTGATGGATGCGTGGGGAGATATTGCGGTAAATGCCAACCAGATTAACGATGCCCGGAGCCATTCCGGACGCAGGGTCACTGAGACCGGTCGTTCGTCGGTGGACTGGCAGGGGAGCACCATCAGCGCGGGCGGTAACCTCGGTATCAATGCCGGGAATAACCTCAACGTCACCGCCAGCAATGTTAACGCGGGGGGGAATGCTCAGCTTACAGCGGGTAACGATCTCAATCTGAATGCGGCCACCACTCAGCAGAATAGCCGTAACGGCGGCAGTGAATCGCACAGCACCGGGCTTTCCCGTACCACCGTCTCAGCGGGTGACAATCTGGTGTTGAAAGCGGGTCAGGATATTAATTCTCACGCGGCCGGGCTGGCAGCGGAAAATGATGTGGGTCTGCTGGCCGGGCGTGATGTCAACCTGCTGGCTGAAGCAACGACCGACGGCGACAGCTAT
Source organism: Citrobacter sp. HN-141 (assembly GCF_033341895.1). Taxonomy (NCBI): domain Bacteria; kingdom Pseudomonadati; phylum Pseudomonadota; class Gammaproteobacteria; order Enterobacterales; family Enterobacteriaceae; genus Citrobacter; species Citrobacter sp. HN-141. The sequence goes on along the minus strand of NZ_JAWPBF010000001.1, from coordinate 208,850 downwards.
CGTGCGAAGAAGAAAACCGTGGTCAATGACGCCGTACGCCAGCAGGGGACGGAAATTGCCAGCGGTGGCGACTCGGTCATAATCGCCGGGCGCGATGTGAGTGCGCAGGCAGCGGATGTTACGGCGCAGGGCGATATCGGTGTCACGGCAGGCCGGGATGTGAATCTCACGACTGCCACAGAGAGCGATTATCACTACCAGGAAACCACGAAAACCAAAAAAGGATTCCTCAGTAAAAAGACTACCCATACGATTGAAGAAGACAGTGCTACGCGGGAAAAAGGTGCGTTGCTGAGCGGGGACAATGTGACTGTCGCCGCCGGGAATAACATTCTGGTACAGGGCTCAGCCGTTGCCGGTGACGGCAATGTGGCGCTGGGGGCTGGCAACAATGTGGATATCGTTGCCGCCACCAATACGGATACCTCATGGCGCTTTAAAGAGACGAAAAAGAGCGGGCTGATGGGGTCGGGCGGGATCGGCTTCACCATCGGTAGCAGTAAAACGACGCACGATCTGCGCGAAAAAGGCACCACCCAAAGCGAGAGCTTCAGTACGGTCGGTTCTACGGGGGGCAACGTCAGTATCACCGCAGGCCAGCAGGCACATATCGGCGGCGCGGATATTATCGCCCAGAAAGATATTGCTGTTCGCGGCGATAGTGTACTTATTGAACCGGGACACGACAAACGCACCCGTGATGAGAAGTTTGAACAGAAAACCAGCGGACTGACGGTGGCGTTGTCAGGGGCTGTGGGCAGTGCGGTGAACAGCGCGGTTTCAGCAGCGCAGGATGCGAAAGATGAGAGTGACGATCGTCTTGCGGCTCTGAAGGCAACGAAAGCGGCGCTTTCCGGCGTGCAGGCTGCGCAGGGGGTTGCAGTTGCTCAGGCCGGCGGCGATCCGAATAACGGTATAGGCGTCAGCATTTCTCTGACTTCCCAGAAATCAAAGTCTGAGCAGCATGCCCGGAGTGATACTGTGGCAGGCAGCACCCTGAATGCAGGCAACAATCTGGCTATTACGGCGACGGGTAAAGGTCAGAGCGGGAACAGCGGCGATATTCTGATCGGCGGCAGCCAGATAAAGGCGGGTGGGGACACCGCGCTTGCAGCAGCGAATGATATCGTACTGAGCGGTGCGGCAAACACTCAACAGACAACCGGGAAAAATAGCAGCAGCGGCGGCGGTGTAGGGGTCAGCATTGGCGGAGGAACCAATGGCTATGGTATCAGCGTCTTCGCCAACGTGAATGCGGCAAAAGGACATGAGAAGGGTAACGGCACGGCGTGGACGGAGACCACGCTGGACAGCGGTGGCATAGTATCGATGACCAGTGGTCGCGATGCCCTTCTGAATGGCGCGCAGGTCAGCGGCGATAAAGTGGTCGCGGATATTGGTCGAGACCTGTGGATGAGCAGCCAGCAGGACAGCAACGACTACAAATCGAAGCAGAACAGCGTAGCGGCAGGCGGCAGTTTTACCTTCGGTAGCATGACCGGTTCGGGCTATATCAGCGCCAGCCAGGACAAGATGAAAAGCACTTATGACTCGGTTCAGGAGCAGACAGGGCTTTTTGCGGGCGATGGCGGATTTGATGTGGCGGTGGGACGTCACACGCAACTGGACGGTGCGGTAATCGCTTCGACGGCAACGGGGGACAAAAACAGCCTGTATACCGGAACGCTGGGGTTCAGGGACATTCATAACGAAGCGGACTTTAAGGTCAGTCATTCAGGCGTCAGCCTGAGCGGCGGCGGTTCTTTTGGCGGCGACACGTTCAAAGGCAATATGCCCGGCGGGATGATATCAGCGGGTGGCAACAGCGGGCATGCGGAAGGAACTACGCAGGCGGCGGTAGCGAAAGGATCAATTACAGTTCGTGATACAGCGAACCAGCAGCAGGATGTATCCGGTCTGAGCCGTGATACGGAACATGCGAACGACAGCATCAGCCCGATTTTTGACAAAGAGAAAGAGCAGAAGCGGCTGCAGACGGTAAGTCTCATCAGTGATATTGGCGGTCAGGCAGCGGATATTGCCAGAACACAGGGAGAGATAAATGCGCTGAAAGAGGCGCGCAGGGACAATCCGAATCTGCCTGCGGATAAGCTGAAAGATACGCCGAAGTATAAGGAAGAACTGGCGAAGTATGGCACGGGCAGCGATATTCAGCGGGGGATTCAGGCGGCAACGGCGGCGCTTCAGGGGCTGGCTGGCGGTGATATGGTGGCCGCGCTGGCGGGGGCGTCAGCACCGGAGCTAGCGCATCTGCTTAAATCGACAGAGGGCAATACTGCGGTAAATGTTATTGCTCACGCGATACTGGGCGGCGCAGTGGCGGCGATGCAGGGAAACAGCGCGGCAGCGGGCGCAGCGGGTGCGGCAACGGGTGAACTTGCGGCCCGGGCGATTGCAGGTATGCTGTATCCTGATGTGACTGACCTGTCGCAACTGAGTGAGGATCAGAAGCAGACCATCAGCACGCTGGCAACGATATCAGCAGGGATGGCCGGTGGTCTGTCGGGCGATAGCACGGCGTCGGCGGCTGCCGGGGCGCAGGCCGGGAAAAATGCGGTTGAGAATAACCTGCTGGGTGGTGGAACAGAGGACGGGCAGGTAAAAGCGGCGCAGGAGCATGCGAAAAATATCATGTCCTGCAGCACTGCCCCCGGTAGTGCCTCTTGTCAAAAAGGGCTGGCGATGCAGGATGCGCTGATGGTAGCTCTGCCAGCCGGGCTTGGTGGCGGTTTACTGGCTGCAGCTACCCCTGAACTGGCCGCAGCAGCACAGGCGGTGCTGGCAGGGTGTCAATCGGCAGCGATACTTTGCCTGAATCAGGCGGGGATCCTGACTGCTGAAGTTGCAACGCCAGGCGGCGTGGGTGCAGCGGGGATCCTTACCGTCGGTAAGAATGCAGCAGAGATTGCAGCAGCAAAAGCTGAGGTTACAACGGTGAGTTCTGCGAAGCCAGGCTGGTTGCAGAATGTTCAGGCCGGAAATAAGTTTAACGCAGAACAGTCTAAAAATTATCCGTATAATGAACTGTATGTAAACAAACCCAACGGAAACGGCTATTATCGTGTGGATTCATATAACCCGGCAACAGGTGAGATAGTGTCTCGTAAGTTCACACAATTTGCTGATATTACAGAGGCTACGGCGACCAGTTACATCCGGGAAGCTGTGAATAAATATCCTGCCGGTGCTACAATCGCAAATGTTCCTTCCAGTGGTAAGTTGGCTGGAAGCCAGATGGAAGGGAGTAACATCTTGGAGGTGCCACCTCAGATGAAACCAATTCCACAATCAGTTCTTAATGCGGCTAAGCAAGCTGATGTCATAATCCGAGATACTAACGGGAAGGTTTACAAATAATGGATAAGGTTTTTTATTGTAAGAAATGGTCCGCTGGTTATAAAGAACCAATGAATCCGCTAAGCGAGAATGAAGCCAAAAAAAAACATTCTCACGGGATGCCATATACTGCACTTATCGGTTCTGATGTAAAACCATCACATGTTATTCAGGTCACAAAAAATGCTGGTTGGATTAGTGTCGGTTTTTTAGATGAAGAATTAAGAGAATATCTTCTTTATAGTTTTAAAGTTCTGGATGATGAGCGACTTTTTCTTTCAATGGCAGTTCACCGAGAGTTCGCCGAGATCGAAGGTGAAGGTGCTGGATTTATGAATGTTTCTAATGGTACGACTTATCTTTTTAAAGAAGATGGTAGTGCCGTGGTAAGGGAAGAACATTTTAATCCCTATAAACTGGGAGAGAGTCAAACAACGGTCGATGTGACGGGGAATTATGATCAGTTTCCCGAATTTGGAAAATATGACTCTTTGATTAGAAAAGAACGATAAAACTATTCAGCCACTTACAGATGCTTCTGAGGCGTGTGTCGTGGCATCACGTCTTCATAATGATACGGTTGTGGAGTAGCAGACTAAGTGTAACGGCCGGGCGGTAGCGTCTGTGGAGCCAAAAACGCTTAACAGCGCAAAAGTTGCCGTTCCAGAAATACAGCAGAGAAAACCGGTTATAATTTACGGAAAGGAAAGGGAAAAACTGTTATCGTCGCAGGGATGTGCACCGGAAAGAGTTGTTGTTGAGAATAATGCGCTGGGAGATAAGGATAAGAAACTTCCGATACTGGATATCCGTCCTGGCAGGCTGAAACCTGGAGTTGTGGATGCTGATGGAGACATTCAAGGGAATGGAATGTCAAAAGTTTCAATTCCTAAATCCCCCCCAAAACTACAGCCTTTTACAAACCCGCCTCAGGGACCTGTTATCCCTCAGGGTTGGGTTAGCCAGGTAGAACACCAGTAAGTACAATTTATTATCCACCAAATACTGACCCGGGCAGTCCAGGAAGCTCATATATTAGGCTGTGTCCCTTATTGCATAACTTCTTGTAAAAGAGCCGGATACAGCCCAATTTCACCATCGGCAGATAATTTCTCGCCGTTTTGTCGTAACGTGTGGCAATACGTCGGTATTCTTTTAACCGCCCAAAACACCGCACCACTACGTTGCGGTGGCGGTAAGTGTCACTGGCGAACCGTGAGCGCCCGTCCGAAGCCATTTTTTCATTAGATTTTCGCGGGATCTTCACTGATACCAATCAGGGTGCAAGACCATCCAACTTAGCAGATGTGAATAAGCCAACACTCATTGATGGAAGAATCCAAGCTAAAATAGATAAGCAAGGCAAGCCTCTTCCTAATGGAAATATGGCTACAGCTCATGCTGAAGTGGGCGTCATCCAACAAGCTTTTGAAAAGGGTATGTCTCAAGGGCGTGAGATGACAATGAGTGTATCTAAAGAGCCTGTATGTGGTTATTGTCGCGGTGATATAGCAGCTATGGCCGATAAAGCGGGGCTAAAATCTTTAACAATCTATGAAGAGACTACTGGGTCTGTCCTCTATTGGCAGCCGGGAATGAAATCTCTCAAGGCTAGGGATTAAAATGAATTTTAAAATGAGTTGGACGCTAAATTGAACTGGCGGAAATAAGCAGATTTCAAACTGGGATGATATATTAAATCAGTTGAAAAAACTTCAGGGAAAAAAAGGTTCCATAACTCTTGATACCCTAACCAGGGTGGATAGTGGAGGTGAAATGCTTCAGGTAAGAACAGAAAATAATTTTTACCTAATAACATTAGGTGAGATCTTCGAAGATGAATATCAGATAAGAAGTTACTGGGATCGCTCTAAACTTGATGCCGAAATGATGATACTTGGTGATTGTTGGCCTGAACGTCAGCTTACAAAAGACTTTGATATTGTTATCAGTGTTTTTAAGGAATTTTTTAATACTGGCAACGTATCAATGGAGCTTTTGAGCTAACACATAGATCCCGAGCATACGTCAGGATTTTTGATTTCACAGCTATAAGTTCTTTAACAGCGCTGGGAAAAGTGGATAACGGGGAGCAAAACCGCGTATCTGGCTGGCGGTGATATGGGGGCCGCGCTGGCGGGGGCGTCGGCACCACAGCTAGCGCATCTGCTTAAATCGACAGAGGGCAATACTGCGGTAAATGTTATTGCTCACGCGATACTGGGCGGCGCAGTGGCGGCGATGCAGGGAAACAGCGCGGCAGCGGGCGCAGCAACGGGAGAACTTGCGGCCCGGGCGATTGCAGGTATGCTGTATCCTGATGTGACTGACCTGTCGCAACTGAGTGAGGATCAGAAGCAGACCATCAGCACGCTGGCAACGATATCAGCAGGGATGGACGGTACAGGTTTTGGCTATAATATTGGTGCTTCAATTACTAATAAGTTTGAATCACAGTATATAAAAAATCAGCCAGGAATGGATGCCAGTAAGTATTCACTGAAATATTCGGAAAAGTCTATCGGATACGGTATATATCAGGGCAGTCACATGAGCCCATACCCTGGTATACTGGGTGGTTTTGGTGGTTCTGTAATCTCAGAATGGACTGGCAATGTGACGCAAAAAGAAGCTAATGGAGAGAGTAAATGAAACATCCTCTATTAGAACTTATTAAGTTGGTGTTTATACTGGCAGTTACGTTCTCTATTGGAATGGTTGCTAGTACCTGGCTGATCAGTAAAGGAGAGGTTCCCTTTTCGGAATATATCTTAGCTGGAAAAATTGGTGCAATTGTTGGTGTATGGGGAGGGGCAGGAGTTTGGCTACTGCTCTATTTACAAGTACTAAAATATAATCGTAAGTAGTTGTTGTTGAGAATAATTTCCTTTGTGCAACATCTTCAGACAAACTTGATAAGGCCGTTGAGAAAATTAAGAACGGTGATAAGTCATTAGCAACTGCTAATGACTTATCAAGCTGGAGAATGCCGATAAACGTAGCGATGCACTGGTCCCTAAATTCACCAAAGATCCTTCACAGATGCACCGGGTTTTTTCCCCGATAATTCCCCATTGCTTCCCCGTACAGAAAACAGGCATAAAAAAACCAACCACAAGGGTTGGTTTTTTTTGGAATTTTTGGTCGGCACGAGAGGATTTGAACCTCCGACCCCTGACACCCCATGACAGTGCGCTACCAGGCTGCGCTACGTGCCGACACTTATGGCTGCTAATACTACTGCTTTCCACCACGAATGCAAGAGGATGGACTGCTAACTGATTTATAATTAATCAGTTAGCGATAAATCGTTTCTCATCCGTCAGCACTTGCAGCAGCAAACTCAGCTGCGGTTTCTGATCTTTAATTTTCTCGCCGCGTAAATCATAGGTCTGGTAATTACCGTTGTTATTAAGCACCAGCGTCATCTCTGGTGTGGTAATGGCCATTGTGCTGCTGTCAGCTGCTGTGACCCAGTAATGGCGGCGTGTTGCATTAAACAAATCCTGACCCTGTGAGTACTCGCTTGCTGGGGTACTGACGTGGAGCAGGCGCTGCATCAGTGTTGTCATCAGGTCAGTATGATCGGTCAGGCTATTAATACGCTGCGCAGGTGTTCCCGGCCAGTGAATAACCAGAGGCACCTGTAGATGGCCACGCGACCAGGCGAAGTTATTCTCTTCCTGCGTCAGCGGCACGCCGCGGCCTGCGGTAATAATGACCACCGTATTGTTCAGCTTCCCGGAATCACGCAGTGCGCTGAGTATACGGTTGATGTTGGCATCCACATCTTGCGCCGCGCTGGCGTAGCGTTTGGCAAAATTCTTCTGGTTGCTGTCATCAAGGTTCGTTCCGTTAAAGGAAACCCATGAGAACCAGCGGTTATCATCTTGCGCATAGCGGCCCAGCCAGTTAATCCACTGGCTTGCAGTTTGTTGATCAGATTGCGTTTGCACGTTTGGCATCGAGAAGTCTGACAGCAATGCCTGGCGATACAGTGGGCTAGTGAAGCCATCAGAGGAGAACAATCCCAACTGATAACCTTGTTGATTCAGCGCAGAGATTAGCGCGGCAGGTGTTCGGGTCGACAAAATGCCGTCCATGTAGCTTGGCGAGACGCCATAAAACAGGCCAAAAATCCCGTTGTCGGCAGTATTTCCCGAACTCATGTGGCGCGTAAAGGAGATATTCTGTCCGGCAAATTCAGCCAGAGCAGGCATTTGCTGTTCAAAGCGCGAGTAATTCAGACCGTCAACGGTGATCAGCAGGACATTCTGACCCGTACCCATATCGCGGTAACGCAGCTCACTGAGCGGATACTGGACGGAGACCGCTTCCGGATTACCCTGTTCAATCAGGCGGCGCTGATACTCTTGCGCATCCAACAGACCGTGTTTTTCCAGAAACTTACGTGCGGTCATAGGATAGGAAAGTGGCAGGTTTGCACGCTGCATGGTAATCGGGCGATAGAAGTTGGCATCAGCCCAGATGTACACCACATGTGAGGCGATAAATGAAACGAAAAAGAATGCTGCTAACGGTTTGGCAAAATGGCGGCGACGCGTCAGGCTGCGCAGTTTCTGCCAGCTCCAGGTCGCAAACAGCATTTCGATTAGCAGAATGATTGGCACGCTGATAAACATCAGCTGCCAGTCGCGAGCCGCTTCATTCTGGTCAGGGTTAATGACCAGCTCCCAGACGATGGGATTGAGATGCAGGTGGAAGCGGGTGAACACTTCGCTGTCGATCAACAACAGCGTCATACCTGCTGTCGCCAGGATGGCTGATAAGAAGCGCATCAGCCTCTGGGACATGACGATAAACGTCAGAGGAAACAGAATTAGCAGATAGGTGGCAAACACCAGGAAGCTAAAATGCCCGACAACGCTCAGGTAAGAATAAACACGCCCTGCAAGCGTTGTCGGCCAGTCGGCGACAAACAGGTAACGGCTACCGAGTACCATGGCCAACAACATGTTGAACAGGGCAAACCAGTGCCCCCAGCTAACCATCTGGGAGACTTTCTCACGGTAGCGCTGATGATGAGTTACCATAAACTGTTGTTCGTTTCCCCGGAGCAGGCTCTTAGTGCGCTTGGTCGTCGTTTACCGAAGACTGCAATGCGCGGGCAAAAGAGTTCGCAATCGCCTGGCGCTGGGCCGGTGCGATGCTTGTATTGATAAGGTTAGTCACCATATTTCCCAAAACCATCAGGGAAAGATCGGTTGGTGCCTTATGTTTTTCCAGTACGTTGAGCATCTCATTCAGTAATTGTTCAACGTGTTCGTCACTATAGCGGGAAATTTGTGGCATAAATCGAAATCAGTCTGTTCATGAAAGGGCAACATATTACCGTAGAGACAGTTTTTTTTCTGCTTTTTTATCTTCTATTGCGTCACTGTCCGGCAGGTGGTTGAATACCGCCCGGTCTAAAAGGAGAGTTTATCATGAGTCTGGATATCAACCAGATTGCCCTGCACCAGCTTATCAAACGTGACGAGCAGAATCTTGAGCTGGTCTTGCGCGATTCATTACTGGAACCGACAGCGACGGTTGTCGAGATGATGGCTGAGTTGCACCGGGTGTATAGCGCCAAGAATAAAGCCTATGGCCTCTTTAGCGAAGAGAGCGAGCTGGCGCAAACGCTGCGCTTACAGCGCCAGGGTGAAGAGGATTTTCTGGCTTTTAGTCGTGCTGCGACGGGACGTCTGCGCGACGAACTGGCGAAATATCCTTTTGCCGACGGTGGTATCGTACTGTTCTGCCATTATCGCTATCTGGCGGTAGAGTATCTTCTGGTCGCGGTGCTGAATAATTTAAGCAGTATGCGCGTCAATGAAAATCTGGATATCAACCCGACACACTATCTGGATATCAATCATGCGGACATCGTCGCGCGTATTGATTTAACCGAGTGGGAAACCAACCCGGAGTCCACGCGATACCTGACGTTCCTGAAAGGGCGGGTCGGGCGTAAAGTTGCCGATTTCTTTATGGATTTCCTCGGCGCCAGCGAAGGTTTGAATGCCAAAGCGCAAAACCGTGGCCTGCTGCAGGCCGTGGACGACTTTACCGCTGAGGCGCAGCTCGATAAAGCTGAGCGTCAGAACGTGCGCCAGCAGGTCTACAGCTACTGTAACGAGCAGCTGCAGGCAGGCGAAGAGATCGAACTGGAGTCGCTGTCCAAAGAGCTTTCCGGCGTCAGTGAAGTCAGCTTTAGTGAATTTACCGCGGATAAAGGGTATGAGCTGGAAGAGAGCTTCCCGGCAGATCGCAGTACGCTGCGTCAGTTAACGAAATTTGCCGGAAGCGGCGGTGGATTGACGATTAACTTCGATGCCATGCTATTGGGCGAGCGTATTTTCTGGGACCCGGCGACAGACACCTTGACCATCAAAGGTACGCCGCCGAATCTGCGCGATCAGCTCCAGCGTCGCACGTCTGGCGGAAAATAAGGGCATACTACATAAAAGGACACAGTAGTGAGTAAAGGAATACGTCAGAAGCCGTCTGTTAATTTCAGTTTATTTCGGCAGGTTTTGTACGCTCACATTGTAACATTTTTGATGATGTTGATGCTTGGTATTGTGTTCACAGTTCTCTCGTTGGTACTGTTTTATACTCATGGTGCCAACTGGTTACTGATTTTGTTCATATGCCCACTGTTCTTATTTACTGGTTTGTTCATTACTGGATTTGCTTTTAAATCAACCTATTCCAGCATGAGTTACTATTACGATAAGGGGCAGTTGAAACGGTATGGACTCAATCTTGATGCTACTTTGACACATAAAGAGAAGGTGGAAATAAGCATCGATAATGCAAAGCGTCGAGTGCGTGTAGATGAACTGGAACTCCATGTCTTTTTTGATTTTCAGTTTGATAGCAAGACATGGAGCGGCGGCGACTTACTTACCAATGAAAAGGTATTTGATGCGTTGAATGAAGGGCAAACTATACCAATACGAATTTTGCCGTGGAAACCGGAAAGTGCCAGCGTTCGTCAACGGGCATTATTCAATCGGCTAAAAGGTATGATTACAGCAGCGGAAACTTCAGATCCTCGATTAGGGGAGGCGTTAATTGAATTTGACGAGATTTAAGAAAGCGGAAAAGCAAAGTGGGTTCTCGTTGCTCTTAATGTCGTCAAACTAAATTAAACGCATAAAAAAACCCCGCCGAGGCGGGGTTTTTCTTCAACTTGTTGGCGATTACGCGCGAACGAAGTCGATGTGGGACAGCTTCGGCTTGAACGGGTGACGCTGTACAGCCTGAGCTTTAACTTTAACTTCTTTACCGTCAACAACGAGGGTCAGAACTTCGCTGTAAAATTCAGCTTTAGCTTGCATGTTCATAACTGCATCGTGATCCAGTTCGATAGCAACCGGGGCTTCTGCGCCACCGTAGATGATTGCCGGGAACTTGTTAGCGGCACGCAGGCGGCGGCTCGCACCCTTACCCTGCTCTTTACGTACTTCAGCGTTGATAGTAAACATTTAAATCTCTCTTTAATAATTCCTGCTACAGGCGACCCAGCAACAGGTAAGTGATCTGCTTTGCGTATGCAAAAGCGGGCGAGATTCTATACTCAAACGGCTGGCACATCAATCAAAAGTACGATTAACCGCGTAATTCATGTGCCCGCCGGAAACGACCTTCATAGTCGAAGACTTTTTCACGTACCTGCCAGTACTGGCCTTTCATGCGCGCCACCACAAAATCAGGATGCCGCAGCAGGGCCTGTTGGGCGAGGATATCGGCGGCGGTTATCCAGCGTAAGGGCACGCCGGGGGTACGGGTATGTGGGCGAATAAACAGCTGTTCAAAGGCCGTTCGCTGTGCGGGCGTGTGTAAGCGAAAACGTTCGCTGACGTCGGCACCATCTTCATCGTAATAGGTGATTTTCAACCATTCGCCTTTTTCATCCTCGCCGTTCTGTAACACCATGCCGCTACAGCGCAGAACCAGCGCATCTTTGAGCCTGAGCGCGGCTTTCAGCATATCATCCGGATCGACCAGTACCGTATCGCACTCGCGACAGCGGCGTGCGGCAATATCATTTTCCGCATTACACTGCGGACAGTTTTTAAAACGAAAGCGGAAATCGCATTGCTCGCGATGGCCGTCATCATCTTCAAACCATCCCTGGCAGCGACGGCCAAAGTGTTCAATCAGCGTGCCGTCTGCCGTTGTTTTGCCCCAGAAGGTATTCGCAAACCCACAGGCAGGGCAGAACACCTGTACCGGAACGTTGTCGCTTTTCCCTTTCGGTGCACCCACTTCCGGTGCGTACAGATCGTGCGGGTTGCCGGCGTAATCGAGGATCAGACAATCGGTTTTACCCGGGGCCAGACGCAGCCCGCGACCGACAATTTGTTGGTAAAGGCTAACTGACTCCGTCGGGCGCAGAATGGCGATAAGGTCGACGTGCGGAGCGTCGAAGCCGGTGGTCAGGACCGACACATTCACTAGATAGCGAAAGCGCTGGGCTTTGAACTCTTCAATCAGCACATCGCGCTCAGCGCCTGGCGTATCTCCGGTGATTAGCGCAGCGTCGTCAGCAGGCAGCAGGCCGACAATCTCTTTGGCGTGCTCAACGGTAGCGGCAAATATCATGACGCCTTTACGCGTCTGGGCAAATTCGACAATCTGGCTGATGATATGCGGTGTTATTCGCTGCTGCTTTTTTAGCTCCTGATTCAGATCCGCTTCGCTAAACAGGCCATTACTCTGCGCCTGCAGGCGGCTAAAGTCATACTGCACGACCGGCATATCGAGGCGTTCTGGCGGCGTCAGGTAGCCGTGTTTAATCATGTAGCGCAGCGGTAATTCATAAATGCAGTCGCGAAACAGCGCTTTTTCATCGCCGCGCACCATACCATGATAATGAAAATGATAAATCCAGCCTTTGCCCAGGCGAAAAGGCGTGGCGGTGAGCCCGAGCAGGCGTAGATGAGGATTTACGTTGGTCAGGTGCGTCAGGATCTGTTGATACTGACTCTCTTCATCATCACCAATGCGATGGCATTCATCGACGATGAGCAGGGAGAATTCGCCCTGGAAGGCGTCCAGATTACGTGCCACCGACTGAACGCTGCCAAAAACCACTTTCCCGTGGCTCTCTTTGCGCTTTAACCCGGCGGCAAAGATATCGGCTTCCAACCCCAGAGCGCAGTACTTGGCATGATTCTGCGCAACCAGCTCTTTGACATGTGCCAGCACTAATACGCGCCCACGAGCAACCCGCGCCAGTTCAGCAATCACCAGGCTTTTGCCCGCGCCTGTGGGGAGGACGATAACTGCCGGCGTGCGGTGATGGCGAAAATGGTTGAGCGTGGCATCCACGGCTTCTTTTTGGTAAGGACGAAGAGTAAAAATCATGGGCTCACAATATGTAACAGTCTCGCGTATAGTATGCCACGAATCTTTTTCCCTTGAGGGAAGTTGTTAGCTCGTTATACTGAGCGGAAAACGGCTCCACTTTTCGGGCATAACGCCCGATTTCCGTATTGTTACAGGCAAAATCACACTCATGCGACTTGATAAATTTATCGCTCAGCAACTCGGCGTCAGCCGCGCTATTGCCGGGCGTGAGATCCGTGGTAACCGTGTTACCGTCGACGGCGAAATCGTCAGAAATAGCGCCTTTAAGCTGCTGCCAGAACATGACGTTGAATATGACGGCAATTCTCTGGTTCAACAGGCGGGTCCACGCTATTTTATGCTGAATAAGCCTCAGGGCTATGTTTGCTCCACGGATGACCCGGATCACCCGACAGTTCTCTATTTTCTCGATGAACCTGTCGCGCACAAACTGCATGCGGCAGGACGTCTGGATATCGACACCACCGGGCTGGTGTTAATGACCGACGACGGTCAGTGGTCGCATCGCATTACCTCTCCGCGTCACCATTGTGAGAAGACTTATCGGGTGACGCTGGAATCACCGGTGGCAGACGATACCGCTGAGCAGTTTGCCCGCGGTGTGCAATTGCATAACGAGAAAGATCTGACGAAGCCGGCTGTGCTGGAAGTGATTACGCCGACTCAGGTACGTTTGACCATCAGTGAAGGGCGCTATCATCAGGTTAAACGCATGTTTGCCGCTGTCGGGAATCACGTTGTGGAACTGCATCGTGAACGCATCGGTGCCATCAAGCTTGATGAGGATCTGGAGCCCGGTGAATACCGTCCATTGACTGAAGAAGAAATCGCCAGCGTTAACTTAACCCCGCGTTAATATCAGGAGCTAAATGTGACCACCCGGCAGAACTCTTCAATTGCCATTGTTTTTATCCTTGGCTTGTTGGCCATGTTGATGCCGTTGTCGATCGATATGTATCTTCCGGCGCTGCCGGTGATCTCTGCTCAATTTGGCGTGCCGGCAGGCAGCGCGCAAATGACCCTCAGTACCTATATTCTGGGGTTCGCGGTGGGGCAGTTGATCTATGGGCCGATGGCCGACAGCATCGGGCGTAAACCGGTGATACTGGGAGGGACCCTGGTGTTTGCGGCGGCAGCGGTCGCCTGTGCGTTGGCGCAAACTATCGATCAGTTGATCACTATGCGTTTCTTCCACGGTCTGGCGGCCGCGGCGGCAAGCGTGGTCATCAATGCCCTGATGCGCGACATCTATCCGAAGGAAGAATTCTCGCGCATGATGTCATTTGTCATGCTGGTGACGACGATTGCACCACTGATGGCGCCTATTGTGGGCGGTTGGGTGCTGGTATGGCTGAGCTGGCACTATATCTTCTGGATCCTCGCTGTGGCGGCGATTCTGGCCTCGGTGATGATCTTTACGCTGATCAAAGAGACCTTGCCCGTTGAGCGTCGTCAGCCGTTTCGCTTGCGTACTACTCTGGGCAACTTTGCCTCGCTGTTTCGCCACAAGCGCGTCCTGAGTTACATGCTGGCCAGTGGGTTTAGCTTTGCAGGGATGTTTTCTTTCCTGAGCGCAGGCCCCTTTGTCTACATTGAAATCAACCATGTTTCACCGCAGCACTTCGGTTATTATTTTGCACTGAACATCGTTTTCCTGTTTGTGATGACGATTATTAATAGTCGTTTTGTTCGTCGGGTTGGTGCACTAAATATGTTCCGTACCGGGCTGTGGATCCAGTTTGTGATGGCGGGCTGGATGGTATTCAGCGCGCTGTTCGGCGTTGGATTCTGGGCACTGGTTGTCGGTGTTGCGGCGTTTGTAGGTTGCGTGTCGATGGTGTCATCAAATGCGATGGCGGTTATTCTGGATGAGTTTCCACACATGGCCGGTACGGCCTCATCGTTGGCGGGGACGTTTCGTTTTGGTATCGGCGCGATTGTTGGCGCGCTCTTGTCACTGGCGACCTTTAACTCAGCCTGGCCAATGATTTGGTCGATTGCGTTTTGCGCCACCAGCTCAATTCTCTTCTATCTCTACGCCAGTCGCAGCAAAAAACGGTGATCTATTACACAACCTGGGGGCCATAAGGCCTCCGGAGTTGATGTATATCAACCTCAAATCCATCATTTCCCCCAGTAATGTTTATTTTATGTAAAATCAATTTATGTAAAAAGTCACATCATTGTAGTTAAAAAGGTTGAGTTAGATCGCAGAAACGCGTACATATAGCGCGGAAACATGCCGTACCCATTGAATAAATTTAAATACGGGGTTCGGAAAGCGGCTTAAAGACAGGGTGTAAACGTTTACCAACTGTCTAAAGACGTATTGTCAATGATGTGTTAATATTGATGTAAAATAATTGTGAAGTAACTGTACTTCCAGGGAAAGAAAGTGATGACATTACAACTCTCAATCGTTCATCGTCTGCCGCAGTGCTATCGTTGGTCGGTGGGTTTCGCAGGCTCAAAAGTTGAACCGATTCCGCAAAACGGCCAAAGTACAGAAAATAGCCTGGTAGCGCTAAAATTACTCAGTCCCGATGGCGACAGTGCGTGGTCGGTCATGCATAAACTCAGTCAGGCGCTTAGTGATATCGAAGTTCCTTGTTCCGTACTGGAATGTGAAGGGGAACCGTGCCTGTTTGTGAACCGCCAGGATGAGTTTGCCGCGACCTGCAGACTGAAAAACTTCGGCGTGGCCATCGCAGAACCTTTTTCAAATAACAATCCATTTTGAGCGTCAGCTTAGCGCGAGCAGCTGACGCGTATAGGCCTGTTGTGGCGCGTTAAATACGTGCTCGCATTGCCCCTGTTCCACGACTTCTCCCTGCCGCAACACAATAACCTGATGGCATAACGCACGTACGACATGCAAATCATGGCTGATAAAGATATAGGCCAGACGATGCTTTTCCTGTAAGGACTTTAACAGCGTGAGGATTTGCGCCTGTACGGTTCTGTCGAGCGAGGATGTCGGCTCATCCAGAATGATCAGCGAGGGTTTGAGAATCAATGCCCTGGCAATGGCTATGCGCTGGCGTTGACCACCGGAAAACTCTGCAGGATAACGATGGCGGGTCTCGCTATCGAGTCCGACTTCAGCCATCACTGCTTTTACCTGCGCTTCACGCTGTTCAGCGGAAAGCGTTGGCTGGTGAACGCGCAATCCCTCTTCAATAATTTGTAATACGCTCAAACGCGGATTCAGTGAAGAGTTGGGGTCCTGAAAAACAACCTGAATGCGGTGACGTACTGGCAACAGTTGGCGACGATTTAAGGTATGCAGCGCCAGACCATCGAACACGATACTGCCCTGCGATGTGATTAATCGCAGCAGCGCCAGACCGGTGGTACTTTTCCCGGACCCTGATTCGCCCACCAGCCCCAATGTTTCACCGGGCCTGAGGGCAAAGCTAACGTTGTTAACCACCACGTTATGATCCACCACGCGCTTGAGGATACCCTTGCGTACAGGGAAGGCGACGCTCAGCCCATTCACTTCCAGTAATGGCGGTTGTCCGGCGGGTAAAGGGACGGGATCGCCGGAGGGTTCGCTATTTAACAGTTTCTGTGTGTAGGAATGGGTTGGCGCGGCAAGCAGTGGCTCGGCACGATTTTGTTCAACGCATTGACCGTTCTGCATGACGGCAATGGAATCGGCCAGCTTTCTCACGATGCTGAGGTTATGGGTGATGAACAGCAATCCCATGTTCAGCTCACGCTGCAATTCTCGTAGCAGTTGCAGAATTTGCGCCTGCACAGAGACATCCAGCGCGGTTGTGGGTTCGTCGGCAATGAGCAGCTCCGGGCGGGTTAACAGCGCCATAGCAATCATTACGCGCTGGCGCTCGCCGCCGGAAAGCTGGTGCGGATAATCTGTAAGGCGTTTCGCTGCATGGCGAATGCCTACCCGATCCAGACAGGTCAGAATTTCTGCCCGTGCGGCTTCCCGACGCATTCCCCTATGCAAAGACAGAACTTCATAGAGCTGTTTTTCAAGGTTATGCAATGGGTTCAACGACACCATGGGTTCCTGGAAAATCATGGCAATTTTATTTCCCCGTACACCGCGCAGCGTCTGCTCGTTAGCGTGAAGTAATGATTCACCGTGAAAGCGGATATCACCGGAGAGGTACACCGCAGGCGGCGTGGGCAACAGACGCAACACCGAAAGCGCGGTGACGCTCTTGCCTGAACCAGATTCACCCACCAGCGCCAGCGTTTGCCCGGCATCAACGCGCAAAGAGAGAGCATTGACTACAGTGCGTACGGTAGCTTGTTGACGAAAACCGACGGATAAATTCTCAATGGCTAACAGAGGTTGTGTCATCTTAAATCGCCTTATTGGGATCAAATGCGTCGCGTACCGCTTCACCAATAAAAATCAATAGCGATAATAAGAGGGCAACGGAGATAAACGCGGTGATGCCAAGCCACGGGGCCTGAAGGTTATTTTTACCCTGCAACAGTAATTCTCCCAGTGATGGAGAGCCGAGCGGTAATCCGAACCCGAGAAAATCCAGCGAGGTGAGCGTGGTGATTGAGGCGCATAAAATAAACGGTAAAAAGGTCAGGGCGGCAACCATCGCATTCGGCAGCATATGACGCAAAATAATACTGCGATCGCTAACCCCGAGCGCTTGCGCTGCGCGAATGTAATCAAAGTTTCGGGTGCGCAGAAATTCCGCGCGTACCACGCCAACCAGGCTCATCCAGCCAAACAGCACGGTGATCGCTAATAGCCACCAGAAGTTAGGCTGAACGACACTGGATAGCAAAATAATCAGAAACAGCGTTGGCATACCAGACCACACTTCGATGAACCGTTGCCCCCACAGGTCAACCTTACCGCCATAATAGCCCTGTAGTGCGCCGGCCATCACCCCCATGACGCTGGAACACAGGGTCAGCATCAAGCCAAACAGAATTGAAATGCGGGTGCCGTAAAGGATACGCGCCAGCACGTCACCACCATTTGCGTCAGTGCCCAGCCAGTTTTGCGCAGAGGGTGGAGAAGGGAAGGGCTTATCGGTGGCAAAGTTGATGCTGGTAGCGCCGAACCGGATGGGGGCCCATAGTATCCAACCCTGACTCTCCAGACGGTGTTGCATCCATGGGTCCTGGTAATCAGCCTTTGTTGCTAACGGGCCGCCGAAATCGCTCTCACTGTAGTTTTTAACCAGAGGGACATACCAGCTGCCGTCATAGCGAACCAACAGCGGCTTATCATTCGCGATCAGCTCGGAACACATGCTCAGGCCAAACAACACCAAAAAAATCCATAATGACCAGTAGCCGCGGCGGTTATGACGAAAACGCGCCCAGCGGGCCTGATTGACGGGGCTTAATCGCGACATTAGCGTCCCTCGAAATCAATACGAGGATCGACCAACGTATAGCTGATATCACTGAGGATATTGAGCAACAGGCCGATCAGGGTGAAGATGTAGAGTGTGCCGAACATCACCGGGTAGTCGCGCGATACGGTAGATTCATACCCCAGTAATCCCAGACCATTAAGCGAAAACATCACTTCGATCAGCAGCGAACCGGTGAAAAACATGCTGATAAATGTGGCGGGAAATCCTGCGATTACCAGCAACATGGCATTGCGGAACACATGTTTCCACAGAATATTTTTCTCACTAACGCCTTTGGCACGCGCAGTAACGACATACTGCTTACGTACCTCATCCAGAAATGAGTTTTTAGTCAGCATGGTCAGCGCGGCGAACCCACCCACCACGGTTGCCAGCACCGGTAGGGTTATGTGCCACAGATAATCGGTAATTTTTTGATACCAGGGCAGGGCGTCAAAATTAGCGGACACCAGTCCGCGTAGCGGGAACAGGTCGTAATAGCTGCCCCCGGCAAAAAAGACGATCAGCAAAATCGCGAACAGGAATGCGGGGATGGCGTAGCCGATAATAATGAAAGCACTGCTCCAGACGTCAAAACGACTGCCGTTGTGGACCGCTTTGCGGATACCAAGTGGAATCGACACCAGATAGATGATGAGTGTACTCCAGAGCCCCAAAGTCACGGAGACCGGCAGGCTGTCTTTGATTAGCGTAAGAACAGAGGCGCTGCGAAACAGACTGTCGCCAAAATCAAAGCGGATATAGTCCCAGAGCATCTTGAAATAGCGTTCATGAATGGGTTTATCGAATCCGTAGCGACGGGTGATTTCTGCGATCACTTCCGGGTCAAGACCCCGACCACCGCGATAATTGCTGTCGCTGATATTCCCGACGCCGGTTTGCGCGTGACTGGCACGCACACCTTCACTGCCCGCACCGGGCAACGCACCGCTTTGTCCGAACTCAATGGCGGCGACGGCCTGCTCAACAGGACCGCCAGGTGCAATCTGTACGATAAAAAAGTTGATAGTAATGATGGCCCAGAGCGTGGGGAGCACCAGCAGCAGACGTCGAATCAGATAAGCGCCCATTTACTCTCCCTGTCGTCTGGCTGCGGGAAGTTTCGCCGCTTTGTTGACGTCATACCACCAGTTGTCGATGCCAATGGTATAAATCGGGCGGATAGCCGGATGCGAAAACTTATCCCACCAGGCGATACGATCTTCTGCCATGTACCACATCGGCAACATGTAGTAGTTCCAGGTTAATACCCGGTCCAGTGCCCGCCCCAACGGGATCAGTTTGGCTTTATTCCCTTGTGCGGCAATGATCTGGCTAATCAGTTTATCAATGACCGGGCTTTGCACTCCGGGCGCGTTATAGCTGGAGTCTATATATTCAGAGGCCCAGAGAATTTGCAGGTCTGAGCTTGGCCACGGCATTGCGCGATAGAGCCTTGGCATCATGTCATAGTCACGGCTGCGCAAGCGGTTAGTGATTTGCGAGTTATCCACCTGGCGGATATTCATCGTAATACCTAAGCGCTGCAGATTGTGCTGGAATGGCAATACCCACTGGCTGTTGCTGCCTGCCGGGAGTAGTAACTCGAAGGTCAGCGGTTTACCGCTGGTGCTATTTATCCGTTGTTGCCCTTTCAGTATCCATCCCGCCTGTTGGAGTAACGTATCGGCTTTCAACAGGTTTTCACGATCGTAGCCATCGCCTTTCGACATCGGTGGTTGATAGATTTGACTGAAGACCTCCGGTGGCAGCTCTTTTTTCAATGGCGCAAGGATCACCAGTTCATCCGCATCGGGGTAACTTCTGGCTGCATACTCGGTGTTCTGGAAATAGCTGTTCGTCCGACTCCAGGCATTATAAAACAGGGCCTTATTCATCCATTCAAAATCGAAGGCCAGCGTAATTGCTTCCCGTACACGTCGGTCACTAAACATTGGACGTTGAATATTAAAGGCTAACCATCGTGTGTCCTGTGCGGACTCATTCTTTTGTTCGTCTTTGACAATGTAATGATTCGCGAAATTCTTACCGGTATAACGGGTTGCCCAATTTTTTGCATCGTTTTCAAGTCGCAGGTCGAATGCTCCAGCCTTAAATGCTTCAAAAGCGACGTTATCATCTAAATAGTAATCGTAGCGGATGGTATCAAAGTTCCAGCGTCCGCGATTGACGGGCAGGTTTGCCGCCCAATAATCTTTAACGCGCGAATAAACAATGTACTGTCCCATTTTCCATTGACTGATGTGATAAGGGCCGCTGGCGAGCGGTGGCGACGACAAGGGGTCGCTGAGCTTGTGATCTTTCCAGTACTTTTCGGGCATAACGGGTAAGGAAAACAGGCTGAGCATATCCTCTTTGCCCGGTTTGGCGAGTTCAATTCGCACTGTTAACGGGGCAATTGCCTTTACCGTTGTTCCTTTGTAGACCAAACGAAACTGCGGTACGCCTTCGGTCATAAATTTATGGAAGGTGAATTCGACATCGCGTGCGGTAATAGGGGAACCATCGTGAAAACGGGCCCGCGAATTAATCGCGATTTCTACCCACGAATAATCATCGGCGTAACGCGCTCTGTCAGCGATGAGCGGGTAGTAGCTGCCGGGTTCGTCATCCGAGGTGGTAAACAGCGTATCGTAGAGCGTTTCGGTGCGTGCGCCAGGGTTGCCGCGCATCGAGTAGCGGTTAAAGTTGTCGAAGGTACCCAGGGCGGAGAGGGTGAGCTGCCCGCCTTTAGGGGCAGCGGGGTTTACATAATCAAAGTGATTAAAATTAAATGCGTACTTGGGTTCACCCAACACGGCAAAGGCGTAGCTTTCTTTGATGGATTGGGCATGAACGTTAAACCCGATAAGGGCGATAAACAGAAGCAGTACGCGAGGCATCATATCACAGAGGTTTCCTTGTCCTGCCACAACCCGACAGGCTTCTTGCCCGAGAAATAGCGGTTGGGGTGGCGAGTGAAAATATATGAATCGCCTGGTGAGATCACCACGTTGGCTTATCGGATTGCTCCATCCAACGCACAAAATCATCAAGCATTAATGGGCGGCTGATCCAGTATCCCTGGAAGAAATGAACCCCACGATCGCGCAGCCATCGGGCTTGCTCAGGCGTTTCTACCCCTTCGGCAACCGTCAGCATATTAAGACGCTTAGACAGTGTCAACACCGCATCCAGTACCGGAGACGTTAGCGTTTCTGTCCCAATGGCGTTGATAAATCCTCGGTCGATTTTCAGATAGTCAACGGTAAAGCGTTCCAGATAAATGAGTGCGCTATGGCCGGTGCCGAAATCATCAATGGCAATTTCGAATCCGGCAGCGTGTAGCCATTCAAACAACTTTGATGCTTCATGCTGATTGAGCATATCGCGTTCGGTGATTTCGAGTACAACCTGGAAATAGCGTGGCGGCAGGGAGGCGTCCAGGCGCTGAATATCGTCTTTAAAGCTCTCACCATGCAGGTGCGTTGGGGCGATGTTGAGCCCGAGCTTTGCGCCTTGCGGTAACACTTTTTTTAATGCGGGGGCATCACGGGCCACCAGTTTGAACAGATGCTGCGTCAGCGGCACGATCATTTGTTGTGATTCAGCGTAGTGAATAAACGCATCTGGCGGGATCTCACCTGTTGTCGGGTGACGCCAGCGTAACAATACTTCTACGCCTTTTACTTCCAGCGTCTGCATTTCAACGACCGGTTGGTAGACCACATAAAACTGATCGTGCTTGATAGCGTTGAGAATATCCTTTCCCGGGCGTAAACGAACGGCGTAGTTGTAGTACCACAAAAGCAACCCGGTCATGATCCCGGCCATACATCCCAACATGACGGCATACCAGACGTCAGTGTACGTCCACTCTTGCGCGTATAGCCGGATCTTCATCGGGATCCCTTTCAGCGTCGTCTGGCGCCAGGTGGTATCCGGCAGCGCGGAGACGTCCATCAGTCGGGATGAAAAGGTCGTGATAGCGGTATCACCAACAATAATTGCAATACCGTCGAAATCATCTTCTCGGGCGGTATAGAGCAGGTAAGGCGCCAGATTGATATTCAGTGAGGAAAAGACGCCGCTATTATTAAATGAAGGATTTCGGTGCCAAATCATGATCGCCGGTTTGTCAGGCATCATCGGGGTACCGGACAGTAATTCCACATCGACATCTTTGTGGATATCCAGCTTCGGGATCAGCGACAGAATAGGCGAGTCCATCGCGCCAGTTGCGGAGGAGCAGAAAGCAATACCATCTTTTACCAATAAAAAAGCGCGTACATTGAGGTTAAATGCTGCGCTGGCGGTCAGCTTGGCGGCAACTTGTTGGCAATTGTATGAGACCAGCGGCTGCAGGGCATCTGTTGTACTTTTGAGGTCTGAGAGGTAACTGCTGATGTAATAGTCGATATCGGAAAGAAGCGTTTCGTACTTAACATCTCGTTTGTGCCAGGTGGCAAAAAACTGCAGGGTGCTGACAAGTACCGCGACGACTACCCCCGTAAAAATACAGGTAAAAAGGACATTTCGACTGGAAGAAGAGGGACGTCTGAACATAGTTCCTTATGTTTACCTGGGGTATTTGCTTATTATTAAACGGCTTGATCCGTAAAACTATAACCTGGATTGATTCGTATAGTGAGATTTTTCTTAAACATAGCGCAACGCAAAAAGCACCGCCGAAGCAGTGCTTTTGATAAGTCTCATCAGGATAGCCAAGGGATAGCTGCCAAACGAAATTAACTGCGGCTCAGGACCCGGCGAGCTTCATTGTAACGTTTTTTCCAGTAAGGCTCGTTCATGCTGGAAATGATAACGCCACTGCTGGTCGAGGCATGTACAAACTGGTTATTGCCGATATAGATACCGACGTGACGGCCGGTGGAACCCGCACGGAACAGAACCAGATCGCCTGTGCGCAGATTAGTGCGCGAAACGGATTTGCCCGTTTCCTGTTGCTCGTAGGTTGAGCGCGGAAGCTCTAAACCAAATTGCTCGCGGAACGTACGCTGTACGAAACTTGAACAATCAATACCTTTTTTAGTGCTGCCGCCAAGGCGGTAACGCACGCCTTTCCAGTCAGCGTATTGATCCATAATACGTGATTTAACATCGATATTACGTACCATACTTTCAAATTCATCCTGAGAGGCTTGCAGTGAAGAGTTATCTCCATTACCCACAGCATGCGTCTCAGAATGCATATTCTTCGCGGTGTTCGTTGTGCTACATGCAGAAAGCAGAACCGCAACTGCTATCGCGGGAATCCCCCGCAAGATATATCTCAAAATCGGTTGAGATTTGACCATTTTGTTTGTTTTCCCTTGAAGTCCTTAACGATAAATATCGTTATAAAAAATGCCAAACGTGACGAGACTAATTACCAACGCATGAGGAGACAATTCTTTAAGGTCAAATCTGTGGCAGAACGCACAAATTTATTCTTATAGTGAATAATTATCCCGCGAGGCAAAACGAGTCTGAGGTTACCCGATCGCTCCGGTCATTGCGAGTGATTTTATGTGATTTCTTATAAGAAAAAGTGATACAGAAAGTGAATAAACTGCATTGGCTAAATTAAGAACAGATAGGGCAAAAAACACGCAATTCATTCATTTTAAACAGGAATAATATGACAGGAGAATGACAGTCAGAGTGATAATTTCCCGGCAGATATCATCAGGAAATCAGAAGTATCCCTGATGATGTTAATTACTCTGCGTTATTTGTTTAAAAATTGTTTGTTTTTACCGGGAAGATAATGGGTAAACAGCATAACCAGGCGATCGCTTAATGGCGTCATTAACCACCAGGGCAAGCCAATCAATACGACGGTCATTGAACCTACCACGATATCTGTGAGCCAATGTGCGCCGATCATTACGCGTGGGAAGGCAAAAACCACAGTGATAATAAGGCCGATGATTCCTGCGACTTTTCCGAAATAACGCAGCATAAATGCGGAAAAAATAAGCAGCATCATACCGTGATCGCCAGGAAAACTGTCTCTGGACGCATCTTTTGTTGAAATATGCAGCAGCTCGCTGACGCGATTAATATTATCGAATGTGAGAGTGGGGCTGGCGCGCTTAACCGGAATAAGCGCCTGGCCCAGTTGGTTTAATATCACCGCGGTTAGCAGCATCACCAGCCCAATTGCCACAATACGGCGACGACCTTCCTGCGTTTCTTTTAGCCAAAAACTCAGCATTAATGTGCCCATCGCCAATAATGAACAGCCGTCAAATGCCCGGTTATTGGTGACAGCGACAATCCACAGGAAGAGCGGGCTCTCAACCAGCTTATGATTGAAGAAGTGGAAGATACCCGAATCAAGAGAAAACCAGAACCCATGCCCGTGTGGAAGATACCAGGACAGAAATAGCGCCAGACCAGCAATATTAAGCAGGAGTATGAGTGGGTATCGGGTTTTCATCGTCGTTTACCGTTGCTATAAAACGCAGGCAACCTTACGCGCCAACGTCTAAACGAAGCCTCAACAATGCACTCTGTAATGCATTCCAGTCGGTCTCGGTATCGGAGATGAGTTCAATACGGCTATCAGGAGGAGCGACGTTTTGCGTCTCAATATGCCAGTCCTCACCCTGACGATTGATACGCACCAGCCCCTCTTTAATACGCATCACTCCCTTTACGCGGCCGACAGGGGCGAGACGTGACCATTCCAGCAGGCCGATGGTATCGAACACCGTGTCAGCGTCAAAAATCCAGCCGCAGGCCTGATGCCCCTGACCGCTGTTCAGACTGCGACGCCAGCGTTGCTGCGCAGGCAGGCTTAGTGCTGCCAGCCCTTTTTTATCAGCATGCTGGTGAGTATGTGCCGCGCTGGAGGGAAGCGCCGTCAGATTCAGCCGGGGCAAATCCAGTAATTGTCCGTCGATTTGTCCATGATCGGCGTGAACTAACTGGCGGTTGCCGCCGTAGTGCTGCCACCAGGTTTGCAGTGCAATTTCGCTTTCTGTCGTGGCACGATCGGATTTATTGGCAACGATAATATCGGCAGAGGCCAGCTGATCGCGGAAATTCTCGTTCGCTACGCTTTTCTCATCCAGCAACAGGCGCGGATCAAGGATACAAAGCGTTGCGCGCAAGTCGATCCACGGTTCGTAAACCGGCGCGGTCAGTAAATCCAGGATCTGTTTGGGATGCCCGAGCCCGGTGGGCTCAATCAGCAGACGATCCGGTTTTCCCTGACGTAACAACGTATTGAGGCCAACCTGCATGGGCAAACCATTAACGCAGCACATACAGCCGCCGGGGATCTCTTTGAGCATTGCGCCGCTGTCGGCAAGCAGTGCGCCGTCGATACCCACTTCGCCAAACTCATTGACCAGAACGGCCCACTTCTCTGCGGGATCTTTGTTGGCCAATAGATGAAGAATAGAGGTGGTTTTGCCACTGCCGAGAAAACCCGTGATGAGATTGGTTTTAGTCACGTTTACTCCAGAATCATAAATTACCGTAATGGCTTTTAACAATCCTGGCGAAAAACGGGGGAAAAGAGAAGGGCAGAGAGGACGAAGACGAACTTCGTCCTGTTTAATGGCAGAAATCGTTAACTTTTTAACGTCTCGATGACCGCCTGATGTGCACCATATTGGGCGATACGTTGCCAGGCTCGTTCCACGGTATCGACGAAGTGTGGGTTCTGTGCGAGGTCAGTGGCGAAGATTTCATGCAGTGAAAGCAGCGCGCTGACGCGTTCTGATTCCGTACTCTGTTCGACGATAGTGCGGATTTTGTCACTCATCGGGTCACGAATATCGATAATTTCACCTGAATCATCAATCCCGCTTACGTAGCGCATCCAGCCCGCAATCCCAAGTGCCAGCAGCGGCCACTCACTTTGACGTGCTAAATGAACGCGAATCCCGTCCAGCATACGTTGGGGTAATTTTTGGCTACCATCCATCGCGATTTGCCAGGTTTTATGTTTTAGCGCCGGATTGGCAAAGCGTTCCAGCAGGCTGTCGGCATACTGGTCTAAATCAACATTGGTGATGCGCAGCGTTGGGGCTTGTTCGCTGAGCATCAGGCGGTGAGCCGCTTCGCGAAATGCGCGGTCCTGCATACAGTCGCTGATATGCTGAAATCCCGCCAGATAACCGAGGTAAGCGAGAAACGAATGGCTCCCGTTCAGCATCCGCAGTTTCATCTGCTCCCACGGCAAAACGTCATCAACCATCTGTACACCGGCCGTTTCCCATTGCGGACGGCCGCTGACAAAATGGTCTTCAATGACCCACTGAATAAACGGCTCGCAGCTGATTGCGCAAGGGTCTGCCACGCCTAATTCGCGGGCAATCTCATCCAGTGATTCTTCAGTCGCTGCCGGGACAATCCGGTCTACCATGGTTCCCGGGAAACTGACGTGCTCCCGAATCCAGTTAGCCAGTTCAGGTGAGCGTTTCTCCGCCATTCCCAGTACGGCGTTTTTTACCACATGGCCGTTGTCCGGGATATTATCACAGGAGAGAACGGTAAACGGTTGCAGCCCACGTTGACGTCGGCGGTGCAGGGCCTCAACAATAATACCCGGTGCAGAGTGAGGTTCATCCGGCACTTGCAGATCGTGAATAATGCGCGGGTTAGCGATATCGAGTGACCCGGTGGCAGGATCAATACAGTAGCCTTTTTCCGTAATGGTTAACGAGACAATCGCGACCTGAGGCTCGCAAAATTTTTCGATAATGGCCGCCAGTGAATCCAGCTTTGCATTCAGGCACTCGTTGACGGCCCCGACGATAATCGGCTGGTTGCCAGTCGCTCCTTTTTCCAGCACGGTAAATAAATGATCCTGCTCGCGTAGCTGGCTCATCAACCGGTCGCCGCTGAACAGGCTGATCTCACAAATCCCCCAGTCTCCGCCCTGCGAATTTAGCACCCGGTCGGTCAATAACGCCTGATGGGCGCGATGAAATGCACCGAAACCAAAATGTACGATCCGCGTTTTTAGCTGTTGGCGATCGTACCGAGGCATCACGACATTTTCCGCAAGAGACGCTGAGGCAATAGTCTTCATTTAATACACCTGATTAACCATTAATTAACAATGGCAGTATAAAGTTATATGACAACAAATTGAATTGGTGTGCCTCATTTATCCGGGTAATGTGAGCTGGATCAATCAATGATGGGCGATGTGTTGATCGTATACCGGATGCCTGTATGGTAGTCGTCATAAGAGTCGTTTAATTTGGTATAACAACTTGTGAGGTGAAGCAATGGAACAAACCTGGCGTTGGTACGGACCAAACGATCCAGTATCGCTTGATGATGTGCGTCAGGCTGGCGCAACGGGTGTTGTGACCGCCTTGCACCACATTCCAAACGGTGAAGTATGGCCCGTAGAAGAAATTCAAAAGCGCCAGGCGATTCTGGCCGAAAAAGGGCTGACCTGGTCGGTGGTGGAAAGTATCCCTGTCCACGAAGATATCAAAACACAGTCCGGCCAATATCAGACGTGGATTGCAAACTACCAGCAAAGTATTCGTAACCTGGCGACCTGCGGCATTGATACCGTGTGCTACAACTTCATGCCGATCCTGGACTGGACGCGTACTGACCTTGAATATCAGCTACCGGATGGGTCCAAAGCGCTGCGTTTTGACCAGATTGCGTTTGCGGCTTTTGAATTGCACATTCTGCAACGTCCGGGAGCCGAAGCCGATTACACCCCTGAAGAGCAGCGCCAGGCGCTGGATTATTTCAATGCAATGACCGCTGCCGACATTGAAAAGTTGACCCGCAACATTATTGCTGGCCTGCCCGGTGCCGAAGAAGGTTATACGCTGGATCAGTTCCGCGCGCGCCTGGCGGAATATGATGGGATCAGCAAAGACGATCTGCGCAATAACATGGCTGTCTTCCTGCGGGCGATTGTGCCTGTTGCTGAGGAAGTTGGCGTACGTCTGGCAGTGCACCCTGACGATCCGCCACGGCCAATCCTCGGTCTGCCACGTATCGTGTCGACCATTGAAGATATGCAATGGCTGAAAGAAACGGTAGATAGTATCAATAATGGTTTCACCATGTGTACTGGCTCGTATGGCGTGCGCGCCGATAACGATCTGGTAAAAATGATTGAAACCTTTGGCGATCGTATTCACTTCACACACTTGCGTTCAACCTGCCGTGAAGAAAACCCGAAAACCTTCCACGAAGGCGCACACTTGCAGGGCGATGTGGATATGGTATCGGTGGTGGCAGCCATTTTGAGTGAAGAGCAACGCCGTAAGAAAGCGGGGGATTTGCGTCCGATCCCCATGCGCCCGGATCATGGGCATCAGATGCTTGACGATCTGCACAAGAAAACGAACCCGGGCTACTCCGCGATTGGTCGCCTGAAAGGGCTGGCAGAAGTTCGCGGCGTGGAGCTGGCGCTGAAAAAAACGCAGTTCCGCGATCTGCTGTAATTCGCCCAACACCAGGCGATAAATTGCCGGGTGGCGCTTGTTGCGTCCCCCGGCAATACTCAGGTGCGTTGTTATTGGTGTAATAACGCACACCTCTCCTGTTCCAGTATGTTTAATACCTTTCTGAGGTGCGGCATCTGCAGTCCGCCAAAACCAAAGAACATCACCGCATCTGAATTTTGTTGCCGCCAGGCTGTTTCTGAGCCGTTTTCAATTTCCTGTAATGTATCAAAGCGTACCCCTGCCCGCAGACAGCGCTGGCGTAGTTTTGCGATGACGTCAGGCGACCAGTTAATGCGCAATGAGAGATGTAACCCTGCCGTGGCACCATCGATCTTGCCTTCAGGGAACAGGGCTGATAAGCCATCACGCAGTAATGCGAGGCGTGCTGCGTAGTTGCAGGCTAGCTTGCCGAGATGGGTATAAAACACCTGGTTTTGCATTAACTCGGCTAAAAACTGCTGTAATAACCACTGGCTACCATTGTTGTTCAGCGCTTTCATATTTTGAACGGCGGGCAGCAGTTCATCAGGGCAAACGAGGTAACCGAGACGTGCCCCCGGTCCCAGCGTTTTTGAGAAGGTCCCCATGTAGATAACCCGGTTGTGGTAATCCATGGCTTTCAGTGCCGGAAGGGGATTCTCACCATACGTAAATACGGCGTCGTAATCGTCTTCAATAATCCAGGCGCCCACTCGTTGTGCCCACGTGAGTAATGACTTACGTCGCTCAAGTGACAGAACACTGCCCATTGGATACTGATGAGCAGGTGTCACATAACAAAGCTGGGTTTCAACCTCGGGTAAATTATCGGTGCACATCCCGTGATTATCCACGGCAATAGACGTAATCTCAGCACCATAATAATTAAACAGATGCCACGCGCCAGAATAACAAGGTGATTCGGCGACCACGTGACATTTTTTATTCTGGCTTAGTGCATGATGAATAATGAATATTTGACTGAGCAGTGATAATCCTTCCTGAATTCCATCAGTAATGATGATGTTTTGTGCGTTGGTATTAATGCCGCGAGATAAATTAAGGTATCTGACAATTTGCTCACGTAATGAAAATAATCCGTTTGGTGAATGATATCGAGTCAGTAGCTGCTCTTTAAGTACGCTGGGGGCATTATTCCATTTACGCCAGCTTGACCAGGGAAACGCATTAGGGTCAGGGACGCCCATCCGGCAATAGCACTCACGCCCCATTTCAGCGTAAACATCGGTAGAAACACCGGCAGGCTTAGGCTTTATCGGCGGTGAGCCCTCCGCAGATGGCACGTGTACCGGGGGGCTACGCATAGGTGCCGTAAATGTGACTTCATAGCCGATACCCTGCCTGCTCTTAATAAAACCGGCCGCCATCAGTTTTTCATACGCCATCACCACCGTGATTTTGGCCACGTTTAACGTCTGCGCCTGCTCGCGGATAGAGGGCAGTTTATCCCCGCAAAGCAAATCACCTTGCTGAATTGCCTGAAAGTAGAATTGAAATATCTGCAATTGTAGCGGGATGCGACTTTCCCTATTGAGAGACAGTATCAGCATGAGGAAATTCCTTGTTTAAACAATATCGGCATATTACACGTTTCAGCATATTGCTATTTTGACACGCCTCATAGAGTTAAGGCTGTTCCTATAATCTGAAATCGCTGTCTCTATTTTTGCTTTTTAATATCCCTTAGCGTGATGCTATTAAAAAAATGGAGGCAGGTATGTCGTGGATAAAAAAGAACGCGCTTTGGTGTGCGTTAGGTGGCGCAGTCGTAATGGCCATTGTTATTTGGGGAACATGGCAAGGAGTCCATTACACCAGCACTACGGAGTTTTGTTTATCGTGCCACTCGATGCGCACATCAGGAGAGGAGTATAAGACCAGTGTGCATTTTCGTAATGCCTCTGGCGTGCGAGCGGAGTGTAAGGATTGCCACATTCCCCCGGGAGTCGTCCCGACGTTGATGCGTAAAACCGAAGCCTTAAACGATCTCTACCACACCTTTATCTCACCTTCGATTGATACCCCGGAAAAGTTCAATGCCAAACGGGCTGAGCTCGCCCAGAGAGAGTGGGCACGGATGAGCGCCAACAATTCGGCAGCCTGTAAATCGTGTCACAGCTATGAGGCGATGGATCATGGAAAACAATCCGCTAATGCCGCGGCACAGATGACGGCGGCAGCGGCGAAGGACAGCAACTGCATTGATTGCCACAAAGGGATCGCACACCACAAACCGGACATGAGCAGTGGCTTTCGCGATCGCTACAAGCAGCTACAACAGCAGGGAGAAAAACTAGCGACTGCGACGACGCTGTTTTCGTTAAGCGAAAAAACACTGACAGCCACGGCAGGGGCACCAGCAGGGAAAGCGCTGTTATTTCCGGCAACCCAGGTCAAGGTGCTGCAAAAAGAGGGGAGCAACGTCCAGCTGGAAGTGACGGGCTGGCGTGAAAGCAAGGGGCGTGGGCGGGTGATCACCCAGTATATGGGCAAACGCGTATTCTCCGCGGTCCTTGATGCTTCGCTGATGGAAAACGTGAAAGTCCTGCAAACCCAGACTGACCCAGGTTCGCATCAGGAATGGCAGCAGGTGAGCGTGACCGCATGGACCTCCGCGCAGGGACTCATCGATAGCATTACTCCGGTGTGGGAGTACTCGGATCAGATGCTGCAATCGACGTGTAGCGCCTGTCACAGCACGCCACCGACTACCCGATACACCGCCAATGGCTGGATTGCCGGACTGAAAGCGATGTCGACGTATTATCGACTCAATCCGGTGGAAGAACGTACGTTGTTGAAATACCTCCAGACCCACGCCAGCGATGTGTCTGAACCCAACAAATAATAAGGATAAGATATGGATATTCATGACTTTAATCCGTCCCGCCGTCGTTTTCTGGCCGGAATGCTGGCGGTTGGCGCAGCCAGTGCGCTGGCGCCTAATCCGCTGATCTCAAAAGTATGGGCGGCGGGGGAAAACCCCGAACAATGGATCCAGTCCGGCTCACATTATGGTGCTTTTGAAGCCAAAGTGGTTAACGGCGAGTGGACGGAAACGCGCCCGTTCAAACATGACAAATACCCGTGCGATATGCTCAATGCGGTACGTGAAATCGTCTACAACCCTTCACGGGTTCGCTATCCGATGGTTCGACTGGACTGGTTACGCAAGCGAGAGAAGTCGGACCGTAGCCAGCGGGGAGATAATCGTTTTGTGCGGGTTAGCTGGGATCAGGCGCTGGACCTGTTTTATGAAGAGCTTGAGCGGGTGCAAAAAACCTACGGTTCATCCGGCGTCTTCACCGGGCTGGCGGATTGGCAAATGGTGGGCAAATACCACAAGGCTGGCGGTGCAATGGACAGAGGGCTCGGTTTGCATGGTAGCTATGTGACGACCGTAGGCGACTACTCGGCGGCTGCAGCTCAGGTGATTTTGCCGCATGTCATTGGTTCGCTTGAAGTCTATGAACAGCAAACCTCGCTGCCGCTGGTTATCGAGAACAGCAATACCATCGTATTGTGGGGCTGTGATCCCATTAAGAATTTGCAGATTGAATTTTTGGTTCCCGATCACGACGCGTTTGGCTACTGGCAGCAGATTAAAGAGGCCGTCGCCGAGGGCAAAATGCGCGTCATCAGCGTTGATCCGGTGCGCAGCAAATCGCAAAATTTTCTGGGGTGTGAACAGCTGGCGTTACGACCACAAACCGATGTTGCGTTACTGCTGGCGCTCGCACACACCCTGTATGAAGAAAAACTGTACGACACGGCATTCATTAACGACTACACCGTTGGCTTCGAGCAGTTTTTACCCTACCTGATGGGAGAAACAGACAAGCAACCGAAAAACGCCGAGTGGGCAGCGGAAATCTGTGGGCTGACGGCGGATCAGATCCGTGATTTTGCCCGGCTGCTGGTGAAAGGCCGGACGCAGTTTATGGGCGGCTGGTGCGTACAGCGTATGCACCACGGCGAACAGTATCCCTGGATGTTGGTGGTGCTGGCCAGTATGGTCGGTCAAATTGGGTTACCGGGCGGCGGTGTGGGGTTTGGTTGGCACTACAATGGCGGAGGGACGGTGACGTCAGCCGGGCCGGTACTTTCTGGTCTGGGGAGCATTAACAATCCGCCAGAGGCGAAGTATAAACCGGATTTTCGCGGCGTATCTGAGCATATTCCTACCTCACGTATTGTTGATTGCCTGCTGGAACCGGGCAAAAAAATCGCCTTTAACGGTGAGACGTTAATCTACCCTGACATCAAAATGGCGATCTACAGCGCGGCTAACCCGTTCCACGCCCAGCAGGATCGCAACCGAATGATCGAGGCGTGGAAGAAACTGGAGACCGTGGTGGTGTTAGATCACCAATGGACCGCATCCTGTCGTTTTGCCGATATCGTCCTGCCTGTTACCACACGCTTTGAACGCAACGACATTGAGCAGTTTGGTACCCATTCGAATAAGGGACTGATGGCGCTGCATCAGGTCGTCAAACCGCAATATGAAGCGCGGCATGATTTCGACGTGTTTGCCGGACTCTGTAAACGTTTTGACAAGGAGTCGGTATACCGGGAAAACCGCGATGAAATGCAGTGGGTACAAGCACTCTATGACGAAGGGGTCAAAATGGGTGCCTCGTTCGGTGTTACGTTGCCAGACTTTGACACGTTCTGGAAAGGTGAAGGGTATGTTGAATATCCCGCGGGACAACCGTGGGTGCGTCATGGCGAATTCCGCGATCAGCCCGATCTTAATCCCCTGGGCACACCATCAGGTCTGATTGAAATTTACAGCAAAACGATTGCCGGTTTTCAGTATGACGATTGCCCTGGGCATCCGGTGTGGATGGAGCCGTTTGAACGTAGCCATCAGGGTAGGAAAGACAAATATCCACTGCACCTGCAATCCTGTCACCCGGATAAACGCCTGCACTCCCAGTTGTGCTCAAGTGATGCGTTTCGCAGCACGTATGCGGTAGCGGGAAGAGAACCGCTTTACATCAGTGAGCAAGATGCTGCCGCGCGGGGGTTAAAAGCCGGGGATATTGCGCGGGTCTTTAACGCGCGCGGTCAGGTGTTGGCGGGGGTGGTGATTAGCCCTGATTTTACCCCAGGCGTGATCCGCATTCATGAAGGGGCATGGTATTCCCCACAGGAAGGCGGGAAAGCCGGGACGCTATGTACCTATGGCGATCCTAATGTTCTGAGCGCGGATATTGGTACGTCTCAACTGGCGCAAGGGCCTTCAGCGCATACCGTGCTGGTGGATGTCGAACGCTATCAGCAACATGTTCCACCGGTCACGGGATTTGGTGGGCCGGAGATTGTGAAAGAGGAGGGGGACAATGCAGCATAGCCTTATTTTCCAGCAACGCGCCGCGGTCTATCAGTGGTTTTCACAATTGCTGTTTCGTGAGCTGGACCAGAAACAACTCGCTCGTCTTGAAAGCGAGGATACCCGACAGTGGCTGGCGTCGCTGGCGGGTATTCCCGGGCTTTCGCTGGATGTCAAAAAACTGGAGCGTAGCCTGACGCAGGTTCTGCGTCGTGAAAGCCGACAACTGGAGCTGGCCGCAGATTTTGCAACGTTATTTCTGCTGCCGCCGCCTGGTGGAGTTTCCCCGTATGCGGGACATTATCCGCACACAACAGCGGCCGAAGAACGTCGACAAATGAATGTACTGTTGGTTGAACATGGGCTGGCTGCGCAGGAAAATGAGCCCTCCGATCATATCGCTATACAGCTGGCGTTGATGGCGAGGATGGTGGCCAAAGAGGAAACGCTATCTGCACAATATTACTTTCTGCATCATCACATTATGTGTTGGGCACCCTTGTTCCGTGATAGCTGCCAGCAGCGTGATGAAAAGGGATTTTATGCGCGGGCGGTTAGCGTAATTGTGGGGTTTATACGGGAAGATGAACAGTATCTGGAATCACTGTTGATGGATGATTTTTATCTCAGAAGCCAACGTTGAAAATGACAAAGGGACAGCCCGTGCTGTCCCTGATCGTCAATGTGTGGCAGAGGTATTAGTCTGCGCGACCCATATAACGGCGCTCTTCGATATGAATACGGATTTTCTCACCCGCACTCAGATACTCAGGAACCTGGATAACCAGACCGGTGCTCAGGGTTGCTGGCTTGTTACGCGCACTCGCTGAAGCACCTTTAATACCTGGCGAGGTTTCAACGATTTCCAGGTCGACGGTCTGCGGCAGTTCAAGCGCCAGCAGCTGGCCGTCCCAGGTCAGTACCTGCATGTCCGGCATCCCGCCTTCCGGGATGAACAGCAGCTCTTCTTCAATCTGGTCTTTGGTGAAGGTATACGGGGTATAGTCTTCTTTATCCATAAAGACATATTCGTTGCCATCAACGTAGGAGAAATCAACCCCACGGCGGCTCAGGGTGACGGTATCCACGATATCGTCGCCTTTGAAGCGCTCTTCAACTTTCAGACCGGTACGGACATCGGAAAAACGCATTTTGTACAGCGTGGCTGCACCACGTGCTGACGGTGACTGAATATCAATATCTTTTACAATCAGCAGCTTGCCGTTGTAATTCAGTACCATACCTTTTTTAATTTCGTTCGCTCTTGGCATCGAAAAAATCCTGTAGTGAGGAGTGTCTAAAATATCGCGTCAAACTACTCGCGCCAGGGCATTCAGGCAAGCGGAATTCACACTTTTGCTGGTGCAAAAAAGGTGGTATACACTTCGCCCTTCTGGTTACCTCGTTGTTGGCTGTGTGTATGCCATCTTGAGGCGCGCCGAGTGAATTTGTGTATACTGTTCGCTACCTGAACAATCCGATGGTTTACCCTAAAGAGAATACTGTATGGAATGCCGTCCGGATTGTGGCGCATGTTGCACCGCGCCTTCTATCTCCAGCCCTATCCCGGGCATGCCTGATGGCAAACCCGCCAATACGCCATGCGTTCAGCTAGATGAATCCCTGCGCTGTAAGATTTTTGTGTCTCCGTTGCGCCCAAAAGTGTGTGCTGGTTTGCAACCCAGTGCGGAAATGTGCGGTAAAACGACACGCCAGGCCATGTTGTATCTTATTGAGCTGGAAGCGTTGACTGCGCCTTAAACGTCTTTGATGCGTACCAGGCACACAACCGTCGCGACGATCATCACCAGCGCAAACCAGAATACGGCGTGGTAATTCCAGATTTCTGCGGCAATACCCGCCAACGACCCGGCAATAATCCAGCCGACGCGGATGGTATTGGTGTACAACGTTGTGGCTGATCCCGCCTGTCCCGGCATTAAATCCTGAAAATACAGCATGCCAATCCCGCCGAGGATGCCGATGTAAATCGCGTTCAGCAACTGTAAGCCGAGCAAAACCGCCGGCGAATGTGCCAACAGCATACCCGCATAAAAAAAGAACCCGGCGATGGCGGCGATTCTCATCAACAGACGTTTGCCCAGACGTTTCGCAAAATATCCGGCAATCAGCATGGTTGGGATTTCCAGCCCTGCTGCGGTGCCCATCATGATACCGGCGAGTTTTTCCGGCAGATGCAGTTCGTTGATGATAAACAGCGGCATATTAATGATATAGAGGCTGTTGGTGCCCCACATTAATGTGCAGATAGCAAAAAGCAGCAACGTATCACGTCGATTACGGCGTGGAGCCTCAACCGCACCTGTTGCGAGAGGTACGCTTTTGTTCATTGACGGTAAGAAAAACCAGACCATCGCGCCGCAGACAATAAATGCCACCGCTGCGCTGAGATACATCACCGTAAAGCTGAACCCCATGGCCAGCGCGTAGGCCAACGGTGGGCCGATCACCCAGGCCAGTGAAACCTGAGCACGTAAAATCGAGCTGAACATGACGGCTTCCCGACCCGTGCGATCGGCATGTTCACGAGCGAGCGCAAACATTTGCGGGTTGGCGGTGGAGCCAAAGCTACTGAGGAATACGCCAACAAACAGCAAAATAAAATAGTTACGGTTCCAGGCAAACAGCACGCAGGCCAGCATACCCAGTGCACAGCAAAAAACGATCAGGTTTTTACGATCGCCTTTTTTGTCAGAGCGTCCGGCCAGAAACTGGCTTACCAAAATGCCGATGACGGCGCTACCGGTAAAAAAGAAACCCACCATTCCCGGACGTGCATGGACCTCATCGGTCAGAAAAAGGCTGAGCGTGGGCGTCTGTAATGCCCCGGCGATACCCGTGAGAAAAGCGACAAGCAGGAACGCCGAAGACGTTAAATCAAACGCCTTGGGTGTGGCGGCTACGGGGGTGTTATGCATGTTTAGCTATCAGTGGAGTGAAGAGAGGCGGAGTTTACGCTGCTCGCCAGAAAATAAACAGGGCACTAAATCAAAATCGGCATGGAAAATCAAAATGTCATTTCAGTCTGAGAAGTCCACATGCTGACGATGCTGAAGTTGAGTAGCTGAACGCGTTTTTGCGTCAGCTTGTTTTAAAGAAACGCTGAGAAAATGTGCGGTACATCTAAATTCAGCAAGTTAATTGTTAACTTTACTTGCGTGCTGACGCAGAAAGATCCAGACTTCTTGAAACGTTTCAGCGTCATCTTGCCTTAACTGATGGAGTCGGGTGGCGCCTTTTTTCTCATGTTAGCTGAATCGTTTCAATTCAGCAGGAGAGGAGAATCATGTTCCAGTTATCTGTTCAGGATATTCACCCGGGCGAACAGGCCGGGAATAAAGAAGAGGCTATTCGCCAGGTTGCCGCAGCCCTGGTGCAAGCAGGCAACGTTGCGGACGGCTATGTCAATGGCATGCTGGCACGCGAACAACAAACATCGACGTTTCTCGGCAATGGTATTGCCATTCCTCACGGTACGACAGATACACGCGATCAGGTGCTGAAAACCGGGGTGCAGGTGTTTCAGTTTCCACAGGGGGTGACATGGGGCGAAGGTCAGGTTGCGTATGTGGCAATCGGCATTGCAGCCAGCTCAGATGAGCACCTTGGGTTGTTGCGTCAACTGACTCATGTATTGAGTGATGACTCGGTTGCGGAACAGCTGAAATCCGCCACCACGGCAGAAGAATTACGTGCATTGCTGATGGGTGAAAAGCAGAGCGAGCAGCTGAAGCTTGATAACGAAACGCTATCGTTGGACGTCGTCGCCAATTCGCTGGTGACGCTGCAGGCGCTAAACGCCGCACGTCTGAAAGAAGCCGGGGCAGTAGATGCCACCTTTGTGGCCAGAGCGATTAACGAGCAACCAATGAATCTTGGTCAGGGCATCTGGCTGAATGACTGTGCTGAAGGCAATGTGCGCAGCGCCGTCGCAATCAGTCGTGCGGCAAGCGCATTTGACGTGCAGGGCGAAGCCGCTGCGCTGCTGGTGACTGTCGCGATGAATGATGACCAGCCCGTTGCGGTGCTGAAGCGTCTTGGCGATCTGTTGCTGAGCAATAAAGCTGACCGTTTGCTGAAGGCGGATGCAGCAACGGTGTTGGCGCTGCTGACCAGCGATGATGCATTAACTGATGGTGTACTGAGTGCCGAGTTTGTAGTGCGTAATGAGCATGGTTTACACGCCCGTCCGGGCACCATGCTGGTGAATACGATTAAACAATTTAATAGTGAAATAACCGTGACGAATCTTGATGGAACCGGAAAACCGGCAAATGGACGCAGTTTGATGAAAGTGGTGGCATTGGGCGTGAAAAAAGGACACCACCTGCGCTTTACCGCACAGGGTGAAGATGCTGAACAGGCGCTGAAAGCCATTGGCGATGCCATCGCGGCAGGTCTTGGGGAGGGCGCATAATGAGCAGACGTGTTGCAACTATCACCCTGAACCCGGCTTACGATCTGGTCGGTTTTTGCCCAGAAATTGAACGTGGTGAAGTCAATCTGGTGAAAACGACCGGTCTGCATGCGGCAGGAAAAGGGATTAACGTCGCAAAAGTGCTTAAGGACCTGGGGATTGACGTGACTGTCGGCGGTTTTCTGGGTAAGGACAACCAGGATGGTTTTCAGCAGTTGTTCAGTGAACTGGGCATCGCTAACCGTTTTCAGGTGGTGCAG
This sequence comes from Citrobacter sp. HN-141, assembly GCF_033341895.1. Taxonomy (NCBI): domain Bacteria; kingdom Pseudomonadati; phylum Pseudomonadota; class Gammaproteobacteria; order Enterobacterales; family Enterobacteriaceae; genus Citrobacter; species Citrobacter sp. HN-141. The sequence continues at coordinate 170,262 of NZ_JAWPBF010000001.1, read as the reverse complement.
GGGCGTACCCGTATTAACGTCAAGCTGACTGAAAAAGATGGTGAAGTATCTGACTTCAATTTTTCCGGCTTTGAAGTCACACCGGCTGACTGGGAACGCTTTGTGAATGACTCACTAAGCTGGCTGGGGCAATTCGATATGGTGTGCGTCAGCGGCAGCTTGCCGACCGGCGTGAGCCCTGAAGCATTCACTGACTGGATGACGCGCCTGCGCAGTCAGTGTCCTTGCATTATCTTTGATAGTAGTCGTGAAGCGCTGGTGGCGGGTCTGAAAGCGGCACCGTGGCTGGTGAAACCAAACCGTCGTGAACTGGAAATCTGGGCAGGCCGTAAGCTGCCGGAAATGAAAGATGTGATTGAAGCGGCGCATGCGCTGCGCGAGCAGGGTATTGCTCACGTGGTGATTTCACTCGGCGCGGAAGGTGCGCTGTGGGTTAACGCTTCGGGTGAGTGGATTGCTAAACCGCCGTCAGTTGAGGTGGTCAGCACCGTAGGCGCGGGTGATTCAATGGTTGGCGGTCTGATTTACGGCTTGCTGATGCGTGAATCCAGCGAACATACCCTGCGTCTGGCGACGGCAGTTGCCGCCCTGGCGGTAAGCCAAAGCAATGTGGGCATTACCGATCGTCCTCAGTTGGCCGCAATGATGGCGCGTGTCGACTTAAAACCGTTTAACTGACAGCAGGAGAGGCATAATGAAAACGCTGCTGATTATTGACGCTAATCTCGGCCAGGCTCGCGCTTACATGGCGAAAACCCTGCTTGGAGCGGCGGCGCAGAAAGCACATCTGGAAATTATTGATAATCCTAATGATGCCGAACTGGCGATTGTTCTGGGCGACACGCTTCCTGCCGACAGCTCGCTGAACGGCAAAAAAGTCTGGCTGGGCGACATAGGTCGTGCGGTTGCACATCCCGAGCTTTTTCTCAGTGAAGCAAAAGGCCATGCGCAGCCATATACCGCGCCGGTTGTGGCAACACCAGTGGCAAGCAATGGTCCAAAACGTGTGGTGGCGGTGACGGCTTGTCCGACCGGCGTTGCTCATACGTTTATGGCTGCTGAAGCCATTGAAACCGAAGCGAAAAAACGCGGCTGGTGGGTGAAAGTAGAAACCCGTGGCTCTGTAGGGGCAGGTAATGCCATTACGCCGGAAGAGGTTGCCGAGGCTGATCTGGTGATTGTGGCGGCTGATATTGAGGTTGATCTGGCGAAATTTGCTGGAAAACCGATGTATCGCACGTCTACGGGTCTGGCGCTGAAGAAAACGAAGCAGGAACTGGATAAAGCGCTGGATGAAGCGACTCCGTACCAGCCTGCCGGGAAGAATCAGACTGCGGCCACCGAAGGAAAAAAAGAGGGCGCGGGCGCGTATCGTCACCTGCTGACCGGTGTGTCTTACATGCTGCCGATGGTGGTTGCTGGCGGCCTGTGTATTGCACTCTCATTTGCTTTTGGTATCGAGGCGTTCAAAGAGCAGGGGACGCTGGCGGCGGCGCTGATGCAGATTGGCGGTGGTTCAGCGTTTGCGCTGATGGTGCCAGTTCTGGCGGGTTACATTGCGTTTTCCATCGCTGACCGTCCGGGTCTGACGCCGGGTCTTATCGGCGGTATGCTGGCGGTGAGCACCGGTTCTGGCTTTATCGGTGGGATTATCGCCGGTTTCCTTGCCGGTTATGTGGCGAAGCTCATCAGCACGAAGTTGAAACTCCCACAGAGTATGGAAGCGCTGAAACCGATTCTGATTATTCCGCTGCTTTCGAGCCTGGTCGTTGGTCTGGCAATGATTTACCTGATTGGTAAACCGGTTGCGGGCATTCTGGAAGGCCTGACTCACTGGCTGCAAACCATGGGGACGGCGAATGCGGTTCTGCTTGGCGCTATTCTTGGCGGCATGATGTGTACTGACATGGGCGGCCCAGTGAACAAAGCGGCCTACGCTTTTGGGGTGGGTCTGCTGAGTACGCAAACTTATGCACCGATGGCAGCCATTATGGCGGCAGGTATGGTGCCACCGTTGGCTCTGGGTCTGGCAACGCTGGTTGCGCGTCGTAAGTTCGACAAAGCACAACAAGAAGGTGGCAAAGCGGCGCTGGTTCTGGGTTTGTGCTTCATCACCGAAGGGGCAATTCCGTTCGCGGCACGCGATCCGATGCGTGTTCTACCATGCTGTATCGTCGGTGGCGCGGTGACGGGAGCAATCTCAATGGCTGTGGGTGCGAAGTTGATGGCGCCACACGGCGGACTGTTTGTACTGCTGATCCCAGGCGCCATTACCCCAGTGCTTGGTTACCTGCTGGCGATTGTTGCTGGTACGCTGGTGGCAGGTCTCTCCTACGCGGTGCTGAAGCGCCCGGAAGTGGACGCCGTCGCGAAAGTAGCCTAACCCTTCTTTACTTCCCAGGGCAGAGATTTCTCTGCCCTTTTTTATTCTTTGATCCCGACCGTTGCGGCACCGCCACAATAATCCATCCTGCCTTAACCAAATTCGATAAAGTGCCCTTAAATCAAACTCATCACGGAAATCGAATATGAAAAAAACGCACATTTTTGCCTCTCTGTCACTCGCTACGCTGTTGCTTTCGGGGTGCTCAACCACTTATGTGATGACAACAACATCAGGGGTAACGATAGAGACGCAAGGCAAGCCTGAGCCGGATTCCGGGACAGGACTGACAAAATATGCTGACACCTATGGCTATCACCGCGTGATTAAAAGCAGCGATGTGAAGCAAATAGATAAAGGTAAGACGGTATTGCTATGGTGAGCCAGGTCAGGTAAGTCGCGAAGTTTTCAGGGGGCGATATCGCTTTCGGCCCCCCTGAATAAAACGGGTCAGGCAATCATTGGCGCGATGATAAAACCAAAGGCAACGCCCGCGATGATCCCACCCAGTCCTGGCAACATAAACGGATGGTTTAAAACATACTTGCCCACGCGCGTTGTCCCGGTGGTGTCGAACTCCATTGCCGCCAGTGAAGTGGGGTATGTGGGTAGAACGAACACACCAGTCACTGCCACATAGGAAGCCAGAATGGCCCAGGTGGGTACGCCGAGCGCGACGGCAAGCGGGATAATCAGCGGCGTGGTGGCTCCCTGCGAATAGAGAAGCGCGCAGGTCCCAAACAGTACCAGAGCCAACAGCATCGGGTAGGCCTGTAGAATATTACCCGCGATGTCTTTAATTTCCGCTAAGTGTGCGTCAATGAATGTGGTTCCCAGTGTAACAATGCCGAGAATGACGGCCAGCGAACTCATCCCTGCTCGAAAAGTGGATGTCAGTACAATGGCATCTGTAGATGTTTTGCATAACACGACCATCAGGCAAGCGGCAGATAACATGCAGATAATAATGATATCCCGCGTATTCATTGGACTACCGACGTCGAATCCCGGACGTAGCTGAGGGCAGGCAGCAAGGATGACGATGACGATGGTTGCCAGCATAAACAGGGCCACGGAAAGCACGGCACCCGGCGTCGTACTACTCTGGCTTTCATATTTACGGACCAGGCCTTTTTGCAGGCGTTGCAGATACACTTCATCATCCTGTAGCTCGCACCCCTGGCGTGAAGCGATTAATGCGGCCACCATGGCGGCAACGAACGAGGCGGGCAGGCATACCGCCATGACCTGTATAAAGCTGACGCCGTTTCCTTCCATGATGGTTAACATTGCGGCCATCGCAGCACTGATCGGCGAGCCGGATATGGCCACCTGGGAGGCGACGACGGAGCCTGCGAGCGTGCGTGAGGGGCGGATACCGGACTCTTTTGCGACTTCGGCAATCACCGGTAGGGTAGAAAAAACAATAAACCCGGTCCCCGCCATAATGGTCATCGACCAGGTGATGATCGGCGCAATAATATTGATATATTTAGGGTTACGCCGCATGAAATTCCCGGCAACGCGAACCAGATAATCCATACCTCCGGCGGCCTGTAGCGCAGATGCTGCCACGACAACCGTCATAATAATGAGAATAACGTCAACGGGCGGTGAACCAATTCTCAGCCCAAATCCCAGCGTTAATATAGCCAGCCCCAGCCCGCCACATAAACCGATACCAATTCCGCCGAGGCGGATGCCAAAAAATATTGCGCCCAACACTACGATAATTTCCAGCCAAATCATGATGGCCTCCGCCAGAGAATAATTCGTTATTAAAATGGGTGTTTATTTAATGCAACAATTAGCACGGCATAGATTTTCATTGCACCAAAAGGTGATTTTTACCCACGCGTTTCTCGTACCATTTAATACCGGCGCGAACCAATGAACCGGTTGAATCAATATATTTTTCAGGTGACGTTCTGACAGCCTCAGCAAGGATGACGGGAACTTCAGTACATCCCAGTACGATAACTTGTGCGCCGCGAGAGAAGAGTGCTTGAGCCTGTTCATTCATCAGCATTTGTGCCCGCTTAGCATCACCGGCTTTTAAGCAATAGATGCTTTCCATCACTTTTTCCTGACTGGCCGAGTCAGGACTGATGCAGGTTAGCCCAAGAGATTCAATGCCTTTTTGATAGAGACCCATGTACAACGTGGCGTTGGTGGCGAGCAGTCCAATACGTGATTTTCCGCAGTTCTTGACCTCGTTGATGGTCGTTTCAACGATACTGAGCAGCTCTGTGTGACAGCACTCTTTTAATTCATTAAACCAAAAATGGGCGGTATTACAGGGGATCACAATACACTCAGCGCCAGCATCTTCGAGTTTATGCATATAATCGCGCATTGCCGGGAGCGGGGAATTACCATGATGCATTAACGCGTCAGTTCGGTCAGGAATGTCAGGAATTGATGAAATAATTAATGGGATATGTTCCTGGTCACGTTGTGCCGCGGTAAAGGTGACGAATTTATTAAAGAGATCGACTGTTGCCGCTGGCCCCATACCACCAAGTACGCCAATTAAACCTTTCACGATATATACCTCAATTCACCGATGATTAATATTCAGAGCTACGTTGTATCTGCTGGTAATGTTTAACAGCAGTGAGGCGTGAGGAGAAATGCAATAATGTTTTGTTCAATGCAAAAACCGCATGGATGTGGCTTCGTTTGTCATCTCATCAGGCCGGTATTCAGCCTGAGGTCCGACAATACGCGGCAGGCGAGCGGTTGTGGCCGAGTGGGAGGGAGGTATGGTAATGTTAAAAACGAAGGCTTGATGCAAAAAACGAATCACCAGGTGGCGATGATGAATTTCATCTCTGGAAATATTCAGGCATGATGCTTAAAGCCAATTGGCATATTTAAACATCCGCGTGACAGGCATGAAAAATATTGAGACAAAATGGTTATATGATTTCCTGACGCTGGAGGCGTGTCGTCATTTTTCCCAGGCGGCTGAGGAACGCAATATATCCCAACCGGCATTTAGCAGGCGGATCAAAGCGCTCGAATCAGCCGTGGGGGTACTGCTTTTTGATCGCACGACGAGCCCACTGCAACTCACGGAGGAGGGCAAGTTATTCCATTCACAAACCCGTAGCCTGCTGCAACAGCTGGAATGCAATCTGGATGAGCTCAGCGGGCACAACCTGCTTGGGGTACCCAATATCAAAATAGCGGCGGCACATTCTCTGTCGCTGACTATGTTGCCCAGATTAGTGCACTCAATGGCGGCCTGGGGGGAAGAGTTTGTTTATCACGTCGAGGCGATTGATGTGGTGCAAGCGGTGAATACCCTGCGTGAAGGGAAAAGTGATTTTATTATCTCCTTTCGGGATGAAGACTTAATGCAGTCACCTTTCTGCGGTTTAAAGGTTTTTGAGTCTGAGCTGTATCCCGTCTGTGCGGCTGACGCGCAGGGGAAGGCGTTGTTAGATATCTATCAGCCGCAGGTGCCGATCCTGAACTATACCAGCACATCCTACATGGGAAGATTGGTAAACCGTCATCTGGCGGAAGTGGGGGGCATTTCTGCTCGTACACTGTTTATGTCTTCGATGAGTGAGTTATTGAAAAATATGGCATTAGATGGGCATGGTATCGCCTGGCTGCCGGCGTGGACTATCGTAAACGAACTGCGTGACAAGCGGCTGGTTTGTCTGCAGACGCCGGAACTGATGGTACCTATTCAGGCCTATATTTACCGGATGGATACCCGCTTGAATAAAACGGCTGAGCACTTCTGGCGGATTTTGTACAACCACATGCCGGAGGATCTGGTTTCGCTCAGTTAATACACGCAGTCCGCCTGGTGCATCTGAAAAACCTCCGGTTATCCGGAGGTTTTTTTTCTGACTTGCTCAATTTGCGTTCTACCTCTCATTTTTTCGCGCCCTTGCAAACTGTATCTATAAAAAATTGTGATTCTGTTCATATCTATTTGTTTTAGATCTTGCGGATGGATTTACTTTACAAAAAACCTGGCTAACATGAACACGTGTTTGATTGTGAACATGTGCTCTAATAATCCTTGGTGTGGTAAGGGTTATTTCTGACGAACTCATAAGTGGTAATTATATTGCCAGGGGACATGCTATGCGTGAAAAGGAATACATAGTAACCATTGGCTCGGCCAATATGGATGTCGCTGGGTATTCGCATGCTTCTCTTAATTATGCGGACTCGAATCCGGGGAAAATAAAATTTACACCAGGCGGCGTGGGGCGCAATATCGCTCATAATTTGGCGCTACTGGGGAAAAATTCATGGTTACTGACTGCCGTTGGTAACGATTTCTATGGGCAATCACTGCTGGCGCAAACTAATCAATCTGGTGTTCATGTCGAAAAATGCCTGATTGTTGCTGGAGAAAATACATCAAGCTATTTGTCGCTGCTTGATAATACCGGTGAGATGCTGGTTGCCATTAATGATATGAGTATTACCGACCACATTTCAGCGGATTTTTTGTCACAACATCGTGATTTTATTCGTGCAGCAAAAGTCATTGTCGCTGACTGTAATATTAGTGAAGACGCGCTGACATGGGTGTTGGAAAATGCGGGTGAGGTACCGGTGTTTGTTGACCCGGTATCGGCATGGAAGTGCGTTAAAATTCGCGAGCAGCTCGGCAAAATCCATACCTTAAAACCTAATCGACTTGAAGCTGAAACCCTGAGTGGTATTGCCCTCTCCGGGCGAGAGGATGTTGGCAAAGTTGCCACGTGGTTTCATGAACGCGGCCTAAACCGCCTGGTGCTCAGCATGGGGGGGGACGGTGTTTATTATAGTGATATCTCGGGGAGTAGCGGTTGGTCGCTGCCCATTAAAACTCACGTCATTAATGTCACGGGGGCGGGTGACGCCATGATGGCGGGACTGGCGTCCTGCTGGGTAGACGGTTTGCCCTTTATTGATTCGGTTCGATTTGCGCAGGGTTGCTCATCGATGGCACTGGCCTGTGAATATACCAATAACCCTGATTTGTCTGTTGCGAATGTTAGCTCATTAGTGGAGAACACAGAATGTCTGAATTAACTCTTTCCTCTGAATTATTACAAATATCTCCAGAAGTTCAGGAAGCATTAAACAGTAAAAAACCCATTGTTGCACTTGAATCAACCATTATTTCCCATGGCATGCCATTTCCACAGAATGCGCAGACAGCAATTGAAGTAGAAGAAACTATTCGCAAACATGGCGCTGTGCCTGCAACCATTGCCATTATTGGCGGGGTAATGAAAGTGGGCTTGAGTAAAGACGAAATTGAACTTTTAGGACGTGAAGGGCATAACGTTGCTAAAGTTAGCCGTCGAGATTTACCGTTTGTTTTCGCCGCGGGGAAAAATGGCGCGACTACCGTTGCCTCTACCATGATTATTGCCGCTATGGCGGGAATTAAAGTATTTGCAACCGGTGGTATCGGCGGTGTTCACCGCGGGGCTGAGCATACATTTGATATTTCTGCGGATCTGCAAGAACTGGCACATACCAATGTCACGGTTATTTGCGCAGGGGCAAAATCTATTCTCGATCTTGGATTAACAACCGAATATTTAGAAACCTTCGGTGTGCCGCTCATTGGTTATCAGACAACATCACTGCCAGCATTTTTCTGCCGCACCAGTCCGTTTGACGTCAGTATTCGTCTGGACAGCGCAAAAGACATTGCCCGTGCGATGGCGGTGAAATGGCAAACCGGCCTGAACGGCGGCCTGGTTGTCGCAAACCCCATCCCTGAACAGTTCGCAATGGCAGAAGAAAAAATTAATGCGGCAATCGATCGGGCAGTGAAAGAAGCTGAAGAGCAGGGCGTGGTGGGCAAAGATAGTACGCCGTTCCTGCTGGCACGGGTTGCGGAACTGACCGGAGGCGACAGTCTGAAATCTAACATTCAGTTGGTGTTCAACAACGCCATACTGGCTTGCGAGATTGCGAAGGAATACCAACGCCTCGCCTGACCGAATTTACCGGGCAGAAAGTGGTCGCCCGTGAATATCAAACCTACCAAAACCTGGCGTTAGCGCCGGGTTTCCTGGCATGAAGGGATTTCATTATGGATATAATGAGAAGTGTTGTGGGTATGGTGGTATTACTGGCCATCGCGTTTCTGCTGTCAGTAAATAAAAAACGGATTAGTCTGCGTACCGTTGGCGCCGCGTTGGTTTTGCAAATCGCCATTGGCGGTATCATGTTGTATTTCCCTCCGGGGAAATGGCTGGTTGAACAGGCGGCACTCGGCGTCCACAAGGTCATGTCATATAGCGATGCGGGGAGTGCATTTATTTTTGGCTCGTTGGTCGGTCCTAAAATGGATGTGCTGTTTGACGGTGCCGGTTTTATCTTTGCCTTCCGTGTTCTCCCTGCGATCATTTTTGTTACCGCGCTGATAAGCCTGCTTTACTACATTGGCGTAATGGGACTGTTGATCCGTATTCTCGGTGGTATTTTCCAGAAAGCGCTGAACATCAGCAAAATCGAATCATTTGTCGCGGTGACGACAATTTTTCTCGGGCAAAACGAAATTCCGGCAATCGTGAAACCCTTTATTGATCGCCTGAATCGCAATGAACTGTTTACTGCAATTTGTAGCGGGATGGCGTCTATTGCGGGTTCAATGATGATTGGTTATGCCGGAATGGGTGTACCCATCGATTATTTGTTGGCGGCATCGTTGATGGCAATTCCTGGCGGAATTTTGTTCGCGCGTATGTTGAGCCCGGCAACAGAAGAGTCTCGCGTCACCTTCGAGAACCTGTCGTTTACTGAGACACCACCGAAAAGCATCATCGAAGCGGCGGCCAGTGGGGCGATGACCGGGCTGAAGATTGCCGCAGGCGTTGCGACGGTGGTAATGGCATTTGTCGCCATTATTGCGTTAATTAACGGCATTATTGGCGGCGTTGGCGGTTGGTTTGGTTTCGGTCACGCGACCCTGGAAGGGATTTTTGGCTATATCCTGGCTCCGCTGGCGTGGATTATGGGGGTGGACTGGAGCGATGCAACGCTGGCGGGGAGCCTGATCGGGCAGAAGCTGGCGATTAATGAGTTTGTCGCTTATCTCAACTTCTCGCCGTACCTGCAAACCGGTGGGACGTTGGATGTGAAGACCATTGCGATTATTTCCTTTGCGCTGTGCGGTTTTGCAAACTTTGGTTCGATTGGTGTCGTCGTCGGGGCGTTTTCAGCCATTGCGCCGCAGCGCGCACCGGAAATCGCACAGCTTGGGATGAGAGCACTGGCTGCGGCAACGCTTTCTAACCTGATGAGCGCCACAATAGCCGGTTTCTTTATTGGTTTAGCGTAGCCGGATGTCTTGCCGGATGGCGGCTGACGCCTTATCCAGCCTACGAGGAAGTGCTGTTGTTTGTAGGCCGGATAAGCGTAGCGCCATCCGGCATTATATCTAAGCGGTTTTCAGCAAATACAGGGCATTATCGGCAGAGAGCGTCGGGTTGTTAATACTGACGCTGGCGCGTGATAATGCTGCGCAGGCCATTGCAAACTGCGCGCTTTCGCGGAACTCACTGCCTTCCAGGAAGCTGTATAACAATCCCGCCATAAATGCGTCATCGGCACCGAAGCTGTCTATCACAGTATGCTTCGGCGATGTCAGTAAAAATTGCTCTCCGTCCTTTTCGCTGCAAAAAACGGATTCGTCTTCCAGACACACAAAGATGCGTTTTACGCCCTGCTGATGGAGGTCGTTGACGGCCTGCACGCGATCCGCATCCGACTGGACAGGCTTACCCCATAAAATGCCCAGCTCTTTCTGCGTGGGTTTGAGCGTATGAATACGCGTAAACCAGGTCTTCATTTTTGCTGCTTTGAACTCTGAAACAGTATCAATAAATACCGGAATGTCATCAGCAATCGTAAATACCCACTCGATGGCTTCAGCAGTCAGGTTGCAATCCGCCAGCACGACGCCGGAATGGCGGATAAGATCCCGTGAACCGTTCAGCAACTGCGGTGTTAGCTGTTGCAGAATGTGGGTGTCGTTAATCGCCAGTACGGTCTCTTCCTGCTGGTTCGCGATCGACAAATAGGTGGAGGTGTTATGTCCATGCAGACGAATACAATTGGAAACGTTAACACCGGCCTGACGGGTCTGTTCCAGCAGCGTTTCGCCATAGAAATCGCTGCCAACAGCGGAAATTAAATGCACGTCACGGCCCAGTAGCGCCAGGTTGTGGGCGATGTTTCGTCCCACGCCGCCTGCAGAACAGTGGATGCTGCCGGGGTTAGATGCGGCTTGAGGATAGTGGATGTCAGCGACACCACGAATATCCATGTTTATTGCCCCGACGACGACGCAATAATCTTGTTCGGTAAGGATATAACCTTTACCTTTAATCATTCCTTTGCGCATCAAATCCATAATATGTGCGGCGACGCGCGAACGGCTGATCTGCAAAATATCGGCGATTTCATTTTGTTGTATCAGCGGATTGCGTCGCAGGATCTTAAGGATCTGCTTTTCCCTGTCGTTCATGATTATGCAACCGCCTTTTCAGTTTGCTGCGCTTTCAGCCATGCGATTTCTTCGGCCCAGATATCAGGGTTGATGGTTTCCAGTACCAGTGGGATGCCGTCAAAACGGCTGTCCTGCATGATCCAGCGGAATGCATCGTGACCGATATTGCCTTCCCCTAAGCTATGGTGGCGGTCAACGCGGCTGCCAAATGCGCTCTTGGCATCGTTCAGGTGCATACCGCGTAAATAGTTAAAGCCGACAATACGTTCAAATTCAGCGAATGTCTTTTCACACTCGTCAGCGGAACGCAAATCGTAACCGGCCGCGAAGGCGTGGCAGGTGTCGATGCAGACGCCTACCCGGGATTTATCCTCGACGCCGTCGATGATTGCCGCCAGATGCTCGAACTTAAAACCCAGATTACTGCCTTGCCCGGCGGTGTTTTCAATGACTGCCGTCACGCCCTGAGTCTGAGCAAGGACAATGTTGATTGATTCGGCAATACGCGCCAGGCATTCATCTTCCGGGATCTGCATTAAGTGGCTGCCCGGGTGAAAGTTAAGCAGGGATAAACCAAGCTGCTCGCAGCGCTGCATTTCATCAAGAAAAGCATCGCGTGATTTTTCCAGCGCGTCGCTGACGGGATGGCCGAGGTTAATCAGGTAGCTGTCGTGTGGCAGGATTTGTGCGGAGGAAAAGTGATATTTCTCGCAGGCTGACTTGAAGTCATCAATGACTTCAGTGGTCAATGGTGCGGCGCGCCACTGGCGCTGATTTTTGGTGAACAGGGCGAATGCGGTCGCTTCGATTTCTGCAGCTCGAATAGCAGCGTTAGCCAGACCGCCAGCGGCGCTTACGTGCGCTCCGATATATTTCATAAATTTAACCCGCCATACTCAAATACAAAAAGGGAGAGTATAGCGGGTTAATGGAGGTGAGTCGTGATCGATTATGCCATCAGCGCGTGGATGGCAACGTTAATCGCGCCACCGCCCACAATCAGCCAGACAAACAGCACCAGTGCCATCAGCAGAGGTTTTGCACCGGCTTTTTTCAGCGCACTGACGTGAGTGGTCAGCCCCAGTGCGGCCATCGCCATCGCCAGCAGCACGGTGTCCAGCGTAACCAGCATGTTCACCACTGGCTGTGGCAGCAGGTGGAACGAGTTAAAAATCGCGACCACAATAAACAGGATGGCAAACCACGGAATAGTGATTTTGCTTTTCTCTCCGCCGGTCGCCGGAGACAGTTGTTTAACACGTGCCGCCAGGATGATGAGGAACGGAGCCAGCATCATGACGCGCAGCATTTTAGCAATGACGGCTGCGTTTTCAGCTTCCGGGGTGATTGCATGCCCGGCAGCAACAACCTGTGCAACTTCATGCATCGTGGAGCCAATATAAATCCCGTAGGTTTCCGGGCTAAACCAGTGCGCCAGTAGCGGGTACATTGCCGGGTACAGGAAGATAGCAATGGTCCCGAAGATAACCACGGTAGCTACAGCGACCGTTACCTTACTGGCCTCTGCTTTCACCACCGGCTCGGTGGCTAATACCGCGGCGGCACCACAAATGCTGCTCCCCGCGCCAATCAACCAACTGGTGTGTTTGTCCAGACCAAAGACTTTCTGTCCGAGGAAGCAGGCCAGCATAAAGGTGCTGCTGAGCGTCAGGACATCAATGACGATACCGCTGACACCAACGTCGGCTATTTGGGCGAAGGTGAGGCGGAAACCATACAGGATGATCCCCAGACGCAGTAAATGTTGCTTGGCAAATAGCACGCCACCGTCACAGCTTTTCCAGATTTGTGGGTACACGGTGTTGCCGATAACCATCCCGAATAAGATGGCTAAGGTGAGGGCGCTGAACCCGGCACCTGCGACGGCGGGAATGGAACCTCCCCATAAGGCGGCCCCGGTGATAACTGCACTCAGGGCAAGCCCCGGAATAAAATGCCACACTGTACGACGATGATTCTGTAGGGCGAGTTCAGTCATAACCCCTCCTGAACAATTTGAATGATTTCTTGGCAAAAATTGTAAGGTGAAGTGGCTTAAAAATAAAATTGATTATATATTTATAATTAATCTTTATAAGTGGTAAGCGCGGGCTACCCGCTGGAAAACGACTATGCATATCACTCTGCGACAACTTGAAGTGTTTGCTGAGGTACTGAAAAGCGGCTCGACGACTCAGGCATCTGTCATGTTGTCATTGTCGCAGTCAGCGGTGAGTGCTGCGCTGACCGATTTAGAGGGGCAACTTGGCGTGCAACTGTTTGACCGTGTCGGCAAGCGGCTGGTCGTCAATGAGCACGGGCGCTTACTCTATCCGCGTGCGTTGGCCTTGCTCGAGCAAACGACAGAAATCGAACAGCTTTTTCGTGAAGATAATGGCGCGATTCGCGTCTATGCCAGTAGCACCATCGGCAACTATATTTTACCTGCCATGATTGCAGGTTACCGGCGTGATTTCCCCGACTTGCCGCTGGAACTCAGCGTGGGCAACAGCCAGGATGTTATCAATGCGGTGCTGGATTTTCGGGTCGACATCGGGCTTATTGAAGGGCCCTGCCACAGTACGGAGATCATCTCTGAACCATGGCTGGAGGATGAACTGGTGGTATTTGCTGCGCCGTCATCGCCGCTAACCACGGGTCCCGTGACGCTGGAGCAACTTGCGGCTTCGCCCTGGATCCTGCGCGAACGTGGGTCGGGTACTCGCGAGCTGGTGGATTACCTGTTGCTGTCTCATCTACCGAGATTTCAGATGGCAATGGAGTTGGGTAACTCTGAAGCTATTAAACATGCTGTCCGCCATGGCCTGGGGATCAGCTGCTTGTCACGTCGGGTTATTGCCGAACAACTGCAGGCAGGAACGTTAAGCGAAGTTCCGGTGCCGTTGCCACGTCTGGTCCGCACGCTTTGGCGCGTCCATCATCGCCAAAAACATCTTTCAAACTCGCTGCTGCGTTTTTTGCGTTATAGCGACCAGGTAGAGCAGGTTGAATAAGACGCTGGTGCGTCGCGCCTGCAATGAACATCCCATCTTCAACTGAGGGCAATCGTCATACGTTGCCCATTTTCTGCTTTACTTATAATCCGCGGCCAGTCATGAAGGTCTCTTATAACAGCGCATTTGTGCCGGAAGAATGCCATTTCGTCTGCTACAATCGCGCCTCATTTTTTGGATGGATAGCATTTTCACATGGTTTCCGAAACTAAAACCACAGAAGCGCCCACGCTACGCCGTGAACTGAAGGCGCGTCACCTGACGATGATCGCCATTGGTGGTTCCATCGGTACGGGTCTTTTTGTTGCATCTGGTGCAACCATTTCTGCGGCGGGTCCTGGCGGCGCGCTGTTTTCCTATATTCTGATTGGCCTGATGGTGTACTTCCTGATGACCAGTCTCGGTGAGCTGGCTGCCTACATGCCGGTTTCCGGTTCGTTCTCTACCTACGGTCAGAACTATGTAGAAGAAGGCTTTGGCTTCGCGCTCGGCTGGAACTACTGGTACAACTGGGCGGTGACTATCGCCGTGGACCTGGTGGCCGCACAATTGGTAATGAGCTGGTGGTTCCCGGATACGCCAGGCTGGATCTGGAGTGCGCTGTTCCTTGGCGTTATCTTCCTGCTGAACTACATTTCGGTACGTGGATTTGGCGAAGCAGAGTATTGGTTCTCACTGATCAAAGTTACCACCGTGATTATCTTCATCGTGGTTGGCGTGATGATGATTATCGGTATCTTCAAAGGTGCTCAACCGGTGGGCTGGAGTAACTGGACGACAGGTGATGCACCCTTTGCTGGTGGTTTTGCCGCCATGATTGGTGTGGCGATGATCGTCGGCTTCTCCTTCCAGGGGACCGAGTTGATTGGTATCGCCGCGGGCGAATCTGAAGATCCAGAGAAGAACATTCCACGCGCGGTGCGCCAGGTATTCTGGCGAATTCTGCTGTTTTATGTGTTCGCGATTTTGATTATCAGCCTGATTATCCCGTATACCGATCCGAGCCTGCTGCGCAATGATGTAAAAGACATCAGCGTCAGCCCGTTCACGCTGGTATTCCAGCACGCGGGTCTGCTGTCTGCGGCGGCGGTGATGAACGCCGTTATCCTGACGGCGGTGCTGTCGGCGGGTAACTCCGGTATGTATGCATCAACGCGTATGCTCTACACCCTGGCATGTGACGGTAAAGCGCCGCGTATTTTCTCTAAACTGTCTCGTGGCGGCGTACCGCGTAACGCGCTGTATGCGACGACTGTCGTGGCAGGTCTGTGCTTCCTGACATCCATGTTTGGTAACCAGACGGTGTACCTGTGGCTGTTGAACACCTCCGGGATGACGGGTTTTATCGCCTGGCTGGGAATTGCGATTAGCCACTATCGTTTCCGTCGTGGTTATGTGTTGCAGGGCCATGATATTAAGGATCTGCCGTATCGCTCAGGCTTCTTCCCTCTGGGGCCGATCTTTGCCTTTGTCCTGTGCCTGATAATCACCCTGGGGCAAAACTACGAAGCGTTCCTGAAAGATACCATTGACTGGGGCGGCGTAATGGCAACCTACATTGGTATCCCGCTGTTCCTGATCATCTGGTTTGGCTATAAGCTGACCAAAGGAACCCGTTTCGTTCGTTACAGCGAAATGCACTTTCCGAAACGTGTGAAGAAGTAATCTTGTACCTGATGGTACCGCGCTTATCCGGCCTACGTAAGATAGTGTAGGTCGGGTAAGACCTCCGTGTTGCCATCCGGCAGACAATCACCCTCCCCCGGCACTCACGCTGTTCAGTTAACATTTTAGTTTCAGAAAGCATCAACATGTGTTGGCGGGGTAATGAACATGCTCTCTCTGAGAAAGGGTTCCGTTCACCTCATGTTCATCGCTTCTCTGTACACTGAACGCCTGTGAACGTGTTAAGGGTGCTATCGCCGCACCCTTAACAATCCCGGCTCCCGGCACGGAAAATTGTTGCTGCGCAATCCCCTCCGCTTATTCCTCCAGGCTACCGGGCCGGGCGCGATGCAACATCCCTGTCGCACGCACCCTGAACCCGCATCCCTGCGGGTTCTCCCGGCCTTACGGAAACACGTCGGCAATTTTCAGCCGGACCCGCCACGCCTGACCATCTGTATTTTTATTTGAACATGTTTGAACAGCAAAACAGATTTAACTGAAAGTCAGAGAGTTGAAGCGACACCCTGGTCCGGCTGAAAATCGATGAGGCGTTGACGGCTGACCGGGGCTGCCCGCAGGGATGCGGGCAGAGGGGACGGCCTGCAGGGACGCAGGCTCGACCCCGACCCGACAGGCAGACGGCATAAGACGAATAGCTCGCGCAGCGACGATTTTCCGTGCCGGGAGCCTGGGTTGCAAGGGAGGCGGCGGTGAGCCTCCCTTGCACGTTCACGGGTATCTGTGATTCAAAGAAGTGATACCGTTGAAGTGAACGGAACCCCGTAGCGGAATAAAATGTTCTCCATACATGCTTAACTAACAGGCATTAGACATTCACCTTGCCGGGGTTTTTATTGTCCAAACTTTAGAAGTTGTAAGTCAGGCCAACAGTGTAGCGACGACCATCAAGCACGGTGTCATAGGTATCGTAATCAATCTGTTTATCCAGCACGTTATACACGCCCGCAGTAAGCAGTACATCTTTGGTTGCGTAGTAACGCATACCGATATCGACCTGGGTATAGGAAGGAGTGCCTTGCGCCATGGAGGTACGGCTCAGGTATTCAGACGTTTTCCCGCGCAGATTCAGACGGCTCCAGAAACCGATATCCTGCGTAGCCTGCCAGTCCAGGGTGGTGTTAAACATATGCTTTGGCATTTTGTTTAACGGCTGACCCGAGAACTGACCACTTTTCTGTTCAGATTCCGTATAGGTGTAGTTTGCCGTCCAGTTGATGTCGGAGGTTATTTTCCAGCCGAAGGTGGATTCGACGCCGCGCATATTGGCTTTATCAACGTTAACCCGATCGCTGACAAAGTCGTAATGGGTGCTGCCAATAGTACAAGCCGGATCGGCACTGCTGTTACAGCGACGCACTTCGGTGATTTTGTTTTTGAAGTCGGTATTGAACAGCGTGACGCCCGCATTGAGGTCGTTGCCGTTATCCCACAGTAAACCGATCTCTTCGCTCAGGCTTTTTTCTGGTTTCAGATCCGGGTTGCCGACAATGATCCCGTTCAGACGACCGCCACCGGTCACTTGCCCCCAGCTTGCGGATGACTGGCGCAGATCCGGCGCGCGATAGCCCGCAGAAACACCGCCTTTTAAGGTCCATTGATCGCTCAGGTGCCATACGCCATAGCCGCGCGGCGTCCAGTTGTCACCGTAGTTTTCATCTTTATCCATACGCAGACCGCCGGTCAGCGTGAAAGTATCGGTAACCGCCCATTCATCTTCGGCAAACAGCGCCCAGCTCCAGCGGGTCAATTTGTTCAGACCGTCAGCTGCCTGCAGTTGGTTGCCGTTATCGCGCAGTTTTTCATAACGGTATTGCCCGCCAACTGTCAGGGTGTGCGCCCCGAGGAAGACCTGGTTCTGGTTATTGAAGATCGTATTGTAGGATTTCATCTGACGACCAGGGTTTTTGGTCTCTTCCTGCTGAACATAGCTGGTGCTGTTGAAATCGTCGTAATAACCGCTGTGGGTTAATGAATACGTTGTGTGTTCATAACGGTTGTAGCTTTTGCTGTTTGGCTTACAAACACCGTTACGGCAGTTTTCTGCCGCCATCGATTCGCCCGGCGTGCTGTTGCGATCCTGTAGTTCATGCGCGACATCGAAGTCGATGTCGTTTTTATCATCCGGGGTGAAGTTGAGGGTAAGTCCGCCGTTGCGCAGGCGCTGTTCATTGTAACCATTGACTATCTTATCTTCTCCGCGATGGGAGAACAGCCCGGTCACTTTTGCGCCGAGTAGCCCGTCGATCAGTGGTCCGGACGCGTAGGCGTTTGTCTGGTAAAGGTCACCGGAGTCCCGATCTTCCTGGAGGGTAGCATCACCATGTAGGGAGCCGGTCCAGGCTTTGGTATTCGAGACTTTTTTGGTGATCACGTTAATCACGCCGCCCATGGCGTCAGAGCCGTACAGCGACGACATCGGGCCGCGGATCACCTCGATACGCTCGATGGATTCCAGTGGCGGTAACCAGCCTTGCTCAATACCCGCGTTGTCGCTGTTCGGGCGGGTACCGCGTGTACTGATACGTTTACCGTTAACCAGGAAGAGCGTGTATTGCGAGGCCATACCGCGGATGCTGATATCGCTGCTGCTACCGCCGCCGGTCACAACAACACCAGGGACGTCTTTCAGTGCATCGGTCACATCGCGATACGCTTTATCTTCGATCTGCTGCTTGGTAATAACCGAAATGGAGGCGGGGGCATCCTGAATTTTTTGCTCAAACCCGGTGGCGGTGACGACCACGGTATCCTGGTCGGCGGCATAGACGAGTGATGGGAGACTCGCGACGCATACTGCGGCGGCTACAGCCTTAACGTGAGGTATAGTCATTTGTATCATTCCATTTAAATGAATCTAACTGCGTGTCATGTGAAAGGCCATGACAATTGTATGTATTTGTCTTTTAAGGACTCTTTTCAGTAAAGAAGCGGGGGGATTGTACAAAAGTGTGAATTTTTGTAAACACAAATGATAATAGAAATCATTTGTGTTTGATATGAAATTTGAGGAAGTGTTATAAAATCAATGAGATAGCGGAGAAATAAAAATGGATAAAAAGTGAAGGAATAATGGAGAAACCAAGAGGGCTTGCGCCCTCGAAGGCTACTTCAGCAGCAAATACTGGGCGTGAAAGCGCAGGTGATCCTCAATAAACGACGCAATAAAGTAATAGCTGTGGTCGTAACCTGGCTGGATGCGTAACGTCATTGGCCATGCAGTCTGACGGGCCGTTTCGGCCAGTACCGCGGGCTGTAGCTGATCGGCAAGAAACTGATCGCTGTCTCCCTGATCGATTAGCGTCGGAATCGCATCTGCGGGCTTGCTGGCCAGCATTAATGCGCAGCTATCCCACTCTGCCCATTGTGTTTTATCTTCGCCCAGATAAGCGCTAAAAGCTTTCTCACCCCACGGTACGCGACAAGGGTTTACGATCGGCGCAAAGGCGGAAACGCTGGTGTATTTCCCGGGGTTTTTCAGCGCCATAATCAATGCGCCGTGACCGCCCATGGAGTGTCCGCTGATGGCGCAGCGATCGCTGACGTTAAACTGCGACTGAATCAGGGCCGGAAGCTCATCACGCAGATAGTCATACATACGAAAATGCGTTGCCCACGGCTGCTGGGTGGCATTGAGGTAAAATCCCGCCCCCTGGCCTAAATCGTAGCCGTCATCGTTAGCTACCTGCTCGCCACGCGGACTGGTGTCCGGCATCACCAGCACAATGCCCAGCTCTGCTGCGATGCGCTGCGCGCCTGCTTTGGTGGTGAAGTTTTCATCATTACAGGTCAGACCCGACAGCCAGTACAGCACCGGAGGCGGGGTGGTATCGCGGGGTGGCGGAAGAAAAATACTGAAGGTCATGGTGCAATTTAGCGTGGTGGAGTCATGACGCCAGCGTTGCTGCCAGCCTTCAAAACAGCGGTGCTCTTCAAGCATTTCCATGCGTGGCTCCTTGTTGTGTTGAACCTGAATGTGTTTGCGAACTCACCATAATACAGATTATTCATTGCACTGTGAGTAACTTTCACTTCCGCATTGAGCAAACATACTTCATCATCTATATAACTTTACATTAACACTCGAATTCACCCGGTTGAACGACGTTTGAAATCTGTGTGCTAAAAGGCAGCACCAATTTCAATAATTATCGCGGCGAATACTGGATTATGTGCGCCGCCTCACGCACAATGTTCTGGCTGTGACACAGCCTAAAAACTTTGCCCCACGCAGGGCAGAGGCGCCCCACCTGCAGGAGAAAAAGAAATGTCATCACTCAGTAAAGAAGCGGCCCTGGTTCATGAAGCGCTGGTCGCGCGTGGTCTTGAAACACCGCTACGCCCGCCCGTGCAAGAGATGGATAATGAAACGCGCAAACGTCTTATCTCCGGTCATATGACCGAGATTATGCAATTGCTCAATCTTGATTTGAGCGATGACAGTCTGATGGAAACGCCACATCGCATCGCAAAAATGTATGTCGATGAGATTTTCTCCGGCCTCGATTACGCCAATTTCCCTAAAATCACCGTCATTGAAAATAAAATGAAGGTGGATGAGATGGTCACGGTTCGTGATATCACGCTGACCAGCACCTGCGAACATCACTTCGTCACGATTGATGGCAAAGCGACGGTGGCCTATATTCCGAAAGATTCGGTCATCGGTCTGTCGAAGATTAACCGCATTGTGCAGTTCTTCGCTCAGCGCCCGCAGGTCCAGGAACGGTTGACTCAGCAAATTCTCACCGCGCTGCAAACGCTGCTCGGGACGAATAATGTGGCGGTTTCAATTGATGCTGTGCATTACTGCGTGAAAGCGCGTGGTATCCGTGATGCGACCAGCGCCACCACCACCACCTCGCTTGGCGGATTGTTTAAGTCCAGCCAGAATACGCGTCAGGAATTCCTGCGCGCCGTGCGTCACCACAACTGATCAGGGCAGGGGCCATGGAGCGTAATGTCACGCTGGATTTTATTCGTGGCGTCGCCATCCTCGGCATCCTGCTTCTCAATATTAGCGCCTTTGGTCTGCCAAAGGCGGCCTATCTGAATCCTGCCTGGTACGGCAACATTACCCCGTCAGATGCCTGGACCTGGGCTGTGCTTGATCTCTTTGCGCAGGTGAAATTCCTCACGCTGTTTGCGCTGTTGTTTGGCGCGGGTTTGCAGATGCTGCTACCGCGAGGCAAACGTTGGCTCCAGTCGCGACTCACTTTGCTGGTCCTGCTGGGGTTTATTCACGGTTTGCTGTTCTGGGATGGCGATATCCTGCTGGCGTATGGTCTCATCGGGCTGATTTGCTGGCGGTTGGTTCGCGATGCCCCTTCCGTCAAAAGTCTGTTTAATACCGGCGTGTTGCTCTATCTGGTGGGCGTTGGCGTGCTGTTGCTGCTGGGGTTTATCTCCGGAAGTGAGACCAGTCGGGCCTGGACACCGGATGCTTCTGCGTTGCTGTATGAGAAGTACTGGAAGATTAACGGCGGTATGGAAGCGGTCAGTAATCGCGTGGATATGCTGTCGAATAGCTTACTGGCGCTGGGCGCACAGTACGGCTGGCAGTTGGCGGGGATGATGCTGCTGGGTGCGGCATTGATGCGCAGCGGTTGGCTGAAAGGGCAGTACAGTTTGCAGCACTATCGACGTACCGGCGCGTTATTGGTCATTATTGGCATTGCGATTAACCTGCCTGCTATCGTTGCGCAGTGGCATCTGGATTGGGCATATCGCTGGTGCGCTTTTCTGTTGCAGGCCCCGCGTGAGCTGGGCGCGCCGTTTCAGACAATTGGCTATGCCGCATTGCTGTTTGGTTTCTGGCCGCAGCTGAGCCGCTTAAAAGGCGTTGTTGCGATAGCCTGCGTTGGACGTATGGCGCTGACCAACTATCTGTTACAAACCTTAATTTGCACCACGCTGTTTTATCAATTCGGCTTATTTATGAAATATGACCGACTGGCGCTGCTGTTATTTGTCATTCCGGTCTGGGCCGTTAACCTGCTTTTCTCCGTCATTTGGCTGCGTTTTTACCGGCAAGGCCCGGTAGAATGGCTATGGCGTCAATTAACCCTGCGTGCGTCAGGGACATCATTACCGCGAACATCCAGATAACGATCTGGATCACATTCATTAACAAAATGGATGTAAGCGCTTTCATTCCTGTGACATCACTCACGCAGTCCGTTTCGTTGTGCTGACAAAATACCCAGCCTGGGGTGTCTGCGGGTAGCCGCAATCTAAAACAGGGCAGTGAATATGGTAACCATTCGTGATGTGGCACGGCAGTCTGGCGTTTCTGTAGCGACCGTTTCCCGCGTACTCAACAACAGTGCACTGGTGAGTCCCGATACGCGTGAAGCGGTAATGAAAGCTGTGACTCAGCTCGGCTATCGCCCTAACGCCAATGCTCAAGCGCTGGCGACGCAGGTGAGCGACACGATTGGGGTCGTGGTGATGGATGTATCAGATGCATTTTTTGGCGCGCTGGTCAAAGCCGTGGACCTGGTTGCCCAGCAGCATCAGAAGTACGTCCTGATTGGCAACAGCTACCACGAAGCCGAAAAAGAGCGTCATGCCATTGAGGTACTGATTCGTCAGCGTTGTAACGCACTGATTGTTCACTCGAAAGCGTTGAGCGATCGCGAGCTGGCGGAGTTTATGGATCAGATCCCCGGTATGGTGCTGATCAACCGCATTGTGCCGGGCTATGCGCATCGTTGCGTCTGTCTGGATAATATTAGCGGCGCCAAAATGGCAACCCGTATGCTGCTGAACAATGGGCATCAACGTATTGGTTACCTGGCGTCGAGTCACCGCATTGAGGACGATGCAATGCGTAAAGAAGGGTGGCTAAGTGCTCTGAAAGAACAGGGGATTACCCCGGCCGACAGTTGGATCGGTACCGGTTCACCGGATATGCAGGGCGGAGAGTCCGCCATGGTGGAACTGCTGGGACGTAACCTGCAACTGACGGCAGTCTTCGCTTACAACGACAATATGGCCGCTGGCGCGCTAACGGCGTTAAAAGACAACGGCATCGCCATTCCATTACATCTGTCTATCATTGGTTTCGACGATATTCCCATCGCACGTTACACCGACCCGCAGCTGACAACGGTGCGCTATCCCATTGCTTCTATGGCAAAAATGGCCACCGAGCTTGCGCTACAAGGCGCGGCGGGAACGCTGGATCCTGATGCAACTCATTGCTTTATGCCGACGCTGGTGCGACGTCATTCTGTGGCTTTGCGGCAGAATGCGGCACCGATCACTAACTGATAATGTCGGGCTATGTAACCGCTTTCAATATGTGAGTAAATTCACAGTATCTTAACAATGCGATAGCTATGATGACACTGTTTGCTGCGCTGTAACTACTATGTAACGGTGAATAATCACTTTCATCGAGGTATAGGCGTCTTAAACAACAATTAAAGCCTGTTTTTGGAGTGTTGCCAGACACGGAAGAAATATTTTTAAAAGTGAGCTTCGGCGTTCAGTAACACTTCAGTAACGTTCTGCCTGCCGAGCATTTATCTCAAGCACTACCCTGCATAATAAAACCGGAGATACCATGAATAAGAAGGTGTTGACCCTGTCTGCTGTAATGGCAAGCATGTTATTCGGCGCGGCTGCGCACGCTGCTGATACCCGCATTGGTGTGACTATCTATAAATATGACGATAACTTTATGTCTGTGGTACGTAAGGCTATTGAAAAAGATGCCAAAGCGGCGCCGGATGTACAGTTGCTGATGAATGACTCGCAAAACGATCAGTCCAAACAGAACGATCAGATTGATGTGTTGTTGGCAAAAGGCGTTAAAGCACTGGCTATCAACCTGGTTGACCCGGCAGCTGCTGGCACGGTCATTGAAAAAGCACGCGGACAGAACGTACCGATTGTATTCTTCAACAAAGAGCCTTCCCGTAAAGCACTGGACAGCTATGACAAAGCCTATTACGTCGGCACTGACTCTAAAGAGTCCGGCATTATTCAGGGTGATTTGATTGCCAAGCACTGGGCCGCTAACCCGAACTGGGATCTGAACAAAGACGGCAAAATTCAGTTTGTTCTGCTGAAAGGCGAACCGGGACACCCGGATGCCGAAGCACGTACGACCTACGTGATTAAAGAGCTGAACGACAAAGGCATTAAAACTGAGCAGTTGCAGTTAGATACCGCAATGTGGGATACCGCTCAGGCGAAAGATAAAATGGATGCGTGGATGTCTGGTCCTAACGCAAACAAAATTGAAGTGGTTATCGCCAACAATGACGCCATGGCGATGGGCGCAGTTGAAGCGCTGAAAGCGCACAACAAAACCAGCGTCCCGGTATTTGGCGTCGATGCGCTGCCTGAAGCACTGGCTCTGGTGAAATCTGGCGCCATGGCCGGTACCGTGCTGAACGATGCAAACAACCAGGCGAAAGCGACCTTCGATCTGGCGAGAAACCTGGCTGATGGCAAAGGCGCGGCAGACGGCACCAACTGGAAAATTGAGAACAAAATTGTTCGCGTTCCATATGTCGGTGTCGATAAAGATAATCTGGCAGAGTTCACCAACAAATAAATACTCCGTCTGTGGGCGCAATTTCATTGCGCCCTTAATTGCGCACTCTGCAAGGCCAACAAGGTATAATTATGGTCAGCACTAATACTCAGTCGTCAGGCGAATACTTGTTGGAAATGAGCGGCATCAACAAGTCCTTTCCCGGCGTTAAGGCTCTTGATAATGTCAATTTAAAAGTCCGCCCACATTCTATTCATGCTCTGATGGGCGAGAATGGCGCTGGAAAGTCAACATTATTAAAATGTCTTTTTGGGATCTATCAAAAAGATTCCGGTAGTATTTTATTTCAGGGTAAAGAAATCGATTTTCATTCTGCTAAAGAAGCGCTTGAGAATGGTATTTCAATGGTACACCAGGAATTAAACCTGGTATTACAACGTTCTGTAATGGACAACATGTGGCTGGGGCGCTATCCCACCAAAGGCATGTTTGTCGATCAGGAAAAAATGTACCGCGATACCAAAGCGATATTCGATGAACTGGATATTGACATCGATCCGCGTGCGCGTGTCGGAACATTATCTGTTTCGCAAATGCAGATGATTGAAATTGCAAAAGCATTTTCGTATGACGCCAAAATCGTCATTATGGATGAACCGACCTCATCGTTAACCGAGAAAGAGGTTAATCATCTGTTTACCATCATCCGTAAGCTGAAAGAGCGTGGGTGCGGGATTGTGTATATTTCTCACAAAATGGAAGAGATCTTTCAACTGTGTGATGAAATTACCGTGCTGCGCGATGGTCAATGGATTGCGACCCAGCCGCTGGAAGGGCTGGACATGGATAAGATCATCGCCATGATGGTCGGACGTTCACTGAACCAACGTTTCCCGGACAAAGAGAACAAGCCGGGAGAAGTGATTCTGGAAGTGCGTAACCTGACTTCTCTGCGTCAGCCGTCGATTCGTGATATCTCTTTTGATCTCCATAAAGGGGAAATTCTCGGCATTGCCGGTCTGGTTGGCGCGAAACGCACCGACATCGTTGAAACGTTGTTTGGCATTCGTGAGAAATCATCGGGCACGATTACGCTCCACGGCAAAAAAATCAATAACCACAGCGCGAATGAAGCGATTAACCATGGTTTTGCGCTGGTCACCGAAGAGCGTCGCTCAACCGGGATTTATGCCTATCTGGACATTGGTTTTAACTCGTTAATCTCCAATATCCAGAACTATAAAAATAAAGTCGGCCTGCTGGATAATTCCCGCATGAAGAGCGATACCCAGTGGGTAATTGACTCGATGAGGGTAAAAACACCAGGGCACCGTACGCAAATTGGTTCGCTTTCTGGCGGTAATCAGCAAAAGGTGGTCATTGGCCGTTGGTTGTTAACGCAGCCGGAAATCCTGATGCTGGATGAACCGACACGCGGTATTGATGTTGGCGCGAAATTTGAGATTTATCAGTTGATTGCTGAACTGGCGAAAAAAGGAAAGGGGATCATTATTATTTCCTCTGAAATGCCAGAATTGCTAGGTATTACCGATCGTATTCTGGTGATGAGCAATGGCCTCGTCGCGGGAATTGTTGAAACCAAAACCACAACGCAAAACGAAATCCTCCGTCTTGCGTCTTTGCACCTTTAAGATTAGGGGCTCCTCATGAGTGCGTTAAATAAGAAAAGTTTTCTTACTTATCTGAAAGAAGGCGGAATTTACGTTGTTCTTTTGGTTTTGCTGGCAATTATTATTTTCCAGGATCCCACTTTCTTAAGTTTACTGAACCTGAGTAATATTCTAACGCAATCCTCGGTGCGTATTATTATCGCGCTGGGGGTTGCCGGGCTGATTGTTACGCAAGGGACGGACCTGTCAGCAGGGCGCCAGGTTGGCCTGGCGGCGGTCGTGGCAGCAACCTTGCTGCAGTCGATGGAGAATGCCAACAAGGTGTTCCCGGAAATGGCGACGATGCCGATCATTGTAGTGGTGCTGATTGTTTGCGTGATTGGCGCCATTATCGGTCTGGTAAACGGTATCATCATTGCTTATCTGAATGTGACGCCCTTTATTACCACCCTCGGCACGATGATTATCGTCTACGGTATTAACTCCCTGTATTACGATTTTGTTGGGGCATCGCCAATTTCTGGCTTTGACAGCGGGTTCTCAACCTTTGCGCAGGGCTTTATTGCGCTGGGTAGTTTCCGACTCTCCTACATTACTTTCTATGCCTTGATTGCCGTGGCCTTTGTTTGGGTGCTGTGGAACAAGACCCGTTTTGGTAAAAATATTTTCGCTATCGGCGGTAACCCTGAAGCGGCGAAAGTGTCCGGTGTAAACGTGGCGCTGAACCTGCTGATTATCTATGCGCTGTCTGGTGTGTTCTATGCCTTCGGTGGTTTGCTGGAAGCAGGGCGTATCGGTTCTGCAACCAACAACCTCGGCTTTATGTACGAGCTGGATGCTATTGCGGCATGCGTGGTTGGCGGCGTGTCGTTCAGCGGTGGCGTGGGGACGGTTTTCGGCGTGGTGACCGGTGTGATTATCTTCACCGTCATCAACTACGGTCTGACCTACATCGGCGTGAACCCTTACTGGCAGTACATTATTAAGGGCGGCATCATCATCTTCGCCGTCGCGCTGGATTCACTGAAATACGCACGTAAGAAGTAACGATTAGAACGCTAAAAGCCCGGTGCAGCGCAATCTGCACCGGGCTTTTTTGTGAGTGTTACAAGGTTAAAGCATGTGCTTTCTCGCCGGTTTTAAATTTCACCTCACCGAGATCGATACAGGCTACCGGGCAAACGTGACCGCACAGCAGGCAGCCCACGCATTTTTCCGTGTTGCAGTGAGGTGTACGGGTCTCCTCATTCCATTCCATTGCCTGGTGCCCACCGTCATAGCAGGAGATGTAGCAGCGGCCACAGCCCACACATTTTGCGAGATTGATATGCGGATAGACGATGTAGCTACGATCAAGTTCCTCTGCGGGGATGATATTGGCGTTAGCGAGACCAACCATCTCCTCCAGCGAGTCAAATCCTTGATCGGCGAGGTAATGCGATAGCCCGCTGGTCATGTCCTCCACGATTCGGTAGCCATACTGCATGACTCCGGTGGTGACCTGCAGCGTGGCAGCACCCAACAGCAGAAACTCGGCGGCGTCCTCCCAGGTTTCAATCCCCCCAATGCCGCTAATCGGAAAATCGCGCAGTTCAGGGTGCATACGCAGTTGCTGAATAAAGCGCAGAGCGATAGGCTTCACGGCCTTGCCGGAATAACCAGAAATACTGGATTTACCGTTGATGACCGGCATCCCGATTTTGCGCTTCAGGTCGATATTGGTGATGGATTTAACCGTATTGATGGTCGCGATACCGTCAGCACCTCCGCGTTTAGCCGCCAGAGCAACTTCACACATATCACCAATATTTGGTGTCATTTTAGCCAGCATTGGTAAGGTTGAGCCGCGTTTAACTGCCCGACAATACTTTTCGACCAGCTCAGGGCTTTGCCCGACATCGCTGCCCATGGCATGTGAGGTCATTTGCGGACACGAGAAGTTGCATTCGATCATGTCTGCACCCGCCTCTTCAACCAGGCGAGCCAGCTCCTGCCACTGTTCTTCGTTTTCACCCATGATCGACGCAATCAGGACCTTGTCAGGATAGTCCTGTTTCAGTCGGCGAATTGCGGCCAGATTCTCCTCCAGCGGGTGTTCGGCAATTTGCTCCATGTTTTTGAAGCCGATAAAGCCGGTATCTTCTTTGGTCAGATGGTCGAAGCGCGGGGAGACTTCATTGGCGATAAAGAAACCGATCGTCTTAAAAACAATACCCCCCCAGCCGGTATCATAGGCTTTGGCACACATCTCATAGCAGTTGCCCACCGGAGAAGAAGAGAGGCAGAACGGGTTGGGAAATTTGACGCCGCAAAAAGTAATAGAAAGATCTTTCGTTAACATGAGCAAGCTCCCTCTAAATAGTGATGAATGGCCTGAGCGGCTTCTTTTCCGGTTTTCACGGCGTATACAACGGTTTTATCGCCTTTAACAATATCGCCCGCGGCAAACATAACCGGATCGGCGGTTTGGTAATTGTGCGTATCAATAAGATTGCGCTGTGGCTTTAACGCGGCGAAATCATCAAGCTGCGCATGTTGACCGACGGCAAGAATAATATGTTCGGCTTCAAGCGAGAGTTCTCCCGGCAGGCGTACGTG
The DNA here is from genome assembly GCF_033341895.1 of Citrobacter sp. HN-141. Classification (NCBI taxonomy): domain Bacteria; kingdom Pseudomonadati; phylum Pseudomonadota; class Gammaproteobacteria; order Enterobacterales; family Enterobacteriaceae; genus Citrobacter; species Citrobacter sp. HN-141. The sequence goes on along the minus strand of NZ_JAWPBF010000001.1, from coordinate 141,950 downwards.
CTTAAAGGTGACGCGATTTCCACTAACCGCCACAGGCGTGAAACCGTCAATAATCGATACCCCTAACGCCTGGGTGCTGTTGAACTCGTTGTCGCTGGCAGGGAATTCAGCCAGTTCTTCACGTGCGACACAGGTGACGGACGGGCAGCCCAGCAGTTTCAGTGTACTGGCGACATCCATTGCCACATCGCCACCGCCGATGATCAATGCGCTTTGCCCGGCGCTAATATTGCCGCCTGACTGTCGGGCCCGTTGCAGAAAGTCGACGGCAATTTCGACATTATTCGCCTGATCAAACAGAGGCAGCGTAGAACCGTAAGACATCCCTACAGTTACCAGTACGGCGCGGTATTCTGTTTTGAGTTGCTCAAGGGAAAGGGCAGTACCCACTTCACAATTGCATCTGATGGTCACGCCCATTTCTACGATACGGGCAATCTCATTATCTAAAACCGTCTGCGGCAGACGAAACTCTGGAATGCCATAACGCAACCAGCCGCCTGGCTGGGCCTGCTTTTCGAAGAGGGTGACGTCATAGCCAAGATTACTCAGCGTTACGCTGGCCTGTAATCCGGACGGACCTGCACCGATGATGGCGACCTTGCCCAGCGTTTTTGTTGCGGGCTGATAGATTTTCATTGCGGTCTGCTGTTCAAAATCGGTAATAAATCGCTGCAGACGCGCAATATCGATAGGTTTATCAATTCCTGAACGCGTACATCCGCGCTGGCATAATTTTTCGGTTGGGCATACCCGGGCGCATACCGCACCGAGCGCATTATTTTCCCGAATAGTTTCAGCCGCGCCTTTAAAATTGCGGAAATAAATGGAGCGAATAAATTTCCCTGGGTCGGTTTGTGCCGGGCAATCCTGACTACAGGGGGCATCGTGACATAATAAACAACGAGAGGCCTCTTTTATTGCTAATAATGGGGTAAAAGCCGGCGTGAGCTCATCCAGATAATTTTGTTGTGGCATATTTTCTTCCTTAATGCTTGAGTAAATTAAGGCAACCCTTTAATAACAAAATATAAAAAGTGAAAAGCTATTCTTAAGGCTAAGCACTGCAGGAAGAGTATTCTGTGAAAGGATTCACAAATAGAAGAAGGTGTGAGGGAAATGCTGACGGGCAGCATGAATCCCTTATATTGAAATGGTAACCGTTATCATAATATTAGTTATTCTCAACATCTAATATAAAGACAATATCGTTAACGATAAAATACCAAATAAACAACCATACCTAATGATAAACATCCGCATCCGGCATAAACCAGCACATAGGACCAAAATTGCAATGGCTCTTGCGAGCGATAAGCATAAACCGGTTCGCGCGCATTCTTCTTAATTTTATCTACGGCTCCGGAGCGCCATCCTTTCCAGGCTTCCCTGAAACAAAAGAGGGGAATGAGCAGAAAGGCCAATACGACGAAGAGTGTTTGTACATCCATGCTTATTTTCCTTGTTTCTTTTGTAATTCGAGTAATTGTTCAGGCGTGACTGCCGGATATCCCTGAGCATCATCGGGTACCTGATGCATGGTCGGGATGGGTACCAGCGGACCTAAAAAACGGGGTTCGCGTTTAAAAAGGTAGAGATCGGCCAGCGCACCAAAGCGAGCGCCGAATTCGCGCACCCGCACGGTAAGCATATCTTTTGGCGAGGGTACCGCATAGCACTGAGCCTGAATGCCCATATGCAGCGCAATAAACAACGCCCGCTCACAATGGAATCGCTGAGTAATGATGATGAAATCGTTGGTATCGAATACTTTGCGGGTGCGAACAATCGAATCAAGCGTACGGAACCCTGCGTAATCAAGCACGATGTCAGCGGGATCGACGCCTGCGGCAATCAAGTCTTTACGCATTGTCATCGGTTCGTTATAGCTTTGCTGCGCGTTGTCGCCGCTAAGGAGCAGATAGTTTACTTTGCCGCTGTTATACGCATTTAATGCGCCCTGAATGCGGTAGCGGTAATACTGATTGATGACACCGGTACGGTAGTATTTTGCCGTGCCCAGGACAACGCCAACCTGACGGTAGGGGAGATCCTGTAATTCGTCATAGATGTAGGGGGCCGTCTTCCAGCTCATCCATCTGTCGAGCCCAAGCACTGTCAACAGCAGCAAGCCTACCAGGACTAACAAGCTGTAAAACACGCGCTTTAACATGCAGAAAACTCGATAATTGGATGGAATGTCAATCAGGCTACTGTACCCAACGGCGGAGCGCAAGAAACAGCAGTCTGATTGAGGGGATTTTAGTCACTGTTGCCCGATGACGCGGCGCCACCGGGCATCATGATTTAACCGAGTAGTACGCGCTCGATATTGTCACAGCCCAGCGCGTTCAGGGTGGCAGACGTCGCATCCCACTGGATAAGCGCCGCATCCGCTTTTTCTGCCAGCACCGCACGTTGAATGTCCGGATAGTCGTAACCGTTCAGACTCAACAGGTTTAATGCACCCTGCAACGGCGGCAGCGTTGGGTTGAAGGCGGCGTTTTCAGCATAACTACCGCTGAAAATCTGACCATCTTTACACTCCAGCGCCACGCCGCTCGGGGAGTTGCTGTAGGGCATATGGCATCTGTTTGCTGCGGCAATCGCCGCCTGGGTCAGCGCATCGCCTTGCAGCGCGAAGCCGTGATCCTGGTCGTCCATCAACAGCGTTTTGATGTCGAGATCTTTTGGCCCAAAAGCGTCCGGCAGATAGTCGCGCAGTGCGTGTGGTTCACGCCCGGGCAGGTGAATCCGTAAATCCAGTCCGCTGTTCAGCTCATTCATAAACTGACGGCAGTGCCCGCAAGGGGTGTAGTTGACGGTAATCGCGGCGAGTCCTTTTTCGCCACGTAACCAGGCATGGCTAATAGCGCTCTGCTCGGCGTGAACGGTTTGCTGCATTGTGGCACCCAGAAACTCCATGTTCCCACCGAAATACCAGGTTCCGCTGATACCTCGTGAGATTGCGCCAACGTTGAAGTTGGACAGCGGGGTGCGTGCGCAGGCCGCAGCTAAAGGCAGCAGAGCGAATGCCAGCGCGTCTTCGTCCAGTCCCGATTCGCGTTTAAGCAAAGATACCTGATCAGCCGTCAGCATGGCGGGGAAATGTTCATCCGCCAGAATAGGGGCCAGGGCTGATTGCAAGTTATCCGCGAGTTGGGCAAAAGCAGTTTGAAAACGTGGATGCATGGCGTTGCCTCATAACAATGTAATGGAACCGTAGTTTACGGGCCTGACAGGGCTTTATATGTGATCCAAATCTCATTGTGTGTGCAACTTATGAAACTTAAATGAAAAATGTGCAACGCATCGCAAATAAACAGCTTAAAAATGCAGATTAGCCTACCACCGCCAGGATAACCGGGAACAGGAAGGGGGCAACCAATGAGGTAATAATTCCGCAAATCACCAGCGCCAGTGAGCTAAATGCACCTTCCTGGTAGTCCAGTTCAGCACAGCGAGCCGTGCCCAGGGCGTGTGAAGCCGTACCCATTGCCAGTCCACGTGCTGCCTTGGTGCGAATGCGCATGGCATTGAGCAGGGTATGGCCAAATACGGCGCCGAGGATACCGACAAAAATGACGCACACTGCGCTGATTGCCGGAATACCACCAATACTGCCACCCACAGCCATAGCGATAGGCGTGGTGACCGATTTAGGCATAATAGAGGCGGCAATCTCCGGTGAAGCCCCCATCAGCAGGGCAATTGAGGTGCCCGTGACCATGGCCACGACACTGCCGGCAAAACAGATGGCGATAATGGATTTCCAGCGGGCACGGATTTGGTGCAGCTGTTCATATAACGGATAGGCTAGCGCGACGACGGCAGGTTGCAGTAAATCGTTCAGCACCTCGCTGCCTTTGAAGTAGTGATCGTAGGGGATACCGGTCAGCATCAGAAAGGGAATAATCACCACCATTGCGACGAGCAACGGATTCAGCAACGGCAGTTTGCATCGCGCTGCCAGCTTACGTGCAGCAAAAAATACCGCCAGGGTGAGGGGTAACGACCACCAGATATACGACATCATTGTTTAGACCCTTTTTGGCCAACGATTTTGCGTTCGCCGTGAACAATGTGCGAGCTCCAGCTCACTACCAGGAATACGACCAGTGTACTGATGGTGCAGGACACCACGACCGGACCAAATTGTGCGCGTAGCAAGTCAAAGTACTGCATGATCCCCACGCCAATCGGGACAAACAGCAGGGCCATGTAACGAATCAGTACGTAGCAGCCTGGGTTTACCCATTTTGCCGGTAAGATCTGTAATGCCAGTAATACAAACAGAATCAGCATGCCGATAATGCTGCCCGGAATCGTGATTGGCAGCAGCGATGCAAGAAAAATACCTGCATAGAGGCAGGCATAAATGAGGACGAATGCGCGTAAATATTGCCAGATAATGTTCAGTGACTTGCTCATATTTGAAACCCTTGACGAGACTGATTCATCATACAATTAAACTTTAAAACGTGCTACCGATCACATCATGAATTCTAAGCATAGTGGAAATAGATATCTGGAACATCAGGCAATGCCCCCAATCAGCATAACCAAACCTGTGCCCGGCGCTGAGACGCTTTAATCTCCTGCATAGAGACGTTACCATAGCGCCTCTCTTTTTTGCGGGTAACAATATGCGTGTTTTACTGGCGCCGATGGAAGGCGTGCTCGACTCACTGGTGCGCGAGTTGCTGACTGAAGTGAATGATTATGATCTCTGTATCACCGAATTTGTTCGCGTGGTGGATCAACTACTGCCGGTAAAAGTCTTTCACCGCATTTGTCCTGAACTGCTTAACGCCAGCCGCACGACATCCGGTACGCCGGTGCGTATACAACTGCTGGGGCAGTATCCGCAGTGGCTGGCAGAAAATGCAGCCCGCGCGGTTGAGCTGGGTTCGTATGGCGTCGATCTAAACTGTGGCTGTCCGTCGAAGCTGGTGAACGGCAGCGGCGGTGGCGCAACGTTACTGAAGGACCCTGAGCTGATTTACCGTGGCGCTAAGGCCATGCGTGATGCGGTTCCGGCCCATTTACCGGTGACGGTAAAAGTGCGTCTGGGCTGGGACAGCAGTGACAGGCAGTTCGAAATTGCTGATGCCGTCCAGCAGGCCGGTGCCAGTGAGTTGGTGGTGCACGGTCGAACGAAAGAGCAAGGTTATAAGGCCGAGCACATTAACTGGCAGGCTATTGGCGAGATCCGCCAGCGTCTCAATATCCCGGTTATCGCGAATGGTGAGATCTGGGACTGGCAAAGCGCACAGGACTGTATGGCTATCAGCGGATGCGATGCCGTCATGATCGGGCGCGGTGCGCTTAATATCCCTAATTTGAGTCGTGTGGTGAAATATAACGAACCGCGTATGCCGTGGCCTGAAGTCGTGACGTTACTGCAAAAATATACCCGACTGGAAAAACAGGGTGATACCGGGCTGTATCATGTGGCGCGTATCAAACAGTGGCTGGGCTATCTTCGTAAAGAATATGTTGAAGCGACAGAACTGTTTCAGGAAATTCGGGCTTTGAATAATTCACCGGATATTGCACGCGCGATTCAGGCCATCCCTATTATCGCCTGATGGCGGCGTAACCGCCTTATCCGGACTACGGAACGGACGCGTATTTCGCAGGCCTGATAAGCGTTTGTGACATTACGCCTCCATTTATAATTCAGTGGAATTATTTTGACAGAACCATTTGTTATGTATATGTTTCTTAATTATGTGATTTTATTTCAAAAGATGTATTGCCACGCGTAACTAAAAAAGAGAATGCGGTAAGTCGTACTCTCTGTGCATCTTTTCTTACCTGTATATTCCCATGAATCGTAATTCTGTTCTTGTTGCAACGGCATGTTTGCCGCTGCTTATTTTGATGGTTGGTTGTGCACCCATGCATGACAATCGTCAATCGCTGTCACAGCAGACACCCGCAGTGAACGTGGATTCCGCATTGCCTGCGGCATTAAAAAATGGTTGGCCGGATAGCCAATGGTGGAAGGCGTATCACGATCCACAGCTGAATGCGTTGATTGACAGCACCCTCAAGAATTCTCCAGATATGCAGGTAGCAGAACAGCGCATTCAACTGGCAGAAGCGCAGGCTAAAGCGGTTAAGGCGCAGGATGGTCCAGAGATTGATTTTTCCGCAGATGTGGAGCGTCAGAAAATGTCGGCTGAAGGGCTGATGGGACCGTTTGCTACCGATTTGGATGGAAATACGGGGCCGTGGTACACCAATGGAACCTTTGGTTTAACCGCGGGCTGGAACCTGGATCTGTGGGGTAAAAACCGGGCTGAAGTGGCGGCGCGTATTGGTGAGGTGAAAGCGCGTGAGGCTGAACGTGAGCAAACCCGCCAGTTACTGGCGAGCGGCGTATCGCGTTTGTACTGGGAGTGGCAGACACAGGCGGCGCTGAAAACCGTACTGACGCAGATTAAAAACGAGCAGCAGAACGTCATCACCGTCGATCGTCAACTGTATCAAAACGGGATTACCTCTTCTGTCGAAGGTGTTGAAACGGATATCGATTCCAGTAAAACGGAGCAGCAGCTGAACGATGTCAGCGGCAAAATGAAGGTGATAGAGGCGCGGCTGAGCGCACTGACCAACTCGCAATCTTCCGTCATGAAGCTTAAAGCAACGGCGCTACCGGCGGTAGAAAGCCAGCTACCGTCCCAGCTTGGTTATTCGCTGCTGGCCCGCCGCCCTGATTTACAGGCCGCACACTGGTACATCGAGTCTTCGCTGAGCAGCATTGATGCGGCAAAAGCGGCATTCTATCCGGACGTGAACCTGATGGCGTTTTTACAGCAGGATGCGCTACATCTGAGCGATTTGTTCCGCCATTCTGCACAGCAGATGGGCGTGACGGCTGGACTGACGCTGCCTATTTTTGATAGCGGCAGACTGAATGCGAATCTCGATATCACGAAAGCGCAGAGCAACCTGACGGTGGCAAATTACAACAAGGCCGTGGTCGATGCGGTGAATGACGTGGCGCGTGCGGCATCACAGGTAGAAACGCTGGCGCAGAAGAACCAGCATCAGCAGCAAATTGAACATGACGCACAGCGCGTCGTGGGGCTTGCGCAGGCACGATATAGCGCCGGTATCATTGCAGTTTCCCGGGTTAGCGAGGCCAAAATTCCGGCATTACGCGAACAGCTTAATGGTCTGGTTCTACAGGGGCAATGGCTGGATGCTTCTATACAGCTGACCAGCGCACTGGGCGGCGGTTACCGCGCCTCCTGATAGTCTGACCCGGCAGAAGCCGCTGTCGGGTCAATTTGCCTGTTCTTTGCGTTTACTTCGCCGTTTCATCCACCAGCGGGCAGCCACTACAACGCCGATAACCAGAACCAACCAGATCCCATGTTTAATATGCTGGTCGAGGCTATGCAACCATGGGGCAATCACTTCACCGCCAACATAGCCGAGCGTGGTAAACAGCAAAGCCCAGACAAACGCCCCCAGGATATTCAGTGGGATGAAAATCTTCGGCGGCAGGTGGCTGGCCCCAATCAGCAACGGGCCAATGACGCGAAAGCCGTACATAAAACGCGTGCCGACCACAAACAGATAGGGACGCCGTTGGATCATCTTCTGCGCATAGTGGATTTTTGCCCGATGATGCGAGAAACGACGTAAAATTTTGCCGCCATAACGACGCCCAAGTAAAAAGAGCAACTGATCGCCAATCATCCCGCCCAACGCGACGGAGAGTACCACCAGCGGAAATTTAAGAATTCCCTGATGCGCAGCAACACCGCCTAGCAAGGTAATGGTTTCGCCTTCGGCAAGGCTGCCAATAATCAGCGCCGCATAGCCGTATTGCTCAACATAATGCGTTATATCCATACGTTGTATGACCTCCACGCTCTATAGCATACACCCAGTGAATTGTTCATGCCGGAAAAGCAGCAACTCAGCGCATCGGTATTTTTCATGTGTACATAAAATAATCAAAAGCTGAATTATACTTGAAGTGTTGAGGTCCGGAGCTGACAAGAAGGGGGCGGTATGAACCATGTCTGGGGGCTGTTTTCCCATCCCGATCGTGAAATGCACGTGATCAACAGCGAGAACGAAAGTGTTTCGCATCACTATACCCACCATGTCCTGCTGATGGCGGCAATTCCGGTGATTTGTGCGTTTATTGGCACCACGCAAATTGGCTGGAATTTTGGCGACGGCAATATCCTGAAGTTATCCCTGTTTACCGGATTTGCGATGGCAATTCTGTTTTACGGTGTGATGCTGGCGGGTGTGGCCATTATGGGCAGAGTGATCTGGTGGATGGCGCGTAATTACTCGCGACGCCCGTCGCTGGCGCATTGTATGGTCTTTGCCGGATATGTTGCCACGCCGCTGTTTTTGAGCGGACTGGTGGCGTTGTATCCGCTGGTCTGGCTGTGTGCGCTCGTGGGAACCATCGCGCTGTTTTACACCGGCTATTTACTCTATCTCGGTATTCCAACGTTCCTGAATATCACGAAAGAAGAAGGGCTGAGCTTTTCCAGTTCAACGCTGGCGATCGGTGTGCTGGTGCTGGAGGTTCTGCTGGCGATTACGGTGATCCTGTGGGGCTACGGGTACCGATTGTTCTAGGTGTACAACCTGTCTGCGCTGCGTTGTTGACGTAAAAGTCAGCAACGCAGCATTTCGAGATGATTCTTCTGTAGCGGCAAACCTGCCGGATCGCTATGATGCCAGAGCTAGCCTGAGATAATCCTTATTTCAGGCGGTGTGCGTTGTGACGTGCGTGAACCATTATCAGAAACCTCATCATGCTGAAATTCCGAGTTTCATTATTAAGTCTTGCCCTGGTGCTGGCCGTTCCTTTTGCACCCCAAGCCGTAGCGAAAACGGCAACTACCGCAGCGGCATCTCAACCTGAGATTGCTTCGGGTAGTGCGATGATTGTTGATCTGAATACCAACAAAGTTATCTATTCGAACCACCCGGACCTTGTGCGTCCGATTGCGTCGATTACCAAATTAATGACGGCGATGGTAGTGCTTGACGCACGACTGCCGCTGGATGAAAAACTGAAAGTGGATATCAGCCAGACGCCGGAAATGAAAGGCATCTACTCTCGTGTGCGTCTGAACAGTGAGATCAGTCGTAAGAATATGCTGCTACTGGCGCTGATGTCCTCAGAAAACCGCGCAGCGGCAAGCCTGGCGCACCACTATCCGGGCGGTTATAACGCATTTATCAAGGCGATGAATGCGAAGGCGAAGTCGTTGGGAATGACCCAGACGCGCTTTGTGGAACCGACTGGCTTGTCGATTCATAACGTCTCGACGGCGCGTGATTTAACGAAACTGCTGATTGCCAGCAAGCAGTATCCGCTGATTGGTCAGTTGAGTACGACGCGTGAAGACATGGCGACCTTTGCTAATCCGGCTTATACGCTGCCGTTCCGTAACACCAACCATCTGGTGTACCGCGATAACTGGAACATTCAGCTCACCAAAACGGGGTTTACTAATGCCGCCGGTCACTGTCTGGTGATGCGTACGGTCATTAATAACAAGCCGGTAGCGCTGGTGGTCATGGATGCCTTTGGCAAATACACCCACTTTGCTGATGCCAGTCGTTTACGCACCTGGATCGAAACCGGCAAAGTGATGCCTGTTCCGGCCGCGGCGCTGAGCTATAAAAAGCAAAAAGCCGCACAGATGGCGGCAGCGGGTTCAGCGACAGGTGAGCAAACTGCGCAAAACGATTAAACCGTAGGCCGGGCAAGCGAAGCGCCATCGGCAACGTGCCCGATGGCGCTTACGCTTATCGGGCCTACGACTCTTTCCAGTACTTCTGCTTACTGGTTTTACCAATGCCTGGATTCATACTGTTGGTCGGGTCGTTCTCGCGATAAAAACGCGTCAATGTTTCTGGCGCTTTATACAGATGTCCCACGTTATGTTCTGCAGGGTATTGTGCCCCGCGCTCACGCAGTAACACCAGCATTTGCTCTTTCAGTTCGTGAGCATCCACACCTTTCTTCACAATGTAATCCTGATGGAAGACATAGCACATAAAGTGGCCGTAATAGAGCTTGTGCACCAGCTTGCTGTCTATTTCCGGCGGCAGGTGCTCATACCATTCGGTATCGTTACGGCGCAGCGCAATATCCAGCGCCAGAATATCTTCCACTTCATCCGCATGGACGGCCTGATATCGAATGGCCGCCCCCGCCGCGGCGAAGCGGTGCAAAAAGGCCTTGCTACCTTCTTCCGGCGTACAGGCAAAGAAATCACCTTCGGCGGTTTTGAAAAACTCAGTCAGCCAGCTCTGTGCTTCTGCTACGCCGCCACCGGCCATTTTTAACAGCAGGTGATGTTCGTATTTATCACGCCAACTTTTCATCCGTGCCGGTAAATGGCTGGGGAATAAATGGCCAAACTTCTGCATCGCCCGGTCGGTAAAGTGCGGGCGGAAAATTTTCACTTTTTCCAGCATCGCATCGGTGCGGCCTTTCAGCGTAAAGAAAAACGGCATTTTGTCAGTGCCGAGTTTGTCGATCATCAGAAACGTATCTTTGCCATAGGTTTCGGCGATGTCATAGATATCGCGGTGCATATATTCACCCGCGACCGGCAGATGTTCAAATTTGGCCAGAATATGACGACGGATTTCTGTCAGCACTTCTGGCTGGTTGGTACCGATATAAAATACCTGCTGGTTTTTCTCAGCCTCAAAGGTATCCAGGCGCACGGCGAACACCGCAAGCTTTCCGGCGCAACCAGAAGATTCAAACAAACGCTCAGGGTCTGCGTTATAGCGTGCCGGCGTATCGGCCTCAATATCTCTGACGCGGGTGACGTAATCATGATCGTGTGCGTGACGCCCATCGTGCTGGACATCATCATCTTTGATCCGCTCGTCGTCGAGTTTACTGAGGATCTGCTCCGGCGTTTGACCCAGCTCGATACCCAGATGGTTGACCAGCTGTAACTTGCCTTGCTCATCAATACGTGCAAAGAGCGACATTTCTGTGTATGCCGGACCACGTTGTACCAGCGAGCCGCCAGAGTTGTTGCAGATACCGCCGATCACGGAAGCACCGATACAGGAAGAGCCGATCACCGAATGCGGTTCACGGCCAAAAGGTTTGAGCGCCTTTTCCAGCGAATACAGTGTCGTACCGGGATAAGCCAGCACCTGTTCACCGTTGCCGATGACGTGCAGCTTATCGAGGCGCAGAGTACTGATGATAACGATGTCGCGATCGTAATCATTACCGCTAGGCGTAGAGCCTTCGGTCAGACCGGTATTGGCGGCTTGCATCAGGATTATTTTGTCAGCCGAGACGCAGGCGCTGAGGACACGCCACAGTTCTAATAGCGAGCCAGGGAAAACGACGGCGAGCGCATCGCCCTGGCCCGAGCGGAAGCCTTTACGATAACGGGCCGTTTTGGCCGGTTCGGTGAGCAGGTGTGAATGGCCGACCAGTCGGGTCAATTCAGTCAGAAACGCTTTATTATCAGTTGTTGTAATGGAAGACATTCTCCACTCCTTGTGGTGGGACTCAATATCAGGAACAAGCATAGCGCTATGTATGACAATACGCTTTCTCATTCGCATTGTCTCTGTGTTGTATCCCACTGATTCATGCTGGTTTTGAAAATTCAGAGAATATCCTTAGCTTTCTTCCCCACTCCCGTTTAGGCTTACGGCAAGCTGCGGTTTTTGTTATATTTTCGCTGCCTCGTCGGGTAGAAATTAAGAGAGAATCAACATGAAATGGCTATGTTCTGTAGGTGTCGCGGTGGGCCTGGCGTTGCAACCAGCGCTGGCGGACACCTTGTTTGGTAACCATCCACTGACGCCTGAAGCGCGGGATGCGTTTGTGACCGATTTACTCACACAGATGACCGTGGATGAGAAAATTGGGCAATTGCGTTTGATAAGCGTCGGACCTGATAACCCGAAAGAAGCCATCCGTGAGATGATCAAAGATGGACAGGTAGGGGCGATTTTTAACACCGTCACGCGCCAGGATATCCGTAAGATGCAGGATCAGGTTATGGAACTCAGCCGCCTGAAAATCCCTCTCTTTTTCGCCTATGACGTGCTGCACGGTCAACGTACCGTGTTTCCGATAAGCCTTGGCCTGGCATCCTCTTTTAACCTTGATGCGGTCAGAACCGTTGGCCGGATTTCTGCGTATGAAGCTGCAGACGATGGTCTGAACATGACCTGGGCGCCGATGGTCGATGTCTCCCGCGATCCGCGTTGGGGCCGTGCGTCCGAGGGTTTTGGTGAAGATACGTATTTAACTGCCATCATGGGCAAAACCATGGTGGAAGCAATGCAGGGGAAAAGCCCGGCCGATCGCTATTCAGTGATGACCAGCGTCAAGCACTTCGCCGCTTATGGCGCCGTTGAGGGCGGTAAAGAGTACAACACTGTGGATATGAGTCCGCAGCGTTTATTTAACGACTACATGCCGCCGTACAAGGCCGGACTGGATGCCGGTAGCGGTGCGGTGATGGTGGGGCTTAATTCACTGAATGGGACGCCTGCCACCTCTGATGCCTGGCTGCTCAAAGACGTGCTGCGCGATAAATGGGGCTTTAAAGGCATAACGGTTTCCGATCACGGCGCAATTAAAGAATTGATTAAGCATGGAACCGCGTCCGACCCTGAAGACGCTGTGCGCGTGGCGATCACGTCCGGTATTAACATGAGCATGAGCGATGAATACTACAGTAAGTATCTGCCGGGACTGATTAAGTCGGGCAAGGTTTCGATGGCGGAACTCGACGATGCCACGCGCCATGTACTGAATGTGAAATATGATATGGGTCTGTTTAACGATCCGTACAGCCATCTGGGGGCCAAAGAGTCTGACCCGCAGGACACCAACGCAGAAAGTCGTTTGCATCGCAAAGAGGCGCGTGAAGTAGCACGTGAAAGCCTGGTGCTGCTGAAAAATCGTCTGGAAACGTTGCCGCTGAAAAAATCTGCCACCGTGGCGGTCGTCGGCCCGCTGGCTGACAGCAAGCGTGATGTGATGGGCAGTTGGTCCGCCGCCGGTGTTGCCGATCAGTCGGTAACGGTACTGACGGGGATTAAAAACGCCGTCGGCGATCAGGGCAAAGTGTTGTACGCCAAAGGGGCGAATATCACCAACGACAAAGGCATTGTTGATTTCCTCAACCTGTATGAAGAAGCGGTGAAGGTTGACCCGCGTTCGCCACAGGCGATGATCGATGAAGCCGTAAAAGCAGCGCAGCAATCTGATGTGGTTGTCGCGGTAGTCGGTGAAGCGCAGGGGATGGCGCATGAAGCGTCCAGTCGAACCGATATCACTATCCCGCAAAGCCAGCGTGATCTGATTGCTGCGCTGAAAGCAACCGGGAAACCGCTGGTGCTGGTGCTGATGAACGGTCGTCCACTGGCACTGGTGAAGGAAGATCAGCAGGCTGATGCGATCCTCGAGACTTGGTTTGCCGGCACCGAAGGCGGTAACGCCATTGCTGATGTGCTGTTTGGCGATTATAACCCGTCAGGTAAGCTGCCGATGTCTTTCCCACGATCGGTGGGGCAGATCCCGGTCTATTACAGCCATCTTAATACTGGTCGCCCGTATAACGCCGATAAGCCGAACAAATATACGTCGCGCTACTTTGATGAAGCGAATGGTCCGTTGTATCCCTTTGGCTATGGCCTGAGCTACACCACGTTCACGGTTTCTGATGTGAAGCTCTCTTCCCCGACGATGAAGCGTGACGGAACCGTGACGGCCAGCGTGCAGGTGACCAATACCGGCAAGCGCGAAGGTGCAACGGTGATTCAGATGTATTTACAGGATGTGACCGCCTCCATGAGTCGTCCGGTAAAACAGCTGAAAGGCTTTGAGAAAGTGAATCTTAAGCCTGGTGAAACCCAGACCGTCAGCTTCCCGATTGATATTGAAGCGCTGAAGTTCTGGAACCAGCAGATGAAATACGATGCAGAGCCTGGCAAGTTTAACGTCTTTATCGGTGTGGATTCCGCCAGAGTGAAGCAGGGCGAATTCGAACTGCTTTAATTGACGAGTAAATCCATGCTCAGGCCTGATGGCGCAATGCTTATCAGGCCGACTAAATCGTATCATCCGGCAAATTCACATTGGGTTTGCCGGATTTTTTTTATTTTATTATCGCCTTACCGCTAATAACTCTCAGCGTTACCACCCAATAGCCAGGTTAAGGCTTGATTTTTCGACTATGCTTTTTCCTCAAGTCTCTGAAAAGAGCCGCAAAAGGATGAGGAGTACAGCATGATAATCTCAAAAGTATCGGTGGGTTCGCTGGCGCTGTTAGCCGCGGTAAGCCTGCCCTTACAGGCCGCGTCACCCGTCACGGTCGGTTCAAAAATAGATACCGAAGGGGCGCTGCTCGGCAACATTATTTTGCAGGTGCTCGAAAGCCATGGCGTGAAAACCGTCAATAAAGTACAGCTGGGTACCACCCCAGTGGTGCGTGGGGCAATCACCTCCGGTGAGCTGGATATTTATCCGGAATATACCGGCAATGGCGCATTCTTTTTTAAAGATGAAAACGACCCCGCGTGGAAAAATGCGCAGGCAGGTTTCGAGAAAGTGAAAAAACTGGACGCTGAGCAAAATAAACTGATCTGGCTAACGCCTGCGCCAGCCAACAATACCTGGACTATTGCAGTACGTCAGGATATCGCTGAAAAAAACAAACTTGTCTCTCTTGCGGATTTAGGCAGCTACCTGAAAGAGGGGGGGACGTTCAAACTGGCGGCTTCCGCCGAGTTTATTGAACGTGCAGACGCGCTGCCCGCCTTTGAAAAAGCGTATGACTTCAAGCTCAATCAGAACCAATTGTTGTCGCTGGCAGGGGGCGATACTGCGGTGACAATTAAAGCTGCGGCGCAGCAGACCTCCGGCGTTAATGCCGCAATGGCTTACGGAACCGATGGCCCTGTTGCTGCGCTGGGGCTGCAAACATTAAGCGATCCCAAAGGGGTTCAGCCCATTTACGCGCCTGCACCCGTCGTGCGTGACGTGGTGCTCAAGGAGTACCCGCAAATGGGGGAATGGCTACAGCCGGTCTTTGCCAGTCTGGATGAAAAAACGCTGCAGCAGCTCAACGCCAGTATCGCCGTTGAGGGGCTGGATGCGAAAAAAGTCGCTGCAGATTACCTGAAGCAAAAAGGATGGGTGAAGTAACGGATTTGCAGCAGGTGAGTGTTGTGTCGAAGATATCAGTTAATCGGGTGCTGTTGCTGCTGGTGGTTCTGACCGTGGCCGCAGCGGCGCTTCCTTTCATCAGCTATGCCCCTAATCGTCTGGTTTCCGGTGAAGGTCGCCAACTCTGGGAGGTCTGGCCCCACATGGCGTGGGGACTGGCGGCGACATTTTTACTGCTCGTGGTTCTCTGCTTCATACCCGGTAAATCCGGCAGTGTATTGACGTTGGTTGTTGTCCAGTTACTGGTGATTGCGGCGTTGTTTATGGCCGGGAAAACGGCAACGCATCTGGCTCAGACGGGAACTTCTGTCGCCAGAACCAGCCTGGGGAGCGGTTTCTGGCTTGGGTTAGGAGTGCTGTTGCTGGCTGGCAGTGACGCCATTCGGCGTATCACCATTCAGCCGCTCTGGCGCTGGGTGCTGCATGCGCAAATTGTCATTGTGCCAGTGGCGCTGCTACTGTCCGGTACCCTTAACGATCTTTCTCTGCTCAAAGAATATGCCAACCGCCAGGATGTCTTTGATGATGCTCTGGCGCAGCATCTGACTATTCTGTTCGGTACCGTGGTGCCTGCGCTGTGTATTGGCGTGCCGCTGGGTATCTGGTGCACCTTTTCTGCTTCGCGTCAGGGGCCAATATTTGCCGTGTTGAATATCATCCAGACGATCCCCTCCGTCGCATTGTTTGGTTTGTTGATCGCGCCGCTTGCCGGACTGGTTAAGCATTTCCCGTGGCTTAGCTCGCTCGGCGTAGCGGGAACGGGCCTGACGCCCGCGCTGATTGCGCTGGTGCTGTACGCCTTATTGCCCTTGGTTCGTGGCGTGGTGGCCGGGCTGAATCAGGTTCCGCGTGATGTGCTGGAAAGTGCGCGGGCGATGGGAATGAGCGTGCGCCAGCGTTTTATTTCGGTGCAACTTCCGTTAGCGCTACCCGTTTTCCTGCGCAGTTTGCGGGTGGTGATGGTTCAGACGGTGGGGATGGCGGTTATTGCCGCATTGATTGGGGCAGGCGGGTTTGGCGCGCTGGTCTTTCAGGGACTGCTCAGTAGCGCCGTTGATTTAGTGCTACTGGGCGTGATTCCGGTGGTGGTACTGGCAGTGCTGATTGATGCGCTGTTTGATTTAGGCTTAGCGCTGCTGAAGGTGACAAACGATGATTGAATTTAGCCATGTCAATAAAACCTATAACCAGCAACAGGCCGTGCGCGATCTCAATCTGCATTTAGGCGAAGGGAGTTTTTCGGTATTAATTGGGACCTCCGGTTCGGGGAAGTCCACCACGTTGAAAATGATCAACCGGCTGGTCGAGCATGACAGTGGGCAGATCCGTTTTGCCGGGGAAGAGATCCGTAGCCTGCCGGTGCTGGAATTAAGGCGACGTATGGGTTATGCCATCCAGTCGATTGGCTTGTTTCCGCACTGGACAGTCGCCCAGAACATTGCCACCGTACCACAGCTGCAAAAGTGGTCACGTGCGCGTATTGATGACCGAACAGAAGAACTGATGGCGTTGCTGGGGCTGGAAGCGGATTTGCGTCACCGCTATCCGCATCAGCTTTCCGGCGGCCAACAGCAGCGGGTCGGTGTGGCACGCGCGCTGGCGGCTGACCCTCAGGTACTGCTGATGGACGAACCTTTTGGCGCGCTGGACCCGGTAACACGCAGTGCGCTACAGCAGGAGATGACCCGTATCCACCGTCTGCTGGGTCGTACCATCGTGCTGGTGACGCATGATATTGATGAAGCGCTGAGACTGGCGGAGCACCTGGTGTTAATGGATGCGGGCAAGGTGGTGCAGCAGGGCACGCCGCTGTCGATGTTGACTGCACCTGCTAATGATTTCGTGCAGACCTTTTTTGGTCGCAGTGAACTGGGGGTCCGGCTGCTGTCACTGCGCACGGTGGGGGATTTTATCCGTCGTGGTGAACAGTTGGCCGGTGAGCCGTTGGTGGACGAGATGACGTTACGTGAGGCGCTATCTGTTTTTGTCGCCCGGGGCTGTGATGTGTTGCCGGTGGTTAATGTCCAGGGCGTGGCCCGCGGTACGCTGCATTTTCACGATCTGCTTTCGGAGACACCGCACAGTGAAACATCTGTTTGATCCTCTGCTGTGGCTTATTGCGCTGTTCCTGGTGTTGCTGGTGGGATTGCCTCACAGCCAGGCACTGTTCAGCGCGTTGTTTCCCCAATTGCCGCGTCCTGTTTATCAGCAAGAGAGCTTTACGGCGCTGGCGCTGGCGCATTTCACGCTGGTGGGTATTTCAAGCCTGATTGCTGTCATTATTGGGGTTGGGGCAGGTGTAGCGGTAACCCGCTCATGGGGGGGAGAATTCAGACCGTTGGTCGAAACGATTGCCGCGGTGGGGCAAACTTTTCCGCCGGTTGCGGTGCTGGCGATCGCCGTACCGGTGATGGGGTTTGGCCCAGAGCCTGCGATTATCGCGCTGATCCTGTATGGGGTGTTACCGATCTTACAGGCAACGCTGGCAGGGCTGGGAGGGATCTCTGCCAGCGTGATAGATATCGCCAGCGGGATGGGCATGAGTCATGGGCAACGGCTATGCAAAGTCGAACTTCCGCTTGCGGCGCCGGTTATTCTGGCCGGGATTCGCACGTCAGTCATTATTAATATTGGCACCGCAACGATTGCCTCTACCGTTGGTGCGAATACGCTGGGAACACCGATTATTATCGGGTTAAGCGGGTTTAATACCGCCTATGTGATCCAGGGGGCGCTGCTGGTCGCCTTGGCCGCAGTCATTGCCGATCGCGGGTTTGAGCGATTAGCGTACTACCTTACCCGGCACGTAAAATAAAGGTATAACCTGCCAGCATCACGCCGCCGATACCACCGATAGCCATCAGCAGGAAGAGGGTTATAACACCGATTTTAGCTGCGCTCATTTTGTACTCCTTATGTGAATATAAGGATTGTACACGTTTGTTAATAAAATATTAAATACCGAGTGGATAAATATCGTGACCTAACGCGCGCCACTCATCCAGTTGCTGGTGTTGTGCAGGGGTTTGGTTCTCTCCGCACCAGACGAGCAGGGTGCGCCCTTCAAACAGCTCGGGCCGTAGCTGATTGAGCGAGTGGGCCAGTACATCAACACGCCATCCTTGCTGGCTGGCGACCCAACCTTCCAGCCATAAGCGGGTGGTATCGTGGATATTCCAGCCGACCACCAGGGCATCTTTACCCTGTTTTTTACGCGCCGAGGCAAGGCAAATCGCAATATAATTGATGAGCACACCGTCAAGGATCCCCAATAGCGCCTGGAGAATGGGCTGCTGACATTGCAGACGTCGGCGTAAGGGAATGAACAAATGTGTATTGAGCGTTTGCGCAGGGTAATCCTGACCACGCTCTTTGATCCACAACCTGAGGCTGTGCAAATTGTTACTTTGCAAATAACTCAATAGCGTTTCTTGTTGCTCACGCCAGCCGTTATGCACATCAATGTTCTCATTGCTGAGTAACATTTTAACTTTACTGACCTGAACGCCATTATTTATCCAGCGTTTTATCTCACGGATCCTGTCAATGTCCGCATCGTTAAACAGGCGATGCCCCCCGTCTGTACGCTGAGGTTTTAGTAATCCGTAACGTCTCTGCCATGCACGTAAAGTGACAGGGTTGATATCACAAAGCAAAGCCACTTCACCTATCGTGTAAAGCGCCATCGTTGTCTCACTCTTGCTCGCGAGGTCCCAGTTTTACTTTAGACGCTCTTTTGCGAACCAGGTAGTTTTGTCTGTTTTTTGATCAGAAGAAGGGTGAGATTGTCGTCATTCTCGCGCTTTCGAGTGATCGTTCTCACAAATTCCTGTTTTTTTGCAACAGTTCAAAGAAAGTTACGCGCAGCCCATGTATGTTACGCGCTTTTAAGAAATGTGTGGTTGGCGGGTATGTACGAGTTTAATCTGGTGTTGCTGCTGCTTCAGCAGATGTGCGTGTTTCTCGTTATCGCGTGGCTAATGAGCAAGACGCGCCTGTTTATCCCGCTGATGCAGGTCACTATCCGACTGCCGCACAAACTTCTGTGTTACGTCACCTTCTCCATTTTTTGCATTATGGGCACCTACTTTGGGCTGCATATTGAAGACTCCATTGCGAATACTCGCGCCATCGGCGCGGTGATGGGCGGTCTGCTTGGCGGTCCTGTTGTTGGGGGACTGGTTGGCCTGACCGGCGGTCTTCATCGCTATTCGATGGGGGGCATGACGGCGCTCAGTTGCATGATTTCGACCATCGTGGAAGGCCTGCTTGGGGGACTGGTACACAGTGTCCTTACCCGACGTGGCCGTACTGATAAAGTATTTAGCCCGCTGACGGCGGGCGCGATTACTTTTGTTGCCGAGCTGGTGCAGATGCTGATCATTTTGCTGATTGCGCGTCCCTTTGAGAATGCCTTGCACCTGGTCAGTAACATTGCCGCACCGATGATGGTGACCAATACCGTTGGTGCTGCGTTGTTTATGCGCATTCTGCTCGACAAACGCGCGATGTTTGAAAAATACACCTCGGCGTTTTCTGCCACTGCGCTAAAAGTTGCCGCCTCTACGGAGGGGATTCTGCGACAGGGATTTAACGAGGTTAACAGCATGAAGGTCGCTCAGGTGCTGTATGAAGAGCTGGATATCGGTGCGGTGGCGATTACTGACCGCGAGAAGTTACTGGCGTTTACCGGCATTGGTGATGACCATCACCTGCCAGGCAAGCCCATATCCTCTTCATACACCCAACGGGCGATTGAAACCGGGGAAGTTGTGTATGCCGATGGTAATGAAGTGCCTTATCGCTGTTCACTGCATCCGCAATGCAAATTAGGGTCGACGTTGGTTATCCCTTTGCGTGGTGAAAACCAGCGGGTGATGGGGACGATTAAACTGTATGAAGCCAAAAACCGTCTCTTTAGCTCAATTAACCGCACGCTGGGGGAAGGGATTGCCCAGTTGCTTTCCGCGCAAATCCTGGCCGGGCAATACGAGCGACAAAAAGCGATGCTGACGCAGTCAGAAATCAAACTTCTGCACGCTCAGGTTAATCCCCATTTTCTGTTTAACGCGTTGAATACGATCAAAGCCGTGATCCGTCGTGACAGCGAACAGGCCAGCCAACTGGTGCAATATCTCTCGACTTTCTTTCGTAAGAATTTAAAACGCCCGTCGGAAATTGTGACGCTGGCTGATGAAATCGAACACGTAAATGCCTATCTACAAATTGAAAAGGCACGATTCCAGTCCCGTCTGCAGGTGACCTTAACGGTCCCGGAAGCGCTTGCGCATCAGCAATTGCCTGCGTTTACGCTGCAACCGATAGTCGAGAATGCGATTAAGCATGGCACTTCCCAGCTACTTGATACCGGAGAAGTCTCTATCACTGCTCGTCAGGAAGGGCAGTATCTGATGCTGGATATTGAAGATAATGCCGGACTGTATCAGCCCACGACAGAGTCCAGCGGGCTTGGAATGAATCTGGTGGACAAACGCCTGCGGGAACGGTTTGGCGATGATTTTGGCATCAGCGTAGCCTGTGAGCCTGACCTCTTTACCCGAATTACTTTACGACTTCCCCTGGAGGAACTGGCATGATCAAAGTGCTGATTGTCGATGATGAGCCGTTAGCGCGGGAGAACCTGCGGATCCTGTTACAGGAGCAAAGCGACATCGAGATAGTCGGAGAGTGTTCGAATGCGGTAGAGGCCATTGGCGCAGTACATAAGCTGCGCCCGGATGTGCTGTTCCTCGATATCCAGATGCCGCGTATCAGCGGGCTGGAAATGGTGGGTATGCTGGATCCCGAGCATCGCCCATATATCGTTTTTCTCACCGCTTTTGATGAATATGCAGTGAAAGCCTTTGAAGAGCATGCCTTCGATTACCTGCTTAAGCCGATTGAAGAAACGCGGCTGGAGAAAACGCTGAGCCGTTTACGTCAGGAGCGCACGAAGCAGGATGTGTCGTTACTGCCGGAACATCAGCAGGCGCTTAAGTTCATTCCCTGTAGCGGTCATAGCCGAATATATCTGCTGCAAATGGATGATGTGGCGTTTGTCAGCAGTCGTATGAGCGGCGTGTATGTGACCAGTAGCGATGGTAAAGAAGGATTCACCGAGCTGACGCTCCGAACGCTGGAGAGCCGAACTCCGCTGCTACGCTGCCACCGACAATACCTGGTCAACATGGCCCATTTGCAGGAGATCCGTCTGGAAGATAATGGCCAGGCTGAGCTGATTTTACGTAACGGACTGACTGTCCCAGTGAGCCGTCGTTACCTCAAAAGTCTAAAAGAGGCGATTGGCCTGTAAAACTGGTACACTGCGCGCCATTGCATCACCGACAGTTGAAGGCTCTATGCTAAGTAACGATATTCTTCGTAGCCTGCGCTACACCCTGAAAGCGAACAATAACGATATGGTGCGCATTCTTGCGCTTGCTGAGATGGAAGCCACCTCGGCAGGTTTTGACACCTGGATGACAAAAGAAGATGAAGACGGCTTTGTTCGCTGCCCGGATATCATCCTCTCCGGTTTTCTGAACGGCCTTATCTACCATCTGCGTGGCAAAGATGATTCTGCGCCGGAGCTGGCGATTGAACGTCGTGTTAACAACAATACGGTACTGAAAAAACTGCGTATTGCGTTTTCACTGAAAACCGATGATATTCTGGCCATTATGACCGAACAGAAATTTCGCGTATCGATGCCGGAAATTACTGCGATGATGCGTGCACCGGATCATAAGAACTACCGTGAGTGTGGCGATCAATTTTTGCGCTATTTCTTACGAGGTTTAACTGCGCGGGTACATAAAGCGAAGTCGTGATTGTTGTCCAGTGGCGCTGCGTTTGCAGGGCCTACGGGATTTGAAGGCCGGGTAAGGCGAAGCCGCCAGCCGGAAAAAAGCAAAAAAAGCCGGAGATTATCTCCGGCTTTTTTATTATTTCACCTGCTGACCAGGTTTAGCACCGTCATCCGGGCTTAACAGGAAGATATCTTTTCCGCCAGGGCCTGCTGCCATCACCATCCCTTCAGAGATACCGAAGCGCATCTTACGCGGAGCCAGGTTCGCCACCATAATGGTCTGGCGGCCAATCAGGGCTTGCGGGTCCGGGTAGGCAGAGCGAATACCGGAGAAGACGTTACGCTTCTCACCACCAAGATCCAACGTCAGACGCAGCAGTTTGTCGGAACCTTCCACGAACTCGGCGTTTTCAATCAGCGCCACGCGCAGATCAACTTTGGCGAAATCGTCAAAGGTGATGGTGTCCTGGATAGGGTCATCCGCCAGCGGGCCGGTCACCGGTGCGGCTGCGGCTTTCACTTCTTCTTTCGACGCTTCCACCAGTGCTTCAACCTGTTTCATGTCGATACGGTTGTAGAGCGCCTTAAAGGTGTTGACCTTGTGACCGAGTAGCGGTTGCTCAATGGCATCCCAGGACAGGTCGCTGTTCAGGAATGCCTCAACACGTTCAGCCAGCGTCGGCAGTACCGGTTTCAGGTACGTCATCAGGACGCGGAACAGGTTAATACCCATGGAGCAAATTGCCTGCAGGTCGGCGTCACGGCCTTCCTGTTTAGCCACAACCCATGGTGCCTGTTCGTCAACATAGCGGTTCGCCACGTCGGCCAGCGCCATAATTTCGCGGATTGCTTTACCGAATTCGCGGCTTTCCCACGCTTCGCCGATGACTGCAGCTGCGTCGGTAAAGGTTTTGTACAGTGCCGGATCGGCCAGTTCGGCGGCCAGAATGCCGTCAAAGCGTTTCGCAATAAATCCTGCGTTACGCGAAGCCAGGTTCACTACTTTATTGACGATATCGGCGTTAACACGCTGAACAAAATCTTCCAGGTTCAGGTCGATATCATCAATGCGCGAAGAGAGTTTCGCGGTGTAGTAGTAACGCAGACTGTCGGCATCAAAGTGTTTCAGCCAGGTGCTGGCTTTAATGAAGGTACCGCGAGACTTGGACATCTTCGCGCCGTTTACTGTGACATACCCGTGAACGAACAGGTTAGTCGGTTTGCGGAAGTTGCTGCCTTCCAGCATGGCAGGCCAGAACAGGCTGTGGAAGTAGACGATATCTTTACCGATGAAGTGATACAGCTCAGCATCGGAGTCTTTCTTCCAGTACTCATCAAAGCTGGTGGTGTCGCCACGTTTGTCGCACAGGTTTTTGAACGAACCCATATAACCAATTGGCGCATCCAGCCAGACATAAAAATATTTACCTGGCGCATTCGGAATTTCAAAACCGAAGTACGGTGAATCGCGGGAAATATCCCACTGCTGCAGGCCAGATTCAAACCACTCCTGCATTTTATTCGCTACTTGTTCCTGCAACGCGCCGCTGCGCGTCCACGCCTGCAGCATTTCGCTGAACGACGGCAGGTCAAAGAAGAAGTGCTCGGAGTCACGCATTACCGGTGTGGCGCCGGAAACGACGGATTTCGGCTCGATAAGTTCGGTCGGGCTGTAGGTTGCGCCGCACACTTCACAGTTATCGCCGTACTGGTCCGGAGACTTACATTTCGGGCAGGTGCCTTTGACAAAACGATCCGGCAGGAACATACCTTTTTCCGGATCGTAAAGCTGAGAGATAGTGCGGTTCTTAATAAAACCGTTCTCCTTCAGGCGCGTGTAAATCAGTTCAGACAGTTCACGGTTCTCTTCGCTGTGCGTTGAGTGGTAGTTGTCATAGCTGATATCAAAACCTGCAAAATCAGTCTGATGCTCCTGACTCATTTCACCGATCATCTGCTCTGGCGTGATCCCAAGCTGCTGTGCTTTCAGCATGATTGGCGTACCGTGTGCGTCGTCCGCGCAGATGAAGTTAACCTGGTGGCCGCGCATTCGCTGGTAACGGACCCAGACATCAGCCTGGATGTGCTCCAGCATATGGCCGAGGTGGATTGAGCCGTTGGCGTACGGCAGCGCGCACGTTACCAGAATTTTCTTCGCGACTTGAGTCATAGTGGGCAATTACTTCTTTTGTAGTGAAAAGGGCTTTGATAGTACCAAAATGGTAATTACTGCGCCAAGCGATAAGGGCATTTATCCGTAAATGAATAATTGTTGCGGTTGGAGTAAACTACCTGGTGACTATTGTATATTCAGAACAACAAAAAGGAGTCGGGATGAACGCACAATCCCAGGCCAAATCACCAGAAACCCTGCGCGCCATGGTCGCTGGGACGCTGGCGAATTTTCAGCATTCAACCCTGAAGCATAATCTGACGACGCTGAAAGCGTTGCACCACGTCGCCTGGATGGATGACACGTTGCACGTTGAGCTGGTCATGCCATTCGTCTGGCACAGCGCGTTTGAGGCATTAAAAGAGCAATGCAGTGCCGATTTACTGCGTATTACCGGTGCTAAAGCCATTGACTGGAAACTGTCGCATAACATCGCGACGCTGAAGCGCGTGAAAAATCAGCCGGGTATTAATGGTGTGAAAAACATCATTGCCGTCAGTTCAGGTAAAGGTGGCGTGGGTAAATCCTCTACCGCCGTGAACCTGGCGCTGGCGCTGGCCGCGGAAGGCGCGAAGGTAGGGATTCTGGACGCCGACATTTATGGTCCGTCCATTCCAACCATGCTCGGTGCGGAAAATCAGCGTCCAACCTCGCCAGATGGCACCCATATGGCGCCGATTATGTCTCATGGCCTGGCAACCAATTCCATTGGGTATCTGGTCACTGACGATAACGCGATGGTATGGCGTGGACCAATGGCCAGCAAGGCGTTGTTACAAATGCTGCAAGAGACCTTATGGCCGGATCTTGATTATCTGGTCCTGGATATGCCGCCGGGCACCGGTGACATTCAGCTGACGCTGGCGCAGAACATCCCGGTAACGGGCGCGGTAGTGGTCACGACGCCGCAGGACATTGCGCTTATCGATGCGAAAAAAGGCATCGTGATGTTCGAAAAAGTGGAAGTACCGGTGCTGGGCATTGTTGAAAATATGAGCATGCATATTTGCAGCAACTGCGGTCATCATGAACCGATTTTCGGCACGGGTGGCGCACAAAAGCTGGCTGAGCAATATCACACCCAACTGCTGGGACAGATGCCGCTGCATATTTCCTTGCGTGAAGATCTCGACCGCGGTATGCCGACGGTTATCAGTCGTCCTGACAGTGAATTCACCGCGATTTACCGCGATCTGGCCGGCCGTGTCGCCGCCCAGCTCTACTGGCAGGGAGAGGTTATTCCAGGGGAAATTGCCTTCCGCGCAGTGTAATTTTTTCTGATGCGAAAGGTGTTGTACATATTCACCGTATCAATGATATATTGATACGGTGAATATATGGAGTGAACAAACTGCCCGATATTATTCATCATGCCACTATAATCCGTGTCCTTTTCCGAATAATTCCTCTTAATGCATCATTAAAATTGATCATACCAATCTCATCAATCTACAATTTCAATTGGTTTTAGCAGGGAAGTTATCTCATAATTCAACGGACAAGCAGCTTGCATGCTGTTTCTGACCCATTACAGGAATAATGAACACATGAAAATTAGTTTATTCTTGGGAATTATCACACTGGCTTATGGAATTAGCACGTCTGCTTTTGCTTCTGATACCGCGACCTTGACCATTACCGGCAAGATAGTTGAACCCACCTGTAGCACTGATGTCGTGGATAGTACTGTGCAACAGCGGTGTGGTCAGACTGTGCATAGTGCAGATATCAACAATGTGATGACTGCTCCAGCACAAGGCGTTGTGACCCGTATCGTCGCTGTTCCTGGGGATTCTTCGCGACAGATAGTATTAAATCGCTACGATTAAAAAAGCGTACTGCATAGCAGGCCCCATCATTTTAATGAGAGATGGGGGCTTTTTTTTGGCCTGAATAATGATATCTAACGATTAATTACGTTAATTTATTAAAGTCGATAATAATATCTATGATATTCATTTGTTGCAATTATATTGCTATTTGTAACTTGTTTTAAATCAAAAAAACAACATGTTTACATTGCGGTAACGTTTGTGCTGTGCGAATTTAATTTCAAGGGCCGACCCCTGGTAATAAATAGAAATTACTTTATTAAGGAAGATATTATGAAACGCTCAATTATTTCTGCTGCTGTACTGTCTGCTGTGTTTATGAGTGCCGGGGCTTTTGCTGCCGGGGAAGAAGGGACGTTAACAATCGAAGGTACTATTATTAATAGTTCTTGCCATTTTGCAGACAACATGAATTCAAGTGTTATCACATTGCCGGAAATTGATGCTTCACGTTTTTCTGGATTGTCTGCAGGTGCAGTTGTTGGTACTGAAGTATCTGATTCAACACCAATGAAGATAATATGTCCCGCAGGTACAAAATTAAATACAATAAGAATTTCTAATGGAGAATTTACTACAGAGGGTGTACTTAAAAATACAAAAGAAGTAAACGGTGAAGTCGATGCGTCTAAGGGTGTTGGTGTTAAATTGAAATTAGGTAACAAGTCGATTACTAATGATCAGGAAACTAATGTCAAAGATATTATTACCGCAACTAAAGATGATTCTTCAGGGGTGGAATATACTCTGGGATTTTCAGCACAGTACGCTAGGTTAAATACAGCAACACCCGTTGTTGCAGGGGAAATATCATCAGTTTTAACTATTTCCGTTTCTGCAGAATAAATTTCTATGCCGGTGTGTTCACCGGCTGTTTTTTTAAAGGACGAACGCAACATGAAATGGATTCTAAGCGCTTTATTAATCGTATCTGTGCAACCCGTCCATGCTGGCATTGTGATCTATGGCACTCGTGTTATTTACCCAGCAGAAAAGAAAGAAGTATTGGTACAATTGATGAATCAGGGTGAACGCTCTGCACTGGTACAGTCATGGATTGATGACGGCGACAGTTCGTTGCCACCGGAAAAAATTCACGTACCATTTATGCTGACTCCTCCGGTGGCTAAGATAGCTGCGGATTCTGGTCAGCAGTTGAAAATTAAAAAAATGCCGAATATGTTGCCAAATAACAAAGAAAGCTTGTTTTATCTTAATGTACTGGATATTCCACCAAATAACCCTGACAACACTGGGAAAAATGTATTGAAGTTCGCGATGCAGAATCGTATTAAATTATTTTATCGTCCTAAAGGTATAGCGGCCGTTAATAAAAATACTTTCCATAAACTGTCGTTAACACGCAGTGGTAATGGTTATTCTATTAGAAATGATGCTGCTAACTGGGTTACGGTGACAGAAGTCAAAGCTAATAATGTCAAAATCAACAATGAAAGTATTATGCTTGCTCCGCTCTCCAGTGAAAAAGTGGCATTGAAGAATAGCAACGCCAGTCAGTATAAATTGACCATTATTGATGATCACGGCAATTATATTAGCGATAACGTCAGCCTAAAATAACAGGAGCTGATTATGTTAAGGATGACTCCGCTTGCTTCGGCAATACTGCTGTTGTTGGTTGGCATTGACGCCCAGGCCGCAGAAGAGACGTTTGACACCCACTTTATGATGGGCGGTATGAAAGGCGAAAAGGTCTCAAATTTTCGCCTCGATGATAATCAACCACTGCCAGGCCAATATGATATTGATATCTACGTCAATAAGCAGTGGCGTGGTAAGTATGAAATAACCGTTAAGGATAATCCGGATGACACCTGTTTATCCCGTGACGCATTAACGCGTCTGGGGATAAATGTACAGGCGTTAGACAAGCTGAATGAATGCCCAACCTTGAAGCAGGCGGTGCAAGGGGGCAGTTATGCCTGGAATATCGGCACGTTTCGTCTTGATCTCAGCGTACCGCAGGCGTTTGTCGACGAACTTGAGCAAGGGTATGTTCCTCCTGAGAACTGGGATCGTGGCATCAATGCCTTCTATACCTCGTACTATGCCAGCCAGTATTACAGCGATTATAAGGATTCGGGTAACAGTAAAAGTACCTATGCTCGTTTTACCAGTGGGTTAAATCTGCTGGGCTGGCAGTTGCATTCCGATGCCAGCTATAACAAAACTGATGACAGCAGCGGTGAATGGAAAAGTAATACCCTGTATCTGGAACGTGGCATCCCGCAAATTCTGGGCACGCTGCGTGCCGGGGATATGTATACCTCATCAGATATTTTTGATGCGGTACGTTTTCGGGGCGTACGGTTGTATCGTGATATGCAGATGCTGCCGAACTCAAAGCAGAATTTTACGCCGCTGGTTCAGGGGATTGCGCAAAGCAACGCGCTGGTCACCATCGAACAGAACGGCTTTGTCGTTTATCAGAAAGAAGTCCCGCCAGGCCCGTTCTCCATTGCCGATTTACAGCTTGCTGGCGGCGGCGCGGATCTTGACGTTAGCATTAAAGAGGCTGACGGATCGGTAACAACCTATCTGGTGCCCTACGCTGCGGTGCCCAATATGTTGCAACCCGGCGTGTCAAAATATGATTTTGCCGCTGGACGTAGCCATATCGAAGGCGCCAGTAATCAGACCGACTTTGCACAAATGAGCTACCAATACGGGCTGAATAATCTGTTAACGCTGTATGGCGGCACCATGCTGGCAGATAACTACAATGCGTTTACGCTTGGTACTGGCTGGAATACGCGTATCGGTGCGATTTCCGTCGATGCGACACAATCGCACAGCAAACAGGATAATGGCGATGTGTTTGACGGGCAAAGTTACCAGATTGCTTATAACAAGTATTTGACGCAAACCGCCACGCGTTTTGGGCTTGCTGCCTATCGCTACTCATCACGGGATTATCGGACGTTTAACGATCATGTCTGGGCAAACAATAAGGACAATTATCATCGCGATGAAAATGATGTGTATGACATCGCGGATTATTACCAGAATGATTTTGGTCGTAAAAACAGCTTTTCGGCTAACGTCAGCCAGTCCTTGCCTCAAGGCTGGGGCTCGGTATCACTGAGCACGCTGTGGCGTGATTACTGGGGGCGGAGCGGTAACAGTAAAGACTATCAGGTGAGTTATTCCAATAGCTGGCAACGGATTAGCTATACCTTTTCCGCCAGCCAGACTTACGATGAAGATCATCATGAAGATAAACGTTTTAACGTCTTTATCTCTATTCCGTTCGACTGGGGCGATGATATTAGCAGTCCACGCAGACATTTGTATGTATCTAACTCAACGACCTTTGATGACGATGGCTTTGCATCCAACAATACCGGGCTTTCCGGCACCGCAGGCAGTCGCGATCAGTTTAACTATGGGGTGAATCTCAGTCATCAACGGCAGGGTAGCGAAACAACGGCTGGCGGCAATCTGACGTGGAATGCGCCAGTTGCGACGCTTAACGGCAGCTACAGCCAGTCGTCTAAATATACACAAACTGGCGGCAGTATTTCCGGAGGGCTGGTGGCCTGGTCTGGGGGCGTGAATTTAGCCAATCGGCTATCAGAAACGTTTGCCGTGATGCATGCGCCGGGTCTGGAAGGGGCATATGTGAATGGGCAGAAATACCGTACCACCAACCGCAATGGCGTGGTGGTCTACGACGGCTTAACGCCTTATCGTGAAAACCACTTGACGTTGGATGTGTCTAATGCCAAGAGTGAAACCGACCTGCAAGGTAATCGCCGTAGCGCAGCGCCGTACCGGGGAGCGGTTGTGCTGGCAACGTTTGATACCGACCAACGTAAACCTTGGTATATCCGGGCACAGCGCCCTGATGGTTCACCACTGACGTTTGGTTACGAAATCGAAGATAGCCACGGGCACAATATCGGCGTGGTAGGCCAGGGGAGTCAGCTCTTTATTCGCACCAATGAAGTGCCATCAGAGATAAAAGTGGCGGTCAATAAACAACAGGGACTTTCATGCTCAATCACTTTCGGCAAAACGATTGATGAAAGTAAAGTTTATATTTGTCGGTGAGGGATAAATCATGAGATTATTTTTTTTACTTGTTGTTTTTTTTAGTTTTAACTCCATTGCCAATTGCTATATTCCTGATGGCGGAATCGAAAGTGTAGAAAGAAACGAGGTGTTATCTATTTCGACAATGAATGGAAATGAACTTGTTTTGCAAAACTTTGGATTCACGAAAAAACCAATGTGCAGGAATATATTTGGTTGGGGCGTTGAAACAATTTTTGACATTAAATACCCAACTTCACCTTACTTTAAATATGATGTTGGGGGAGGGCGATTTATTTATCTAAAAGCAAACTACCCTAGCTCACCAAATACTGTAGAATATAAAATCAATTCTTATGAAACGAACTATAAAGCTCAAGATATAAATGAAATTAACAAGCAAAACCTAAAATTCACGTTTGATGTTATTTCTGCTAATAATCAAAACTCCATAAATGCTGCAAATTTGTCCGATGGTTTTGAAATTAGGTTTGAACCTAGAGAAAGTACAGGTATTGGCGCTACATCAAATAAAGGCCATAAGTATGTTTTTAAAATAAATCCTGATGTGAAATTAATAATTAAAACATGCAAATTTTTAGATGGAGTGCTTAGTGCGCCAGATATATCTATTAATGACCTGAGAGGTACACCGCAGAGTTTCTTTAGGTTAGAAAAGACGGCCGGTGAGGTTGCTTTTAAGTGTACTACAGGGGTGTCATCTGATTCGTTTCGATATCATTTTGAGTCAAGCAATGCAGTTGGTAGTATTCTTAAAAACGAAGATGCGCGAAATGCTACAGGTGCGGGTGATGTCGGATTTGAGATTTCATTAGATGGCGCTAACAAGATATATTTCGATAGTGGTAGTAGTAAGAGCTATAATCTTTTGAGTTTTAATGAAATTAGTTCGATTGAGCAAAAAATGGACCTTGTTTTATATGGAAAATACGTGGTGTATAGCGATGATTTTCATTCGGGAAGTGTAAGAAGTCTTGTGAAAGTAGTAGTGGAATATTATTAATACTTTTAGATGGTTATAATTTTTAATAAGCGCTCTCACTTAGTTGAAAGCGCGTTATCTTTTTCACCGGTGATAAAAAATCTCGCCGTCGTAGGCTTTAATGATCTTAGCATCAGCATCATTGACCAGCACGTACGCGCCGCCCATGTAGGTCCAGTGGGTGCCTGCCGTCGGTGCGGGCAGGTTGCGCAGATTCCACTGCTTAATGGTGTATTCTTCGGTGAGATACAGTGGTGGAACCTTGTCACCGGGCTTGAAATGGGTAAAGTCGGCAATGAAACTGCTCAACTCATATTTATCAATACCTGTGGGGGCTGCGGTTGCAGCCGGCGCGGCCCAGACCGCACTGCTTGCGAGCAGTAGTGCACCCAGCAACATTTTCTTCTTCATACCCATCCTCTCTACCTGTTCGGGTCATCAAAATTAGCCCTGTATGATTCCTGGCTAACAGGACATCTGACAAGCACTATTTTGTGATTACTCCAGTCATTTCGTAAAAAGTGTAAATGAAAGTACAGAAATCCGGCAACCGTGATCCAGCGGTTTCACCGCCAAAGCCTGTTCCGCGCCAATTTACATCGTTAAGCGCAGGCAGTATCCTGTTGCCGAAACCTGAATATCATATTTGTGTTTCAACGACTCGGGGTGCCCTTCTGGTGAAGGCTGAGAAATACCCGTACCACCTGATCTGGATAATGCCAGCGTAGGGAAGTCTGACACTGCTCGTGTCCCTTCTTCACGTGGGCAGGAGTTGAACCATGCAGCCTGACCTGCACAGCCGTACCCTTGCGGCTCACACCTTACAGCAATTTAGAACGCTTTCCCCACTGACACACTGTATGACTAATGACGTTGTGCAGAGTTTTACCGCCAATACGCTACTGGCTTTAGGGGCATCCCCCGCGATGGTGATTGAACCAGAGGAAGCCAGCCAGTTTGCTGCTATTGCCCAGGCGCTGCTCATTAATGTTGGGACACTGACTCAGGCGCGAGCAACGGCAATGCGTGCCGCCGTTGAGCAGGCGCAGCAGGTAAAAACCCCCTGGACGCTGGATCCTGTTGCCGTTGGCGCACTGGATTTTCGTCGTCGCTTTTGTCTGGACATACTTGCGCTGCGCCCGGCTGCGATTCGTGGCAACGCGTCAGAAATACTCGCCCTGGCTGGGATGAATGCCGGTGGGCGTGGGGTGGATACCACCGACACAGCATTGGCTGCGATTCCGGCAGCACAAACGCTGGCACGCCAGGTTGGAACCATTGTTGCGGTTACCGGGGAAGTAGATTACGTCACGGATGGTCAGCGGACGGTGGGTATTCATGGTGGCGATCCGCTGATGACACGGGTCGTGGGCACCGGATGCGCACTGTCAGCGGTAGTCGCCGCCAGTTGCGCACTGCCCGGTGACCGGCTTGATAACATCGCTTCCGCCTGTAGCTGGATGAAACAGGCCGGACAAATCGCCACGCAACAATCGACCGGACCAGGCAGTTTTGTCCCGGCATTTCTCGACGCCCTCTATAATATGAACCCCCAGGAGCACGCATGAAACGGATTAACGCCTTAACCATTGCCGGAACCGATCCGAGCGGTGGCGCAGGGATTCAGGCCGACTTAAAAACTTTTTCAGCACTCGGCGCTTATGGCTGTTCAGTCATCACGGCACTGGTGGCGCAAAATACGCGCGGAGTACAGTCGGTATACCGGATTGAACCCGATTTTGTGGCGGCGCAACTGGACTCGGTACTCAGCGATGTGCGCATCGATACCACCAAAATCGGCATGCTGGCAGAAACTGACATTGTTGAAGCCGTTGCCGAACGTTTACAGCGTCACCGGGTACAAAACGTCGTACTGGATACGGTAATGCTGGCAAAAAGCGGCGATCCGCTGTTGTCTTCCTCTGCCGTTGAAACGCTGCGTACCCGTCTGTTACCGCAAGTGTCGATTATTACCCCTAATCTGCCGGAGGCGGCGGCGCTGCTCGGGGCATCGCATGCCCGAACGGAGCAGGAAATGTTAGAACAGGGGCGTGCGCTGCGTGCGCTGGGCTGTGAGGCGGTGTTAATGAAAGGGGGGCATCTGGATGATGCACAAAGCCCTGACTGGCTCTTTACCAGTGATGGCGAACAGCGTTTCACCGCGCCAAGAGTGGCAACCAAAAATACGCACGGAACGGGTTGTACGCTGTCGGCAGCGCTGGCGGCACTGCGTCCACGTCATGCTAACTGGGCTGATACGGTGCAGGAGGCTAAGTTGTGGCTCTCTGCGGCGTTGGCGCAGGCGGATACGCTGGAAGTGGGCGAGGGGATTGGCCCGGTGCATCATTTCCACGCGTGGTGGTGATGAGCAGAAATGGTATACTGGCTGCGGAAACGGCTGCCAGGAAAAAGATAAATGGAACAAGCGCATACCCAGCTTATCGCGCAACTGAATGAACGTATTTCAGCGGCGGACAACACGCCGCTGTATATGAAATTTGCTCAAACGGTTAAGAACGCTGTGCGCAGTGGGATCCTGGAGCATGGTAATATCCTGCCTGGCGAGCGCGACCTCAGCCAGTTGACTGGCGTTTCACGCATTACGGTGCGAAAAGCGATGCAGGCGCTGGAAGAAGAGGGGGTGGTGACGCGTGCGCGTGGCTACGGGACGCAAATCAATAACATCTTCGAGTATTCGCTCAAAGAAGCGCGCGGTTTTTCACAACAGGTGGTGTTACGCGGTAAAAAGCCGGATACGCTGTGGGTGAATAAACGCGTGGTGCCCTGTCCGGAAGAGGTGGCTCAGCAGTTGGCTATTGCTGTCGGCAGTGAGGTCTTCTTGCTGAAGCGCATTCGCTATGTTGATGAAGATGCTGTGTCTATTGAAGAATCATGGGTACCCACCCATCTTATCCATGATGTGGATGCCATTGGCGTTTCACTGTACGACTATTTCCGCAGCCAACATATCTTTCCACAGCGCACACGCTCACGCGTCAGTGCGCGGATGCCGGACGCCGAGTTCCAGTCGCATATCCAGATGGACAGCAAAGTGCCGGTACTGGTGATCAAGCAGGTAGCGCTTGATCAGCAGCAACGGCCTATTGAATACAGTATCAGTTACTGTCGAAGCGACCTATACGTCTTTGTGTGCGAGGAGTAACGCCTCGCGTGAGGGGGCGCAGTCGCCACCGCGGTGACCCACCACCCAGGCTGCTACCGCATTGCCAAGCAGGACGGCATCGCCCAGCGACCAACCCGATGCCAGCCCAGCCAGCATGCCGCCAGCGTGACTGTCTCCCGCACCGATGGTATCAACGACTGTGGTCGGAAAGGCGGGCACGCAACCGGATGTCTGAGCGCTGAAATACCACGCGCCGTCTTTATCGTGACGCACTACCACCGGTGCGGTGAAACGCTGCACCCATTCTGCGCCAAAACCTTCCACATCCTGACTCAATGCAAACCGTTCGGCGGCAATTTCTGCCTCCTGACGATTAAGTGACACCAGCGGACGACAGGCCATGATCCGCGCCATCAGGACATCGGGAATATCACCAATTCGTGGGCCAAAATCGATAAACGGCGTCACCTCTTCCAGACCTTCCAGCCATTGCACCAGCAATTCACCACAGGGCGAGGCCAGCTGGTAGCCGGAAAGGTAGACGTAACTCTCGTGCGGGATATTCAGCTGTGCCAGCCAGTCAGCATTCCACTGATTTTCGACGCCGCTAAAGGACATAAATGTGCGTTCACCGTCCGGCTCGACCAGTGCCAGACACCAGCCGTTATCGCCCTCAGCATTGTCGATCAGGCTGTGCAATCCTTCTTTCGCCATACGATTGCGGATTATATCGGCCCACACGCCCTGACCCAGCGGTAAGGCATTACTGGCCTCGATGCCCAGACGCTTTAGAGCGACGGCAATGTTGAGCGCACAACCGCCCACGTTCACGCCCTGTTGCTTAAGCTCAATATCACAGCCGCGCCAGGGAAGAGCATACGCATCGGCAATCACATCAATAACCGCCGCACCGACTACCGTTACCGGTCGCTGGCTGTGCAACTGTGGGAGAAGCGTTTGCAGACGCGTTGCACTCATAGCGCCTCCCGTTGCTCGCGCAGTCGCACTAGCGCACTGGCATAGCGGGTGAAATCGAGCTTATTCACCGTATCCAGTTCCTGTTTTAACGTCGGATTAATCGCGCTTACGCCGTGTAGCGCACCACAAATAGCGGTTGCCATTGCCCCGATGGTGTCAGTGTCACCGCCGAGATTCGCACACAGTACGGCACAGCGGTTAGGGTCGGTTTGTGCCAGTTCGACCATCGCGATGGCGCAGGGCACGGATTCGATGGTGCTGGTCCCGGCACCAATCACCTGATACAGCTGCTCGCTGGCAGATTCCGCACCGTTGGCCTCGCGAACGATTTTCAATGCCAGTTCAAGGCGGGCGGCGAGCGATGCGCTAAACGTAGTGATCCGTTTTTGCTGAGCGTGGAGAGCAATCGCGGGAAGTGCGCCGACAATCTCAGGCCATGTCCTTGCGTCGATAGCTCGAGACACCGCCCAGGCGATGACCACCGCGCCCGCAATCGCTAAATCAGACTTATGTGTCGGGCTGGAGGCCAGCGCGATGTCGTCAATAAACGCATCAAGATTACCTGTCGGTAGCAGACATCCCAACGGCGACACGCGCATAGCCGCCCCATTGGTGACACCGTTGTTTTCCAGCTCAGCAACGGGCTTACCGTCGCGGATGGCGTTGAGCGCAATCTTTGAGGTGGGGCCCAGCACGTTTTTATTGAAAGCATCAAAACGTTCAGCCCAGGCGAGGATATTGCGGCCAATAACGTCCGGAACAATCTCTCCGTTGCACTCGAGCAGGGCATCGGCCAGACACAGCGCCATGGAGGTGTCATCAGTGAACTCCGCCTGGTTGAAATAGCAGGCGGCATTATTTTCCGCAGGACCGGGCAAAAAACGGTCGATCCAACCGAAGTGAGCTTTTACCCGGGTTCGTGGCCACAGTTCCGACGGCATACCCATCGCATCCCCTAACGCCTGCCCATAAAGAGCACCGAGAATACGTTCTGCTTTCATTTAACTTCCCCTTGTTGCAATGCGATATCGCGGTCGTCCACCTTAATGGCGGTGATTTCTTTGTCTGACTCGCGAAAGAAAATCATAAACAGCACGGCGATAACGGCGATCATGATCGCGCCAAATCCCCACATGCCAGCCCAGTTAAAGGTGAGGCCATTAACCGGTTCTTTATAAGCAAACATTTTCTCCATCATCACCCCACCCAGGCGGTAGCCGAGCAGACTGCCGAATCCCTGACAGCAGAGCGTGATTAACCCCTGCGCAGCGGTGCGCATGTGCACCGGCGCTTTTTTATCGACATAGATGTAGGCCGTAACGTAGTAGAAATCGTAGCTAACGCCATGTAGCAGAATGCCGAGAAATAACAGGGCGTAGGTGAAATATTCTTCCGCGCCGCCGTAAACAAAAAATCCGTAGCGGATCGCGGCAGTGATAAGACCAAGCAATAATACCTTTTTAATGCCAAAGCGTTTGGTGAAGAACGGCAGTGCCAGCATAAAGAAAATTTCAGAGAACTGACCCAGCGTCATCCAGCCGGTCGCATTTTTCATCCCAACTTCTGTCAGGTAGCCGTTGGCGAAGATGTAGTAAAACGCCAGCGGCATGGCAAACAGAAAAGAGCAGAAGAAAAAGACCAGGAAGTTCTTATCACGCAGCAGGATCAGCGCATCCAGACCCAGCATGACTTTAAAATCCATCTTGCCGGTACTTTTCGGCGGCGTATCCGGTAAAAAGAAAGCAAAGATGCCCAATAATGCGGAACTTGCGGCGGTAATGAGCAGCGGAACGTTGGTCGGTGAAATGTCGTTATAGCCGAGCATTTGCGGTAAGAATCCACAAGCCAGGCCGGATGCGATCCAGCCGATCGTGCCCATTACGCGAATGCGTGGAAAATCACGCTCGACATCCGGGACGTTGGCGAAGGCGATACTGTTGGTTAGTGCAATCGTCGGCATATAGGTGAGTGAATACGCCAGCAATAGTGGAAAGAATCCGCCGAACGTCGTCTGTTGCGCGGCAAAATACATCAAAATCGCGCCGACAAACATCAGCACTGCCAGTACTTTTTGCGCAGAGAAAAAGCGGTCAGTGATCGAACCGACGAAGATCGGTGAGAGGATCGCGGCAATGGCGGTACAGGCATAAGACCAGCCAATTTCACCGGCAGTAAAGCCGCTTTTACTCAGCCAGAGCCAAAGTGGCACAAACCAGGCGCCCCAGATAAACCACTCCACAAACATCATGAACGACAGCTTAACTGTAGTTTTCATCTTTAAATCCTTCATGACAGGTAAGGTACGGCTGGATAGTACCATTTGATAATACCTTTTAAATACCTTTATGGTCTAAGTTTGACCGCTGTATCATTTTTTGATGCCTGAATCGAGCCAGCGGAAATCGCTGAAAAGTGCGCTAAAGATGGAAAAAATGCGTAGTCAGTACCAGGCTTATTGCTGCCCGCCACCAGGCGGGTCAGGACAATCCACTTCCGATATCAAATCGGAACTTACGGGAGCATAGCTATGACTGATATTGCGCAGTTGCTTGGCAAAGATGCCGACAACCTTTTACAGCATCG
This sequence comes from Citrobacter sp. HN-141, assembly GCF_033341895.1. Taxonomy (NCBI): domain Bacteria; kingdom Pseudomonadati; phylum Pseudomonadota; class Gammaproteobacteria; order Enterobacterales; family Enterobacteriaceae; genus Citrobacter; species Citrobacter sp. HN-141. Next base: position 104,167 of record NZ_JAWPBF010000001.1, on the reverse strand, counting down.
TTGTATGACCATTCCTTCTGACCAACTTTACCTGCCAGGACATGATTACGTCGACCGCGTGATGGTTGACAATAACCGTCCACCCGCCGTGCTGCGTAATATGCAGACGCTGTACAACACCGGACGGCTCGCGGGAACCGGTTATTTGTCGATTCTGCCTGTAGACCAGGGGGTGGAGCATTCTGCTGGGGCATCGTTTGCCGCAAACCCGCTGTATTTTGATCCCAAAAATATTGTTGAGCTGGCGATTGAAGCGGGCTGCAACTGCGTCGCGTCAACCTATGGCGTGCTGGCGTCTGTTTCGCGTCGTTATGCGCATCGCATTCCATTCCTGGTGAAAATTAACCATAACGAAACGCTCAGCTACCCGAATACCTTTGACCAGACGCTGTATGCCAGCGTGGAGCAAGCGTTCAATATGGGCGCGGTCGCGGTGGGGGCGACTATTTATTTCGGTTCAGAGGAGTCGCGCCGCCAGATTGAAGAGATTTCTGCGGCCTTTGAGCGCGCCCACGAGTTGGGCATGGTAACGGTCCTGTGGGCCTATTTGCGTAACTCCGCGTTTAAGAAAGACGGAGTGGATTATCATGTTTCGGCTGATTTGACCGGGCAGGCAAACCATCTGGCGGCGACTATCGGCGCGGATATTGTTAAACAAAAAATGGCAGAGAATAACGGCGGGTATAAAGCGGTTAACTTCGGCTACACCGACGATCGTGTCTATAGCAAGCTGACCAGTGATAACCCGATTGACCTGGTGCGTTATCAACTGGCGAACTGCTATATGGGACGCGCCGGACTCATTAACTCCGGAGGTGCGGCCGGCGGAGAAACCGATCTCAGCGATGCGGTGCGTACTGCGGTGATTAACAAGCGTGCCGGTGGTATGGGGTTAATTCTTGGACGTAAAGCGTTCAAGAAAACCATGGCTGACGGCGTGAAGCTGATTAACGCCGTGCAGGATGTTTATCTGGATAACAAAGTCACGATTGCCTGATGTCAGTAGAGTACCGTCGGATTAGCGCAATAATGGGCAGCCCGGTGGTAATCTGCAGCGCAGGGCTGCGGGCAGGATCTCAACATGAAACTCTTGCCCGCTGAGCGGTTCACCATCCAGATTGAAGGTAATTTCATGTGGCGCACGGATATCAAACCATGATGATGCGCCATCAATGATATTCGGATTGTCTTCGGACTGAGTTATCGCCGACAACAGTGCCGGAATCAGCTCCTCACCGGTAAAGATTCGCAGTTGCAGCAGACCGTCGTTAATGAGCGCTGTCGGGCAAAGTTGCTGTCCGCCACCGGCCTGACGCCCGTTGCCAATACCAATCACCAGCGCATCCCCCTGCCAGTGAAAGTTTTCGCCGCGAATTTCGCAACTGTCTGGCTTTAGCGTATCCATGCGCATTAACCCGTGAATAAAGTACGACACACCGCCCAGGGCGGCTTTGAGTTTCTCCGGTGTTTCGCTGGTGATCCGCGTACCGAACCCTCCGGTCGCCATATTGATAAAGCAGGTTTTATCGTTGACCTGCGCCATATCAATCGCTACCGAGTTCCCGGCAATAGCCAGCTTTAATGCCTTGTCCAGCGCTTCAGGAATGCCAACGCTGGTAGCAAAATCATTTGCCGTTCCCAATGGCAAAATCCCGAGTGCCGGAACATTCTCCCCCTGACAGTGAATCAGCGCTGTGGATACTTCGTTGATGGTACCGTCACCACCGCCGGCAATCACCGTTGCCACGCCCAACCGGAGCGCTTCATCAACGTAACGTTGCGCATCGCCTTTTTCCCAGGTCACGCGAACATGGATTTCGACACTCTCATTGCGCAGTTGAGCAATAGCGTCACGCAGGGGAAGGTTATCAGCACTTTTTCCATTCAGGAGCAGTAAGCTGGCCGGGAATGCTATCATCCTGTTGCCTCACTTTTATCGTTTTAACTAGTGTATGCCAGGAATGCGTTTATGGCGTAGGAACTGACTGAAAGCGAAGACCCATCGACGGATTCTGAGGGAGGTTGGTAGTCTGTATGGGTCAAATGCGAAAAAAAAGCCCGTACTTGCGTACGAACTCTTTCTCGAATATGGCGGTGAGGGGGGGATTGACTCGCTTTGCTCGCCCCTACGGGGCAGCCCGTTCGCGATGCTCCCGGTCTGTCCAGCTGGCAACGCCAGCAGTCGAACCCCGGTCGGGGGTTTCTCATCCCCCCGGAGGTGTGCAATATGCGAAAAAAAAGCCCGTACTTGCGTACGAGCTCTTTCTCGAATATGGCGGTGAGGGGGGGATTCGAACCCCCGATACGTTGCCGTATACACACTTTCCAGGCGTGCTCCTTCAGCCACTCGGACACCTCACCATATTGTTGTTCCTGTACTGCTGGAACGGGCGCTAATGTAGGGGAAATACCGCCCCGGCGTCAATCTACTTTTTCAAAAAAACGTGCATTTACACAAACTTCAAGCAACATGGGGCTTAAATGAGCGGGAATTGTTTTTTTTGCCAGCACCCTGAAATTTGCTAATCTGATGTTCCCTCGGAAAATGATGATAATAAGTGCGAGAATGTTCCGCATAACAATGTTCAGGAGACAATATGGAAATAATTTTCTATCACCCTACATTTGATACGGCCTGGTGGGTAAAGGCGCTGACGAAAGCCGTCCCTGGCGCTAACGTTCGCGAGTGGAAAGCGGGTGATAACGCCCCTGCCGACTATGCGCTGGTCTGGCATCCGCCGGTTGAAATGCTGGCAGGACGAAAGTTGAAAGCCGTCTTTGCATTGGGAGCCGGAGTGGACTCCATCCTCAGTAAGCTAAAAGCGCACCCGGAGATGCTGGATACCTCGATTCCACTTTTCCGTCTGGAAGATACCGGTATGGGCCTGCAAATGCAGGAGTATGCGGTGAGTCAGGTGTTGCACTGGTTCCGCCGCTTTGATGACTATCAGGCATTAAAATCCCAGGCGAAGTGGCAGCCGTTGCAAGAGTATACCCGTGATGAATTTACTATCGGAATCATGGGGGCCGGTGTATTAGGGGCTAAAGTGGCAGAGAGCCTGCAGGCATGGGGCTTCCCGTTACGCTGTTGGAGCCGTACCCGTAAATCCTGGCCTGGTGTGGAAAGTTTTGCAGGCACCGAAGAGTTGAGTGCATTTTTAAGCCAGACGCGTGTGCTGATTAATCTTCTGCCCAATACGGCAGAAACGGTAGGTATTATTAATGCCGGACTGTTGAATCAATTACAGGATGGAGCCTATGTGCTTAACCTGGCGCGTGGCGTTCATCTCAATGAAGACGATCTTCTGGCATCGTTGAATAGCGGAAAACTGAAAGGTGCGATGCTGGATGTCTATAGCCGAGAACCGCTACCCGAAGACAACCCATTGTGGAAACACCCGCGTGTGGCGATGACGCCGCACATTGCAGCGGTAACGCGCCCGGCGGAAGCGGTGGATTATATCTCTCGTACAATCCTTAGCCTGGAAAGTGGCAAAGCGGTTACCGGTCAGGTCGATCGCGTTCGGGGTTACTGATATCAATGTCAACCCGGCCAGTGCCGGGTTTCGACTCAATACAACCCGAATTATTTAGGGTATTAATGGCGGCGATACCTGCTATCCTTGACGGAAAACGACTACAGGAGAGAGTTATGTATCCCGTTGACCTGCATATGCATACCGTTGCCAGCACCCACGCCTACAGCACCCTGAGTGATTACATCGCTGAAGCCCATCGCAAGGGTATCAAGCTGTTTGCCATCACCGATCATGGACCGGACATGGCGGATGCGCCACACCACTGGCATTTTATTAACATGCGTATTTGGCCGCGCGTGGTGAACGGCGTGGGGATTCTGCGCGGGATAGAAGCGAACATTAAGAATATTGAAGGGGAGATCGACTGTTCAGGGCCGATGTTTGACTCACTCGATCTGATTATTGCGGGCTTCCATGAGCCAGTTTTTGCCCCTCACGATAAAGAGACCAATACTCAGGCGATGATCGCCACGATGGCGAATGGCAATGTGCATATTATCAGCCATCCAGGAAATCCCAAATATCCCGTCGATATCACCGCAATTGCACAGGCGGCGGCAAAATATCAGGTCGCACTGGAAATCAATAATTCCTCATTTTTGCATTCGCGTAAGGGCAGTGAAGATAACTGTCGTGCTGTGGCTGCGGCAGTACGTGATGCAGGTGGCTGGGTGGCCCTGGGTTCAGATTCCCATACCGCATTTACGTTGGGAGAGTTCGGTGAATGCCGTAAGATTCTGGATGATGTGGGCTTCCCGGAAGAGCGAATTCTGAACGTTTCACCAAAACGCTTGCTGTCGTTTCTTGAATCGCGGGGCATGGAGCCTATCGCGGAATTTGCTGAACTTTAATTGTTACTAACTGGAATATATCAATGAACGAGTTTTCTATCCTGTGCCGTGTACTGGGCTCGCTGTTTTACCGCCAACCGCAGGACCCTTTACTGGTTCCCCTGTTTACCCTGATTAGCGAAGGTAAACTGTCTGCTAACTGGCCACTGGAACAGGATGAGCTGTTGGCCCGTTTGCAGAAAAGCTGTGATATGCCCCAGCTTGCTGCAGATTACAACGCGCTGTTTGTCGGGAAAGAGTGTTCAGTGCCGCCTTATCGTAGCGCCTGGGTAGAAGGGGCGAAGGAAGCAGATGTTCGTGCATTCCTGTCTGCGCGTGGAATGCCGCTGGCGGATACACCAGCCGATCATATTGGCACCTTGTTGCTGGCGGCATCCTGGCTTGAAGACCAGTCCGCAGAAGATGAGAGTGAAGCACTGGAAACCTTGTTTGTTGACTACCTGCTTCCCTGGTGCGACACGTTCCTTGGTAAAGTTGAGGCGCACGCGAATACCGCTTTCTGGCGAACTATGGCGCCGCTGACGCGCGATGCCATTAGCGCAATGTGGGACGAATTGCAGGAAGATACCGACGAATAAATGTGATTTAAATCACTATTTACTGCAACTCAATTTATCAACTTGCATAAATTGTGTGCACGATCTCATTACTATGCCGTTTTTCTGCTAAGATGCGCGGCATGAACATACTCCTCTCTATTGCAATCACAACGGGCATTCTCTCCGGACTCTGGGGATGGGTGGCCGTTTCTCTTGGTTTACTCAGTTGGGCTGGTTTCCTGGGCTGTACGGCCTATTTTGCCTGCCCACAAGGTGGACTGAAAGGGCTGTGGATCTCGGCGTGTACGCTGCTAAGCGGTGTGGTGTGGGCGTTGGTGATTATTAATGGTAGCGCGCTTGCCCCGCATATGGACATCCTTGGCTATGTCATAACGGGAATTGTCGCATTTATGATGTGTATCCAGGCAAAGCAATGGCTGCTTTCATTTGTCCCTGGCACATTTATGGGGGCATGCGCAACATTTGCAGGGCAGGGCGACTGGCAGTTGGTTCTGCCTTCTCTGGGGCTGGGACTGGTGTTTGGCTATGCGATGAAAAACAGTGGTCTGTGGCTGGCATCACGTCGCGAAAACCCGACTTCATCCACACTGACCAGTAAATAAAAAAAGCGTGAGGCTTCCCTCACGCTTTTTATTCTCTCTTTAGCATCAGGACTCTGGAGGTACCGACATATGACGGTATTTGACCAGAATGTCGTTATCAACTTGTTTCTTATCCTGCAAATCCCACAAGCCGCGATCGATACCGTCATTTATCAGGAAGATAACGCCAGTTTCAATGGCTGACATCAGGCAAAGCATGACCGGCTCGTTAGAGGTATAACCAATTTCCCCTTCCAGAAGCCGTTGGTAGTCAATGAAACGGAATACCCCTGCCTGCACTTCATAAGACAGGATGGTTTTACTGGTGTTGACCGAAGAAAGGATCTCACCGGTACTGACGTTAACCACACGCAGGTTTACCGCAATCTGATCGAGTTGGTATTGCGTATCTGCACCAATACCGAAATAACGCGCGCCGACACCACCTGATTTAACGTTGCTTTCATAGCCGATGATTGAACCTTCCACCATCACGTTAGCTGCGGTTAATGATTGCAGCGGAATTCGGTTGTTAATAGCAACCGTGCCGTTTTCCTGTGCCGCACGGATGATTTTCCGTTCGTTCAGTAAGTTCTGTAATCCCTGGCGCTCCAGCGGGATGAACCAACGCGAATCTTTCAGTGCGGTAACCAGCATTGCCGTGGCACTTTGTGGTACGGCAGTGGAGAAGTTACTTGCCGGATAAGGTTTAAACTGACCCGTTTCATCCTGGATATTGTAAACCGATACAAAGATTTTACCCGTAGGCATCGGGAGATGCGTCAAGTCTTTGTAACTTTGGGCGCGAGGCATTAATGTCGGTTTAGCGGCTTCTTGCGGTGGGGACGTTAAGCATCCGCTGAGTAAAAATACTGCAACCATTATAAGTAAGCGCTGCATGATTTTTTCCTTTCGTGGCTATGGCTTAGAAATCGGTTGACTGTGTTTGCAAACCCGACACTTCGATCGTTGATGTTTTTCCCGATTTCCTGTCGGTAACATTCAATTGCAGTTGCCCGTCCCGGTTAGCGATATCAATGATAAAATCATTGGTCACCATTCTTCCCGGCTTACCGGTATTAATGTTGGTGAGCAGGCCACCGAGAATTTGTGACTGAATCGCCTGAGTAAAGTTATCCAGCGCTGACGGGGTTTCAATTCCGTAATCGCTATAGCTCGGATCTTTATAGGAGTTCTGCGCCTGAGCGCTGTTCAACAAAAAAGCCCCGTTATTCGGGTTGCCACCAAAGTTTGGGTTTCGGAACTGAAACGTCATGTTTCCGGCCCAACTTAATGGTGAAATTAGCATGAGCAAAACCACTGCATGTTTGACACGCATGAAAGCCTCCGGACAAAATCATGTTTTAGAATTCATCGCGCGCTAAATCGCTCGTGCTTAATAGTGTTTGATCTATTTGCCGGCGATTTAATGCTTCCTCAGTTTGTGCCAATGCGAAGACGACAATTTTGTCGAAGTCTCTTTTCGTGGGGAATAAAAAAGTCTGGAAGATAACGTCCTGATTGACCGTTATGGTGATCCAACTTCCCCAACGCGCACTGGGTCTTTCATTGATAGTTAAATTTCCTGTGTACTCACTTTCCCACTTGTCACTAAATGCACGATAAAAATCATGCCCGATTGAAGAGACAGTGTGGTCAGTTAACAGTCCGGGAACCTCCACCTCTACGCTGGTAGCCGCGTGCAAATTCCCGGCAGCAAAGAATAAATTTGCTGCCACTATCCAGGTCAAATAGCGTTTCATGGCTTTATCGCCTGAGGTTATCATTGGCCCATGAGACCGCCTGCGTACGATTTTTGACAGCTATCTTTTTGAAAAGATTATAAAGATGTGTTTTTACCGTATTTTCACTGATAAATAGTGAGCGAGCGATTTCAATATTTGAGGCGCCGATACGCAATTTATTAAGTATTTCTTTTTCACGGTGTGTCAGTAACGCCGACTCCGTGCTGTTATAACGATAATTTCCAGAATGCGTGATCAGATAACTGGCAAGCTTTTGCGTGAAGTAACATTCACCGCGTAAGACACCCTGCAAGCCGTTAACGACACGCTGTTCGTCTTCAGTTGCGTAAAACACGCCATTGATATGTGGCCAGTTTTCGATATCCCGATAAGGGTAGTCATCAGGGGTATTCAACAATAACGTCTTTATATTGTTGTTTTTTCTGCTCAAATTATCTTGCCAGTAATGGATCAGTTTTTTATCTGCCTCCATCATATCCAGTAAAACAATGCAGCTGGAGGAAATATCATCCAGAGAACGTTGAATATTATGTAGTTTTCCGGTTAGCGCCAGTGATTGTTTTAAATGTTGTAATAATGCAGTTGCCTGCAAAGAAGGTTTCGTGATCAACAATAATGTATGACCATGAATGCTATGGACTTCATTAAACATGATGAAACTCCACTTTTTAGTCGCACACCTGACAGCTGTCTCTACTAAAATAGAGGCACCAGAAGTACTGACAGATGTTGCACTGCTGTGTAGAAATAAAATATCGACCCAAAGGGGTGAAAATATTAAAACAAATGGACTTCAACTGATTTCAATCTAGCTATTACAAATCTTAAAGCAAGTGTTAAACATGTAACAGGATGTAAAATTATCTATTTAAATGTGATTTTTGGGTTTTATTGGAGTTTAGATTTGATAGGAAAGTTGTACATTTTACCGTTGCTGCATAGATTTAAAAAATCATACAAATTATAGTAATTTATTGATTTATAATGTTTTAATTTATAATCATCGAGTTTTATATTTCTAATGAATTCAAAATTCTTTGTCCCACTTTACGTTGGACAATTTTAGGCGGAAAAAACTGACCTTTGTCACGACTTGCATCGATGACTATCGCGACGCGGTGCTACGAAGCCCTGAAATCGTGGAAAGTGCACTTTTTCAGTGACTGCATAGACATTCATTCCTGATGACGAAATAAAAATAAAACCTTTACCTGTAGCGGTGTTATTCACTGTTAATTAGTACTTTGGTGTGAATCTGGATATAAAAATACCACTCGCGGGTGAGTTATTTAAAATGTTTCAACGGACATACTCTTCATCGTAACGTGGCGTTAACAAATGTAAGTCATGTTAACAACAATTTGAGTGGTAATTAATTTAACTTCATGTACGACCAGGTCCAGGGTGACAGCATGAAAAACAAGTTGTTATTTATGATGTTTACAATACTGGGTGTGCCTGGGATTGCATCCGCAACCAGTTATGATTTAGCTAATTCAGAATATAACTTTGCGGTAAATGAATTAAGTAAGTCTTCATTTAATCAGGCAGCCATTATTGGTCAGGTTGGCACTGCTAACAGTGCAAATACTCGCCAGGAGGGCAGCAAGTTATTGTCGGTCATTTCGCAAGAAGGTTCAGGTAACCGGGCGAGAACAGACCAGACAGGATCATATAATTTTGCATATATTGATCAAACGGGCAGCTCCAATGATGCGAGTATTAAACAAAGTTCTTACGGTAATACAGCGATGATTATCCAGAAAGGTTCTGGTAATAAAGCAAATATTACCCAGTACGGTACACAAAAAACAGCAGTTGTGGTGCAGAGACAGTCGCAAATGGCAATTCGCGTTACTCAACGCTAATCCGTGAACGACGTTTAAATCAATCCGATGGGGGTTTTACCATGAAACTTTTAAAAGTGGCAGCATTCGCAGCAATCGTAGTTTCTGGCAGTGCTCTGGCAGGCCTTGTTCCGCAATTGAACAGCAATGGTCACCATAACGGTGGTAGTAATTATGGCCCGGACTCTTCATTGAGTATTTACCAATATGGGTCAAGTAACGTTGCGAATGCGCTGCAAAGTGATGCACGTAAATCAGACGTGACCATCACACAACACGGACATGGTAACGGTGCTACCGTCGGGCAAGGTGCTGATGATAGTACCATTAGCCTGAAACAGACTGGCTTCCAGAACAGCGCAGATATCAATCAGTGGAATGCAAAAAATGCTGACATCAGTGTAACTCAGTTCGGTGGTCGTAACGGTGCGGTGGTTAATCAGACTGCATCTGACTCGAATGTTCTGATTCAGCAGGTTGGTTATGGCAACAATGCGACAGCTAACCAGCACTAATTCAGTTTTATGACTGATAATAAACAGGGCGAAAGCCCTGTTTTTTTTCGGGAGCATATTATGCATACGCTATTACTTATTGCCGCGCTTTCAAATCAAATAACCTTTAATACAACCCAGCAAGGTGAGATGTATACCATTATTCCGCAGGTGACGTTATCGCAACCCTGCGTGTGCCAGGTACAAGTTCTTGCCATACGTAAAGGGTCGGGGGGGCAAAGCCAAACGCAACAGAAAACAAGCCTGTCGATCCCTGCTAATCGGCCGATTGAATTAACAAAACTGAGCTTTAATATTTCACCTGAAGATACGGTCAACATTGTCGTTACCGTTTCGGATGGGCAGTCATTGCATCTGTCCCAGCAGTGGCCTGATTCAAGCAGTCGCTCATGATTTTTTGCTGTATTTGCTTTAAGGGTGTGGCTGGGACAGCGGTGCTGTTCTATGAATATAGAGACGTGAAAACGTTTTTATTTGGTCGTTAATCGCAGCGGTGAAGGATCACTTCGATCCCTCAAGGATGGTTTATCATTGAGGAACCCTTATGAGCACCTTATTAAAACGTATTTTAAGTACCAGTTTATGTGTTACTTCTTTTTTTATGTTCTCCGCAACGGCGCAGCAAATCACACCTGGCGGAATTATCCATTTCCGTGGCGCAATAGTTGAATCGCCTTGTGAGGTGAACTCGCAACAACAACAGATTGAATTGTCATGTATACGTGATGGCAAGCTACGGAGTAGTCGCTATAACACGCAACAGATAGCGATGGCCCCTGAAAGCCTCCAGCAAATTGCCAGTGTGAAAATGCAGTACCTTAATGAACAGAAAAATCTGGCGATTCTTAATATTGAATATAAATGAATCGTTCCGGCGTAGATATGCACCTGTATGGTTAAAAAGTGAGATTTCGTAGAAAACCCTGCTGTACACTTAACAGAGAGTGTTTTGTCAGGGGGAACTTATGCAATCGCGTGTTCATGTTTTACAGGGCGACATTACGACAATCGCCGTTGATGTGATTGTCAATGCGGCCAACTCCTCATTGCTGGGCGGCGGTGGCGTTGATGGAGCGATTCATCGTGCAGCTGGACCGGCACTGTTGGAAGCCTGCAAACAGGTATTACAGCAACAGGGCGAATGCCCAACCGGTCATGCGGTTATCACCCTGGCGGGAGATCTTCCCGCCAAAGCGGTGATCCACACTGTTGGGCCCGTCTGGCAGGGCGGCGATCATCATGAAGCTGAACGCCTTGAGGAGGCCTATCGCAATTCATTACAACTGGCACTGGCCAATGGCTATCAATCTATTGCGTTCCCGGCTATCAGCACCGGAGCCTACGGGTATCCACGTGCGGCGGCGGCGGAGATAGCGGTGAATACGGTGCTGAAGTTTATCACCCGCCGTGCGCTACCTGATCAAATCTATTTCGTGTGTTTTGATGAGGAAAATGCCAGGTTATACAAGAGATTACTCACCCAACAAGGCGATGATAACACGGCCTGATATGACGCGACTTGAGCGTGCCATTACCCCATTGTGCGTAAGCCATCCGGATCAGTGCGGCATTCTGGCACTGGATGACAGTCTGGATGCTTTCGCAGCCCGTTATCGGCTGACAGAAATGGCGGAACGAACGCTGGATGTGCAGTATTACATCTGGGAGAACGACATGTCCGGGCTGCTGTTGTTTTCTGTTCTGCTGGCCGCGGCGAAACGCGGGGTACGGGTTCGTTTGCTGTTGGATGATAACAACACGCCGGGCCTTGATGACACGCTGCGTCTGCTGGATAACCATCCGAATATTGAAGTCCGCCTGTTTAATCCCTTCTCATTTCGCATCCTTCGCGCGTTGGGGTATTTAACCGATTTCGCCCGGCTCAATCGCCGCATGCACAATAAAAGTTATACCGCGGACGGTGTAGTGACGCTGGTTGGCGGGCGTAATATCGGTGATGCCTATTTTGGTGCGGGTGAAGAACCGTTGTTTTCCGATCTTGACGTGATGGCCATCGGTCCGGTGGTGAAAGAGGTCGCGGATGATTTTGAGCGCTACTGGCAATGTCAGTCAGTTTCAACGTTACAGAGCGTCCTTGCGTTGTCTGAGCCAGAAACGACGCAACGTATTGAACTGCCAGAATCCTGGTATAACGACGATATTACCCGACGCTATTTGCACAAACTGGAGACCAGCCAGTTTATGACGCAGCTCGATCAGGGTTCACTGTCGCTGATTTGGGCCAAAACGCGGCTGCTCAGTGACGATCCGGCAAAAGGAGAGGGGAAAGCGCCGCGTCACTCGCTATTACCGCAGCGTTTGTTTGACGTCATGGGCTCACCCACTGAGCGTATTGATATAATTTCCGCTTACTTTGTGCCGACACGTGCCGGAGTCGCACAGCTCCTGCGCCTGGTCCGAAAAGGGGTAAAAATTGCTATTTTAACTAACTCGCTGGCCGCGAATGATGTGGCAATTGTGCATGCGGGATATGCGCGCTGGCGGAAAAAATTGCTGCGCTATGGTGTAGAACTGTATGAGCTAAAACCAACCCGCGATCGCGGTGCGGTGGTACACGATCGCGGGCTGACCGGCAATTCGGGCTCCAGTCTGCATGCGAAAACCTTCAGCATTGATGGCCGCAAAGTCTTCATCGGCTCGCTTAATTTTGATCCGCGCTCAACGTTGCTCAATACGGAAATGGGGTTTGTGATTGAGAGTGAAGTGCTGGCGTCATTGATTCATAAACGCTTTATGCAAAGCCAGCGTGATGTGGCCTGGCAATTGCGCCTGGACCGCTGGGGCCGGATAAACTGGGTAGACTGTCCTGGCGGCAGTGAGCGGGTAGTGAAAAAAGAACCCGCCACAGGATTCTGGAAGCGGGTTCTGGTGAGGCTGGCCTCTATATTACCGATTGAATGGCTGCTCTGAGCCATGCAATGACAGGTCTGCTATCCGGCAATGGCCTTGTTTTTATCCTGCTTAACGATGGGTTTCCCGGAAAAGAGGAACTTCAGCACCGGTATGCGCAAGTGGATTTCGTACAATATTACCGCAATCCCGACCACAAACAGCAGCCCACAGAGAAAACCCAGCAGATTTGATGTGATGTGTGGTGTGATATAGGCACCGAAAAACAGCGTCAACGGATGATGCACCAGATAGATAAACAGTGAAGCATTGACAAAATAGGTGACGCGGGCTGACTGGAAATTCAATAAACGGTGGCCGAGCGAGAAAACGACGTTAACCATCCACAGTCCCATCACCATCGTTATCACGTATTCGGTTTCATACATCCAGGCATCGCCGTTTCCATAGCGTTGATTGAGCAGATAAGCCACAAAAGCGAATGCCGCACCGAACGTGCAGCTGCGCGAGGGCGTTGTGAACAGTGCTTTTAGCTGCGGATTGATAAACGCCAGCGCGCCGAGCATAAAGAACGGCACATAGAACAGCGTTTGCATGACGATGAAATTAAACATGCCATCGCTGAGAATAGACGGGTAGACGATAAAAATTGTTCTTCTGACGGCGGCGTATCCGACGCCAAGCAACAAAAAAATCAACGTCAGTTTCGTCATCGATACCGTGGAAGTGCTGATGCCATCGGGGCTCGTCAACCGGTGTTTCATTTGGCTAAACACCCACATACTCACGGTTGTTAAAACGACAAGGACGAGTAAAAACCACAGATGAGAAATCAGCTCCCATGCCAGTGCGTTGTATTTATCGTATCCACTGAGAGTATGCCAGCTGTCGGCTTTACCTTTCACATATTGCAGCATGATAAATTGCGGCAGCGTGAGTAGCGGGATGGCGGTCAGCATGGGGATACCCACACGTTCAACACGCACTTTCCACCAGCGCTTTAAGGGGTAGCGCAAAAACAGCATGTATGAAAAATAACCCGAAATAACAAAGAAGACCTGCATGCGAAATGCATGTATGAAATCGTTAAAGAGGGTCAATATCCATGACGGTTCTGCACTGTTCACATGCCAGGTATGCGTGGAGTAGATCAGCGAGATATGGAAGGGAATCCCCAACAACATCAGCCAGGCACGGATGGAATCCAGAAAATATTCACGCGGTGGAGATACAGAGCTCATAGACAGTTACGTATTCTCAGACTTTTCGTCTTATCCCTAAGACGAATTATGGTTACATTCGAAGGCAACCCTACACGAAGTCCAACAACCTGTCTCCAGGATAAGCACTCAAAGTGAAAACAGGTAGGCGAACCTGATTAAACCATGAGCCAGCACGCGAACAATACAGGGATTCAGTTGTCGGAATACCCGATTATCCATTAAAATGGATCGGATCAATATAAGCACACAAAGGGGGAAGTGCTTACTAATTATGAAACATAAACTACAAATGATGAAAATGCGTTGGTTGGGTGCAGCAGTAATGTTAACGCTGTATACATCATCGAGCTGGGCGTTCAGTATTGATGATGTTGCAAAGCAAGCTCAATCCTTAGCCGATAAAGGCTACGAGGCGCCAAAAAGTAACTTGCCCTCCGTTTTCCGCGACATGAAATATGCGGATTATCAGCAGATCCAGTTTAATCGCGACAAAGCGTACTGGAGCAATCTCAAGACCCCATTTAAGCTCGAATTCTACCACCAGGGTATGTACTTCGACACGCCGGTCAAAATCAACGAAGTCACCGCCACTGCGGTGAAAAGAATCAAATACAGCCCGGATTACTTTAATTTTGGCGATGTTCAGCATGATAAAGACACGGTAAAAGATCTCGGTTTCGCCGGGTTCAAAGTGCTGTATCCGATCAACAGCAAAGATAAAAACGATGAAATCGTCAGCATGCTCGGTGCCAGCTATTTCCGTGTTCTGGGTGCAGGCCAGGTCTATGGTCTGTCTGCGCGCGGTCTCGCGATAGATACCGCTCTGCCTTCTGGCGAAGAATTTCCCCGCTTCCGCGAGTTTTGGATCGAACGTCCAAAACCGACTGACAAACGTTTAACCATTTATGCCTTGCTGGATTCCCCGCGTGCGACCGGGGCGTATCGCTTTGTGATTATTCCTGGGCGTGACACGGTTGTGGATGTTCAGTCCAAAGTCTATCTGCGCGATAAAGTGGGCAAACTGGGCGTAGCTCCGTTAACCAGTATGTTCCTGTTCGGGCCGAACCAGCCTTCTCCGACGACAAATTATCGTCCTGAACTGCACGACTCAAACGGATTGTCTATCCATGCTGGTAACGGCGAGTGGATTTGGCGTCCGCTGAATAACCCGAAACATCTCGCGGTGAGCAGCTTTGCGATGGAAAACCCGCAGGGATTCGGCCTGCTGCAACGTGGACGTCAGTTCTCCCGTTTCGAAGATATCGACGATCGTTATGACCTGCGCCCAAGTGCCTGGATCACGCCAAAAGGTGACTGGGGTAAAGGCAAAATTGAATTAGTTGAGATCCCCACTAACGACGAAACAAACGATAACATCGTTGCCTACTGGACGCCGGATCAACTGCCGGAAGCAGGCAAAGAGATGAACTTTAAGTACACCCTGACGTTTACGCGTGATGAAGATAAGCTTCATGCGCCAGAAAATGCCTGGGTGCAGCAGACTCGCCGTTCCACAGGGGATGTCAAACAATCCAATCTCATTCGCCAGCCTGACGGCACTATCGCGTTTGTGGTGGATTTCACCGGCACCGAGATGAAAAAGCTGCCGCAGGACACCCCGATTACCGCGCAAACCAGCATTGGCGACAACGGTGAAATCGTGGAAAGCACCGTGCGTTACAACCCGGTCACGAAAGGGTGGCGT
This sequence comes from Citrobacter sp. HN-141, assembly GCF_033341895.1. Classification (NCBI taxonomy): domain Bacteria; kingdom Pseudomonadati; phylum Pseudomonadota; class Gammaproteobacteria; order Enterobacterales; family Enterobacteriaceae; genus Citrobacter; species Citrobacter sp. HN-141. Next base: position 88,709 of record NZ_JAWPBF010000001.1, on the reverse strand, counting down.
TTGATGCTGCGCGTGAAAGTGAAAGATGCGAAGAAAACCACTGAAATGCGTGCTGCGTTGGCCAATGCCGATCAGCCGTTGAGTGAAACCTGGAGCTACCAGTTACCTGCCAATGAATAAGACAACTGAGTATATTGACGCAATGCCGCTTTCGGATATCGAAAAAGCGGCACTGCCGAAAACTGACATCCGCGCCGTTCATCAGGCGCTGGATGCCGAGCACCGTACTTACTCGCGCGAAGATGATTCACCGCAGGGTTCTGTAAAAGCTCGCCTTGAGCAAGCCTGGCCAGACTCTCTGGCCAAAGATCAGTTGATAAAGGATGATGAAGGGCGTGACCAGCTGCAGGCAATGCCGAAAGCGACACGTACCTCAATGTTTCCCGATCCCTGGCGTACTAACCCGGTTGGCCGTTTTTGGGATCGCCTGCGTGGGCGCGATGTCACACCGCGTTATCTTTCTCGTTTAACGAAAGAAGAACAAGAGAGTGAGCAAAAATGGCGTACCGTCGGCACGATCCGCCGTTACACGCTGTTGATCTTAACGCTGGCGCAAACGGTCGTCGCGACCTGGTATATGAAGACGATCCTTCCTTATCAGGGATGGGCGTTCATTAATCCAGCAGATATGATGGGGCAGAACCTGTGGGTTTCCTTTATGCAGTTGCTGCCTTATGTGCTACAGACCGGTATCCTCATTTTGTTTGCCGTGCTTTTTTGTTGGGTATCAGCCGGTTTCTGGACCGCGCTGATGGGCTTCCTGCAGTTGCTGATTGGGCGTGACAAGTACAGTATTTCTGCCTCAACGGTAGGGGATGAACCGCTGAATCCCGAGCACCGTACCGCGCTAATCATGCCTATCTGTAACGAGGACGTTGACCGCGTATTCGCGGGCCTGCGTGCGACGTGGGAGTCGGTTAAAGCCACGGGGAATGCGGAGCATTTCGATGTTTACATTCTGAGTGACAGCTATAACCCCGATATCTGCGTCGCGGAACAAAAGGCGTGGATGGAACTGATTGCCGAAGTGCAGGGCGAAGGACAGATTTTCTACCGCCGCCGCCGTCGCCGTGTGAAGCGTAAAAGCGGTAACATTGATGACTTCTGTCGTCGCTGGGGCAACCAGTACAGCTATATGGTGGTGCTGGACGCTGACTCCGTGATGAGCGGAGACTGTCTGACCGGTCTGGTACGCCTGATGGAAGCGAACCCGAATGCCGGGATTATCCAGTCTTCACCGAAAGCGTCTGGTATGGACACCCTGTACGCGCGCTGCCAGCAGTTTGCTACCCGCGTTTATGGCCCGCTGTTTACCGCCGGACTTCACTTCTGGCAGTTGGGTGAGTCGCACTACTGGGGTCATAACGCGATTATTCGTGTGAAACCGTTTATTGAACACTGTGCGCTTGCACCGCTACCGGGCGAAGGCTCGTTTGCGGGATCGATCCTCTCCCATGACTTCGTGGAAGCGGCATTGATGCGTCGTGCGGGCTGGGGCGTGTGGATTGCTTACGATCTGCCGGGCTCGTATGAAGAGCTGCCACCAAACCTGCTGGATGAGCTCAAGCGTGACCGTCGCTGGTGCCACGGTAACCTGATGAACTTCCGGCTGTTCCTGGTTAAAGGGATGCACCCGGTTCATCGCGCGGTGTTCCTGACCGGCGTTATGTCCTATCTGTCCGCGCCGTTATGGTTTATGTTCCTCGCGTTGTCGACCGCATTGCAGGTGGTCCATGCGTTGACGGAACCGCAGTACTTCCTGCAACCACGTCAGCTGTTCCCGGTCTGGCCGCAGTGGCGTCCTGAGCTGGCTATCGCGTTGTTTGCCTCAACGATGGTGCTGTTGTTCCTGCCGAAGCTGCTAAGTATTCTGCTTATCTGGTGCAAAGGCACGAAAGAGTACGGTGGATTTATTCGCGTCACGCTGTCGCTGCTGCTGGAGGTTCTGTTCTCCGTGCTGCTGGCGCCGGTGCGTATGCTGTTCCACACCGTTTTCGTGGTGAGTGCCTTCCTCGGATGGGAAGTGGTGTGGAATTCGCCGCAACGTGATGACGACTCCACTCCGTGGGGCGAGGCGTTTATGCGTCACGGATCTCAGCTGTTGCTGGGTCTGGTGTGGGCAGTAGGGATGGCCTGGCTGGATCTGCGTTTCCTGTTCTGGCTGGCTCCGATTGTCTTTTCACTAATCCTGTCGCCGTTTGTTTCCGTCATTTCCAGTCGTTCAACGGTTGGGTTACGTACCAAACGCTGGAAACTGTTCCTGATCCCGGAAGAGTATTCACCGCCGAAGGTGCTGGTGGACACGGATAACTATCTGGAGTTGAACCGTAATCGTTCGCTGGATGACGGTTTCATGCACGCCGTGTTTAATCCGTCGTTTAACGCGCTGGCAACGGCCATGGCTACCGCGCGCCATCGTGCGAGTAACGTGCTTGAAATCGCACGCGATCGCCATGTCGAGCAGGCGCTGAATGAAACGCCGGAGAAACTGAATCGCGATCGCCGCCTGGTTCTGTTGAGCGATCCGGTGACCATGGCGCGTTTACATTATCGCGTCTGGAATTCACCAGATAAGTATTCCTCATGGGTTAATTATTATCAGGGGATAACCCTGAACCCACTGGCGCTCAGGAAAAAATAAGCGTGTGAAACGTAAAAATACCGGCCTGGAGCCGGTATTTTTTTATACTGAATATAAAAGTCATGAGGTATCCAGTGCGAATACTGGCTGTGGGAATGATGGTCTTTCTTCTGAGCGGATGCGGCAGCATTATTAGCCGGACGATCCCCGGTCAAGGACACGGAAATCAATACTATCCAGGCGTACAATGGGACGTCCGGGACTCTGCGTGGCGTTATGTCACCATCCTGGATCTGCCGTTTTCGCTGGTGTTTGATACGTTGCTATTACCGCTCGATGTACACCATGGGCCTTACGAGTAACTACCGTTCATCCCATTCATCGGCTGCGGTCTGGCCTTCCTCTGTGTCAAGGGGAGGCTCCAGTTGAAATTCACCCTCATCCCATTCGTGGAGCGTATTTTCCTCCTGCCACTCCTGGCGAATATCAATCTCATCATAGTCACCATCAAAAACGCTTTGTGCCGCTTCACCGCTCAGCATGGGCAAACATTCGCCTTCACCATCATCTTCGTCGGCAAAGAACTCAGCTTGCCACATGATATCGCCATCCTGTAGCACGTACTTTTGTACGTTCAGCTGCTGGACACTGGCTTCGTCAGATTCAAGGCCTGAATTATCGGCCAGAAACTCTTCACGGGCTGCATCAATGGCTTCTTCAAGGGTGGGGTACAAGGCATTCATATTCGCATCCTGATCGCATGGGTGATTGGCTTAATAAAAAGATATAGGTGGTGTGGTGAAAACTGTCAAAGCATTCGTTTATCGCGAAGTTTCAGGTATGCAACGACTTGAAGCATCGGGTGTTTCTCACCCTAACCACACGGTTGTGGTGCTTCCTGGAACAACAAAAATACGGGTTGAACTCTGCCGCCAATACGATTCATGAACAATAAACCTTAAGTATCTAAGAATGGGGTGTAATGTATTAAACTCAAGCGGTTATGACTGGAGCACAATACGTGAGGATATTATAGTTTAAAGGGGGTGATTGAATAGCAAACTTGCGACAGCTTACAATGAAAAAACACAATGGGCAGATGAGATAAACATTAATTAACGGCATGAAATTAAAGGAGAATGATATCAAGAAGCAGATATAGATAACATCTGAAATCATCAACATTTAGTAATGTGGATAATATCGCCAACCATTTAATTTGTAACTCGTATGTAAACTCCTGGTTTGCATAAAAATGAATTCATCATATTTAATGAATAATAACAGAAGTTATAGATAAGCTATTTATCATTAAAAGATGAATAAATAATGTTGTGTTATGGGTTGAATTATTAATTTGCAAAAAGTAATAACTTAATATATAAAATGCTAAAAGGGATTCTTGCCAAGGCTGTTATGGATAATAGTAATTCAAACAATAGCAGGTTGATGAGTTTTTACATAGTTTGCTTAGTCAGCTATCTTATTGTTGGTGTGTGTCTTTCTCAGTATCAGTTAGAAGTGCAGAGTGTACCTCAAACAACATATTTAATTATCATCGTGGGGTTGTTCTTTCTGTACGGAATTATTTTTCTTTTTATGCTATTTCAGTACCTTTGCAGGAGAGATCTAACATACCTGATGATATTAGGAATGGCATTCCTCAGTAATAATATCTATTTTATAGAAACTATATATATCGTTCAGGATTTAATTAATGATAGTGTTTTGATAGAAAAACGGACAAATGATATTGCTATCTTCTATTATTTTAGGCAAGTGAGTTTTATTGCATTGTTTTTTGTATCATTGAAAGCGTATAAAGCGACTTCCACCGTTATTGAGACTAAAGAAAGAGAACCATGCTACATCATTATAGCATTGCTGATTATGCTGGCAATTGCATTCCTTTCACATAATTTATCCAGCTATAACGCTGATGTCACGATTAAAATTACCAGTCTCAAAGCTGACAATAAAACGGTGCACTGGCATATTGGCTACATATATTCTCTGATTATTGCATGGGGGATGGTTTTATTGTATCTGGCAGTGAAAACCAAAATGCATGGTATCTTATGGAAAAGCATCGCGTTACTGTGTTGCTCGGCAATCCTGACGAATGTTCTGCTGTTAAGTCTGGATGAATATAGTATGTATATTTGGTATGTCAGTAGGGGCATCGAAGTCATCAGCACCTTATGTATCATATCTATATTAATGTACAACACGTTCATTATTCTTAAGAGAGAGACGGATTCAGCAATAAAAGATGCGATGACTAAGATATATAACCGGAAATTATTCTATAAGGCACTGAAGTCATCTTTAGTAAAAGGTGCTGTTTGTATAATGATACTGGATATAGATAAATTCAAACGCATCAATGATACTTATGGCCATCAGGAAGGCGATCGCGTTATAAAGAGCATTGTTGATATTGTTAATAAATCGATCAGGGACTCCGATATTTTTGCGAGAATTGGTGGGGAAGAGTTTGGGATACTGATTAAGTGTAAAGATAAAGCTGAAGTAATGTTTGTTGCGGAACGAATAAGAAAAAATGTTGAGACTGAAACAGCGGTGCCCAATATATATGGCTTGAAAGAGAAAATGACAATCAGCATCGGTGTATATTGTAGTAAATCTGATGATTATTCTGCTGATAAAGTCGTATCATATGCTGATGCTGCGCTGTATGAAGCGAAAAACTCAGGTAGAAATAAAGTGGTTTACTATAACAGCTAGAATAATATTAAGCGTTATTGAGTGTCATGACGTTTAAAAAAGATGTGTAGCCAGTACGATCAGAACTGTTATTGAGTTCACTCTGCGTATCCCCCCACATTAAGCCAATTGATATGTTGGGGGGAGCGTTGAGAATGGATATACAAAATCATCCCGGGACCTGAGATCCCCGGCGACGGCGCAGACTATTCCACGAGTAGAAAGCGTTGAATAACACAACACCCGCGGTGACGCAGAAGACGGCACGGAAGCCATAATTTGCTGATATAGCAGCTCCCATTAACGGCCCAGTCACGTTGCCGATATCACGAAACGACTGGTTGTAACTAAAGATGCGCCCGGCGATTTGGTTGGTTGAGTTATACACCAGCAAGGTCTGTACGGCAGGCAGCAATGCACCATCAGCGGCACCCAGTAAAAAGCGCAGCACGCCTAGCTGCCAGGGTGTCTGGACGAATGACATTGGGATCAACAACAGTACGGAGATAACCAATGCCACGATCAGGATCTTCTCCGGGCCAATCCTGTCACCCAATTTGCCGAGTCTTGGTGCACTGATTAAGGCCGCAACACCGGGTACAGAGGCAATCATCCCGCTGATAAACGCGATATTGCTGACATTGCCCGCAAGCTCCCGTACATACAGCGTCAGGATTGGCGCAATAGAGCCGGTTGCAACCTGAATTATCAGGGTAGTGACAAACAAGCTCAGCACCAGCTTTGGATTCTTTAACGACGTCACGACTTCGCGAACGTGCAGCATCTCTTTCTTGCTCACTGGCTGGAAGCGTTCACGGATAAAAAAGAGTGTCAGAATAAAACAGATCAACAGCACCAGGGCGGTAATGAAAAATACGGGGCGCAGACCATACTGATCGGCAAGTAACCCGCCTGCCAGTGGCCCAAGTAAAGCACCACTGACGCCGCCGGTGGAAAGTGTTCCCAACGCCCAGCCGCTTTTATTGCGTGGCACCTGGGTTGCGATCAGTGCGTTGGCATTAGGAATAAATCCACCGAGTAAACCCAGCAGGGCGCGCAGGATCAAGAACTGCCAGATATTTTGCGCCAGCCCCATCAGCAGCATGACGATGGCCATGCCCAGCGCCGAGCGTAAGAGCATAATTTTCCGGCCTTTACGGTCGGCCAGCCCGCCCCAGAAAGGTGAGGCAATCGCTGAAAACAGGAAGGTGATACTGAATACCAGCCCTGACCACATATTCAGGGCGCTGTGACCCGTCACGCCAAGACTCTCGACGTAAAGGGGTAAAAATGGCATGACCAGGCTAAATGCTGCGCCGGTTAAAAAACAGCCCAGCCAGGCAACGGTGAGATTGCGTTTCCAGTTTATGGGGACATCAGAGGGTGACATAGCGATCCGCAGTGTGATGCGCTGTTTGCGCTATCGATTAAATATAAATAAGCAGGCTAATTATGCGCCTGGTTGATAGTTGCTGCAATGCGGATAGCAGTTAAACCTAAAAGGGGAGAGAAGGTGTTGCAGCCCACTGGACTGCAACAAAGACTCAGTACAGAGACGGGGAGCCTTCAGGACGTGTCTTGAAGCGGCGATGTAGCCACATGTATTGCTCGGGGGCCATCATGATGCATTTTTCAACGATTTTATTCATCCAGGCCGCCGTTGTTTCAGCATTGTCCAGCGGTGGTGAACACTCCGGTGGCAGCATGATCAATTGATACCCCTTGCCGTCAGGTTTGCGGCGGGGAACAAATGGCACCAGGCAGGCATTCGACATTCGTGACAGCATCCAGGTACCGGACGTCGTCGCAGCTTGTTCAACGGCGAACAAAGGCACAAATACACTGGCGCGAGGGCCGTAATCGTGATCCGGCGCGTACCAGACCACTTCACCTTTCTTCAACGCTTTAATCATCCCTTTCAGGTCTTTACGATCGAGCATTGATTTATTGGAGCGCATACGCCCCCAGGTTTGCAGCCAGTCGAGCAGCGGATTGTCGTTAGGACGATACACGCCAATTCCCGGCTCTTGTAAGCCAAACTGGCGTGCGCCCAACTCAAGGGTCAAAAAGTGCAGACCAACTAACAGGATCCCACGCTTCTGTGCCTGAACGTCACGGATATGCTCCATTCCGATAACTTCAGTCCAGCGTGATATTCGCCTGTCGGACCAAAACCAGGCCATACCGGTTTCCATTACGCCCATACCGACAGACTCGAAGTTTTTTACCATCATCTGCTGGCGTTCCTGCTCGCTCATTTGCGGGAAGCACAGTTCCAGATTGCGGGAAACAATCTTTGCCCGACGTTTCATCAAACGCAATGCCAGGTGCCCTAATGCACATCCCAATTTATAGAGCACTGGGTAGGGTAACTGCACGATTAACCAAAGGATGCCAATACCCAACCAGGTTAACCAATAACGCGGATGCAGTAGCGCAGCCGAAAACTTGGGTAAATTCGTCATGTCTATCCTGTCTTCTAACGACCAATTCCCTGTATTGTCGCATTTTTTTACGCGTATCAAAATTTACGACGGGAGAACGGTGATTAAACCATCAATTGTTGTTGCGTTTTTATCGTGAAGTATGAAATGTAGCGTAAAATGTGTGGATGTAAATTGGCGATGTTTGCTTTATCATGCCGGCCAATTTTCATTTTTACTGATTGCAGGATACGTACACCATGCCAGTGTTACACAACCGCATTTCGAATGACGCGCTCAAAGCTAAAATGCTGGCGGAATCTGAGCCGCGCACGACGATTTCATTCTATAAATATTTCACCATCGCTGATCCTCAGCAAACGCGTGATGCACTGTATCAACTGTTCACGACATTGAATGTGTTTGGCCGCGTATATCTTGCGCGGGAAGGCATTAACGCACAAATCAGTGTACCGCAAAGTCACGTTGATGCGTTTCGCCAACAGTTATACGCATTTGATCCTGCATTATCCGGGGTGCGTCTCAATATTGCATTAGATGATGACGGCAAATCTTTCTGGGTTCTGCGCATGAAGGTCCGTGAGCGAATTGTCGCGGATGGCATTGATGATCCTGATTTTGACGCCAGCAACGTGGGTGATTATCTGAAGGCTGCTGAAGTGAATGCCATGCTGGACGATCCGGATGCGGTGTTTATTGATATGCGCAACCACTATGAATATGAAGTGGGTCACTTCGAAAACGCACTGGAGATCCCGGCAGACACCTTCCGCGATCAACTGCCGAAAGCGGTAGACATGATGCAGGAGCATAAGGATAAAAAAATCGTTATGTACTGTACCGGGGGGATTCGTTGTGAGAAAGCCAGTGCCTGGATGAAACATAACGGGTTTAGCAAAGTCTGGCACATTGAGGGCGGCATTATTGAGTATGCCCGCAAAGCGCGTGAGCAGGGGCTGCCTGTGCGTTTTATCGGCAAAAATTTTGTTTTCGATGAACGCATGGGTGAAAGGATCTCTGACGATGTGATTTCGCATTGTCACCAGTGCGGTAGCGCATGTGACAGCCATACCAATTGCAAAAACGATGGCTGCCATCTGCTGTTTATTCAGTGTCCAGCCTGTGCGCAAAAGTATAAAGGCTGCTGTAGTGAACTGTGTAGTGAAGAGAGTGAACTGCCGGAAGAAGAGCAGCGCCGCCGTCGCGCGGGGCGTGAGAACGGCAATAAGATCTTTAACAAATCGCGGGGTCATTTAAATACTAAGCTCGGTATTCCCGATCCGGCGCAGTAACACGATGCCGGATGGTGGCAAAAGCCTCATCCGGCATCAATAGGACGTTATTTCTGCTGTACGCCTTCCACCGAGATAATTAATTCGACTTCCTGCGAAGCGGGACCGAGATCGGTGGTGATGTTGAAATCCTTCAGCTTTATTTTCCCTTGAGCTTCACAACCGGCGCGTGTGCCACCCCATGGATCGCCACCCTGACCCATCAGCTTTGCATCCAGTGTTACCGGTTTGGTGACGCCGTTCAGGGTCAGGTTACCGGTGATATCCAAATCGTTGCCCTCTTTCTTCACGCTGGTGGACGTAAAGGTGGCCTGCGGGAACTTGCTCACATTGAGGAATTCTGCACTACGCAGGTGTTTGTCACGCTCGGCATGATTGGTATCAACACTGTTGGTGTTGATGGTGACATTGACTTTATCGGCAGCCGGATTTTTCTCGTCAAAGGTAAATGTACCGTCGAAGTCTTTAAATGTGCCGTACAGCCAGCTGTACCCCAGATGCTGAATGCGGAAATTAACAAAGGCATGCTGTCCCTCTTTGTCAATTTTGTAATCCGCCGCGATGGCAGAGCCGGTCGTGAATAATAAAGAGGCAAGTGTGAGTCCCAGCAGGTTTTTTTTCATTTTAAGCTCCATAGTCAGATGACGATTTTCCCAACATGCGATTAAGGGTATCGTCGTTATCGATAAAGTGATGTTTCAGGGCCATTAGCCCATGCAGAAGTGATAAAACCACCACGGCCCACGCGAGCCACAGGTGCACGTTACCGGCGATGTCGGCTTGTACGCCTGCGTTGGCAAAGGTGGCGGGAACATCGAACCAACCAAATACGCTGATTGCTTTACCGTCTGCGGTAGAGATCAGATAGCCGCTGATGACAATAGAAAAAAGCAGGGTATATAAAGTGAGGTGGCCCAATGCCGCCGCAATGCGGGTTAGACGGGAATAGCTTTTCAGCGCGGCAGGGGGAGGGGAAACAACCCGCCAGACAATGCGGACAACCAGTCCCATCATCAGCAACACACCGATACTTTTATGCAGTTCAGGCGCCTGGTGATACCAACCATCGTAATAACTGAGTGTTACCATCCATAAACCCAGAGCAAACATGCCATAAACGGCAATAGCGACCAGCCAGTGCAATGCGGCAGACACCACGCCATAACGCTGTGGACTATTATTGAATTGCATAAACATACCGTTAGATATTTCAGAAGTGAATGAAAATGGCGCGTAAAAGACATTAATGCAACTAATAAATAACAATGGTGATGATATTTATTCTTATTTCAATAAAATTGATTAATTAAAGGCGCAATCATCAAATCGTTAGTGTGAGTGAACAAAGAGAAGGGCTTGAAAACAAGGAAGGATGAGAATTATGTTATTCAGTTTATTGCAATGAAATTAAGTAATTATCAGTTTTTGTCAATTAATGTCAGCGCATATCAATTAGAAGAACATAATATATATGACGTCCATAATCGCCAGCAGCGACCATAAAATAATGTAGAGCATGAAATGCTCGCGAATATTATTAACCAGATAGTGAAAGATGCGGCGCATCAATGTTATTCCTGTCATTAAAAATGGCCTCACCAACGAGGCCATTGATCAATTATCGCTTAAAACGGGACAGCCTGAATGGTGTCAGGTCAAAGGCTGACGGTTTACCCTGGGCAAAATCAGCCGCAATTTCGCCCAGTACGGAAGCAAACTTAAAACCGTGTCCGCTGAGTCCGGTAATCACCAGCGTGTTGTCATGGTCTGGCAACGTATCAATAATGAAGTCTTCATCTGGCGAGTTATCGTAAGTACAGGATGCGCCATGCAGACAACAGCCAATGCCAGGCAAAACAGCGCGCAGGAATGGGAAGGCTTCAGAACCATCGCTGGCGACAGCAGCAAACGGTTTACGTTCTTCAGGTGAATGAATGACCTGTCCGCCGTTATGTTTGCCAATTTTTAACTCGTCATTCTCAGCCGGAAAACCGTAGTATTGATCGCCATTTGGCAGTTCGCCGGTAAATGCCGGGAATGTGTTTTTGACACTGTAGCGCCCGTCAGCCTGATACCATGCGAACACCTTACGCACCGGTTGTATCGGCAGTTCAGGCAGTAATGCCTTGACCCAGGTACCGGCGCTGACGACGACTTTTTTCGCGTGGTAGTCACCATCGGCTGTTGTAACCGTTACGCCATCACCGTGGTGATGAATCGCCGTGACGGGGCATTTAAACAGCTGTGCACAACCCGCCTCTTCAGCCAGGCGAATCCAGGTTTTAATGGCTAGCTCACTGCGTAAAAAACCGGATTCGGCTTCAAACAGCCCGATATAGTTTTCAGGCACGCGAATTTCTGGCCAGTGAGCCATAATGGCTGCTGCATCCAGCTGTTCGACATTGAGCTGCCACTGTTTGGCACTTTGCGCTACGGTCGCTAAGAAGGTTGAATCTGCTGGGCCCAGGTTGATAACGCCAGAGCGAACAAAAACAGGCTCTTCATTTTGTGCGGAAAGTTCATCCCACAAGGTCTGCGCACGTAGCACCAGCGGAACGTATTTTTCACCTTCGCCATAAGCATGACGAATTAATCGTGTATCGCCGTGGTGGCTGCCCTGTTGATGCGGTGGCATATGCGCATCGATCATCAGAACGTTAAGACCAGCGCGAGTGGCGTAGTATCCGGCTGCGGCGCCCACGGAACCGCTGCCAATAATGATTAAGTCGTATTTCATCCGCTTCTCTCTGCAATCGCGATAGCATACGTTAAATAATTCGAGTTGCAGGACAAAATGCCCTGGCGGTTTTGAACAGCGCTTACGTTGGCCCCGAAGGGGCGAGGCCAAAGGCCGGGTAAAGCCAACGCACATGCAACTTGAAGTATGACAGGTATAGCAGGGTAAATAACTGAACCGGAATATTCAACCTGCAAATAAGAAAGGCACCGCGAAGGTGCCTTTTGATGGTGTGATGTATCAGGTTTAATGTCGCTGATACTCATTTACCTGGTAATCGCCAGATTCAATTTTGGCGATTCCGGCTTCTAATATCGAAATAAATTGCCTGGCAACATCAGTGGTTAACCAGAGCGTTTGACCGACTTCAGTCCCATCCGGGTCCGGACGATTCGGGGTCTGGTAGTGCAAACGCAGCATCAGCGCATCGTAGCTATCAACAGTGCTGATGTCCCACCCTACAAGCGGATGAGTCTGAATGACTTCATTATTCTTTTCCATCATGCCCCCTAATTCGTGTTACTAGACAACGGTTTTCGAGGTTCAATGCGTTTTTTTCTGAAGCAACTTCAGTATATCAATAAATAAGGGTATTCATTGAAAATTTAAAGAGGGCAGCGCATAAATTTTTTGTTTTCAGTGTTATCTGACTAATAAAACAACATGTTATTCATTTTTTTTTAGCATGTTGTGCAATTATTTTGGTGATTTGATTAAAAGATAATCAAGGTATTTAATATAAATTATCTGCCAGCGTGGTGAATGCAAGATTGATTTAAAGGATTCACGTATAAAAAAGCCGGGGCGACCCGGCAAACAAACATAACTGCATATCATTTTTTATTCGTTGATGAACCAGTCATCCGCGCTTTCCCAGGTTTCCTGTAGGATTTCGCTGATGCGTTCTTTGTCCTCTTTTGATGCGCCAATAACCGACAGATTGTTGGCCCCGGCATAACGAACGGTAACGTTACCTTCGTTATCCGGAAAATGATGATGAATACGGCGGGAGAGTTCACCTGCCAGCGCGTCGATAGCACCGGCTGGTAAAGGTGAAGTTTTGGCAATAGTGACTTCAATACGCATAATAGCCCCCTGTTGGATATACTGGTTATTTATACAGTTAACTGCGCCAGTTGACAACAGTGGGCTACATTTTTTTAGCGTTTTACTGACCAGCGTACCGTTTCACCGCCAAGGAATGGCACCAGCGTGTCATTTTCCAGCGCAATGCTCTCCGGGACCTGGTGCTCCACGCGTTCCAGCTCAATAAAGGTCTCATTCACCGGCAAACCATAGAACTGTGGGCCATTGAGTGAGCAGAAGGCTTCGAAATGGTCCAGAGCGTTCATCTCTTCGAACACAGTGGCATAGCTGCCCAGCGCGGTCGGTGCATTAAAGCAGCCCGCACAGCCGCAACTGGACTCTTTACGATGACGCGCATGCGGTGCGGAGTCGGTACCCAGGAATGCACGACTGAATCCGCTGGCAACCAGTTCACGCAGCGCCTGCTGGTGAACGTTACGTTTGAGTATCGGCAGACAGTACAGATGCGGACGAATTCCGCCGACCAGCATATGGTTGCGGTTAAACATTAAATGCTGCGGTGTGATGGTTGCGGCAAGAAGCTCGTTGCCCTCGCGAACGTAGTCGGCGGCATCTTTGGTTGTGATATGTTCAAACACCACTTTTAGCGCGGTTAAACGCTGACGTAAGGGGTCCATCACCGTTTCGATGAAACGTGCTTCGCGATCGAAAATATCGATCTCAGCGTGCGTCACTTCACCATGCACCAACAGTGGCATCCCCAATTTTTCCATGCGCTCCAGTACCGGCATAATGGCATCGACCGAGGTTACACCGTGTGTAGAGTTGGTTGTTGCATTGGCGGGATAAAGTTTCGCGGCGGTGAAGACGCCTTCGTTGAATCCACGCTCAATTTCATTAGGATCCAGCGTGTCTGTTAAGTAGCAGGTCATCAACGGCGTAAAGTGATGTCCGGCGGGTACAGCGTCCAGAATGCGCTGACGGTACGCAATGGCCGCATCAACGGTAGTGACCGGCGGAGCGAGGTTTGGCATAACAATCGCGCGACCATAAGTTTCACTGGTATAAGGCACGACAGTTTTCAACATGTCGCCATCGCGAAGGTGAAGGTGCCAGTCGTCTGGGCGGCGGATCTTTAAAACCTGGGATGGTGCAGTCATCAATATGCTCCGGCTGAGGATAGTCTTTTTTGCCGGAAACAAAGGATAAGCGGAAACGTTTTCGTTTGCACGAAAAAAAAGGGCGCATTCGCGCCCTGATGTTGATTAATCGGTAAACGGGATAATGATTTCGCCCGGTTTAACCTCAATCCCTTTCGCCAGTTTTTTCGCCAGCGCTTCGCCTTTGCTGCTGTCTTCACGCAGAATATAGGCCGGTTGCTGGTTAAAGTAATTGCGCAGCGACTGATTTAAGTAGGGCATCAGCGTTTGCAGCACTGATTGCATTTTCTCTGGTGTGACGGTCGCATCGACCACTTCCATTTCTTGTAGATAAATCGCGCCTTTTTCTTTATTGAAGACTGGCAATGCTTTTAACTTCAATTTCATGGTCGCTTTCTGGCTACCAAAAAGGGAATTCATATCCAGATTGGCATCGCCTGTCAGCGTCACTTTATTCGGTTCTTCGCGACCAATCTGGCTGGCGAGATTGGTCAGTACGATGTGGGCTTCAGCAACGCCAGGCAGACCAATATCTTTCGAGAAGTCGTTATGCTTAGCCAGTGCCTGATTAATCTCTTGCTCGCTAACCGTGTACTGTGTGAGTTGATTACAACCAACCAACAGGCCGCTGACAATCAGTGCAGCAGCAAAAAAAATCTTTTTCATGGGGTTCCTCAACATGATGCTTGTGGCGTAATCGTGACACAAAGCAGCATCCAGCACCAGCGGCCCGGACGCCAGCAGAAAAAACTGAAATTGAGTCCGGGACGTCTGGTCAGCTATCAGGCATCAGGTTCCAGCATGCTGCGTGACGGGCGTTTATGGCTAAACTGCCAACCCAGCGCGAGGAAGGTGATAACGCCGATAATGCCGAGCATCATCCACGGGAGCTCTGGCTGTGACAGTGCTTTACCCATATCAAACAGCCAGCCGCCACCGATATAACCGATGGCTCCGCCGATGGCGAGTCCCAGGCGGCTAAAGCCCATGTAACTGCCCCGTGCGCGTGCATTCGCCAGTGAGGCGCTCAGCGTCTCGCGTGCCGGTTCCGCAATGATAGAACCGATATAGAAGGTGCAAATCAGGGTGAAAAGCTGCTGTAAATTCCCGACCAGACCGATGGGCATCATGCTAAGAGACATGATCAGCAGGCCTGCCATCAGCCGATGCTCAAGACGAAAACGTTTCTCACTCCAGCGGGCGATAGGGTAGAGCAGCGTTAAAGAGAGACACGCCTCGATGGCATACATCCACTTCACGGCAGCCGGCGAACCGGCAATGTCATTAACCATAATCGGCAGCATCAACATAACCTGTACCGCCAGCATGTAATACCCCGCCAGCGTCAGGACATAGGTGACAAATCGTTTGTCATGCATCACATGGCTCATGCCTTCGCGCACGGGAATTTTCACGGTGGATAGCTTCCATGCCGGAAGCAGCCAGGCGTTAAATGCAGCGCACAGAACGAACAAAATTGCCCCCGTGGCGCAGACCAGGCGGAAATCGTACTGTAACAGCCAGCTGCCGAGTAATGCGCCAACAACGGCACCGGCACTGTCCTGCATCATCAGAATAGAGAAAAAGCGCCCGCGCTTTTCCGGGCGGATCAGTTTGACCACCAGTGCTGAACGGGGCGGGTCGAATAACGTACCGCCTAAGCCGGAGAGGAAGCAGGAAAACCACAAGAGCCAGGGTTCGTGCGCAATCCCCATCGTGGCGAACCCGGCGGCACGCATCAGCATGCCGGTCACAATCATGGGTTTGGCACCAAAGCGGTCAGCAATTGCGCCGCCAAAAATCCCCAGACCTTGCTGAATAAATTGGCGCAATCCAAGTGCGATACCGACCATCACGGCGGCCCAGCCCATTTGGTCGACGAAACGGATAGAGATCAGTGGGAAAACGACAAAGAAACCCAGCACGACCAGCATATTATCGATGAGCAGGAAATATTTACCCAGGTTCCTTGCCTGCGAGACTTGCGACATTTCCCCTCCAGGGAAAAAACTCGTCACTCGGTGGAGAGTTTAAAAGATAAGCACCTTCTATTCTGCGGTGTCGTTTGCGCTTTTCCCACCCTTGGCGGGACAATATTTTTTTATCAAAAGTCAGTCTTGATAGAGAGTTTTCATCAAAATGTGTGAATAATTCAAAAAATGGCATTTTGCTCTTTTCACACGGTGTATTTGCACAGGTATAGTAATGCGAATTGCGTATTGAAGACGTTACGGGAAGGAGTAGGTATAGAATGTTTGGCTATCGCAGTAACGTGCCAAAAGTGCGCTTAACCACGGACCGCCTGGTCGTGCGTTTGGTGCATGAGCGTGATGCCTGGCGTCTGGCAGATTATTACGCAGAGAATCGTCATTTCTTAAAACCCTGGGAACCTATCCGCGATGAAAGCCACTGCTACCCCTCTGGCTGGCAGGCGCGTCTGAGCATGATCTCTGAATTCCATAAACAAGGCACGGCCTGGTATTTCGCGCTGCTCGATCCGGATGAAAAAGAAATTATCGGCGTTGCGAACTTCTCGAACGTGGTGCGCGGATCTTTCCACGCCTGTTATCTCGGTTATTCCATTGCGCAGAAGTGGCAAGGGCAGGGGCTGATGTACGAAGCCCTGACCGCCGCAATTCGTTATGTACAGCGGACGCAACATATTCACCGCATTATGGCGAACTACATGCCACACAATAAGCGTAGCGGCGATTTGCTGGCGCGACTCGGCTTTGAGAAAGAAGGGTATGCAAAAGACTATCTGCTGATTGATGGACAGTGGCGCGATCATGTGCTGACGGCGTTGACAACATCAGAATGGACCCCCGGTCGCTAAGTTTCAGGCGCACGGCCTGAATAATGGAGAAGACGATGAAATACGAATTAACCGCCACCGAAGCCCGTGTGATTGGTTGCTTATTAGAAAAGCAGGTTACTACACCGGAACAGTATCCCCTTTCCGTGAATGGTGTGGTGACCGCGTGTAATCAAAAAACCAACCGTGAACCGGTGATGAATCTGTCGGAAGCCGACGTGCAGGATCAGCTTGATAACCTGGTAAAAAGGCATTTTCTGCGCACGGTCAGCGGCTTTGGTAATCGCGTGACCAAATACGAACAGCGGTTCTGTAATTCAGAGTTTGGCAATCTTAAGCTTAGCGCGGGTGAAGTGGCATTGATCACCACGCTGTTACTCCGTGGCGCTCAAACACCGGGTGAATTGCGTAGCCGCGCATCCCGAATGTATGAGTTCAGCGATATGGCGGAAGTAGAGTCGACGCTGGAGAAACTGGCTACCCGGGAAGATGGCCCTTATGTGGTCCGCCTGGCGCGCGAACCTGGAAAACGAGAAAGTCGTTATATGCACCTGTTTTGTGGTGAGGTTGATGAGTCACTCGCTGCGGCAGATGAGCCGCAGGCGGCGTCTGGAGATTTGCAGGCGCGTGTTGAAGCGCTGGAAACCGAAGTGGCAGAGTTGAAACAGCGGCTCGATTCATTATTGGCACACCTGGGAGACTGACGTGGGAAAATTGCGTATTGGCGTGGTCGGGTTAGGGGGCATCGCGCAAAAGGCATGGTTGCCTGTGTTGGGCGCATCTGCGGACTGGACGCTGCAGGGTGCATGGTCGCCCTCGCGGGAAAAAGCGCTGCGTATTTGTGAAACCTGGCGAATGCCATACGTTGATTCCGTACAGAATTTAGCGGCAACCTGCGATGCCGTTTTCGTTCATTCCAGTACCGCCACCCACTACGCTGTAGTGAGTGAGTTGCTGAATGCCGGCGTTCACGTTTGCGTGGACAAGCCGCTGGCAGAAAATCTGCGCGAAGCTGAACAACTGGTGGAGCTGGCGGCGCGGAAAAAACTGACGCTAATGGTTGGGTTTAATCGTCGCTTTGCGCCGCTGTATCAGGATCTAAAGGCGCAGTTGGGCAATGCGGCGTCTGTTCGTATGGACAAGCACCGTACGGATAGCGTCGGGCCGCACGATCTGCGTTTTACGCTGCTGGATGATTATCTGCACGTGGTAGACACCGCGCTGTGGCTGGCGGGAGGAAAGGTTCAACTTAATGGCGGCACGCTGTTAACAAATGACACCGGTGAGATGCTGTATGCTGAACATCATTTTTCTGCCGACCAGCTACAGATAACCACCAGTATGCACCGCCGCGCTGGTAGCCAGCGCGAGTGTATCCAGGCCGTGATGGAGGGGGGCTTGATTGATGTGACGGATATGCGGGAATGGCGCGAGGAACGCGGGCAGGGTGTGGTACATAAGCCCATTGCAGGATGGCAAACGACGTTAGAACAACGTGGGTTTGCCGGCTGCGCTCGTCATTTTATAGCCTGCGTACAAAATCAGACGGTTCCTGAGACGGCGGGCGAGCAGGCGATTCTGGCACAGCGTGTGGTAGAAAAACTGTGGCGGGAGGCGATGGAGGAATAACCCCCTGTAACATCTGGCGGTAGTAATTCACGGTAATCCAGGTACTATATGCCCACTCAAAAAACACCTCTTTTCAAGCTATAGACCAGTTTGTCGGCCTGATAAGACGCTTTAGCGTCGGCATCAGGCTCTGCGACATCACCGGATGAGGGCTCAACGCCTTCTCCGGCCAATGGACTGGCTATGCGGGGTTCTGCCTCAGAGTCTGGAATACAACATAGATGAATTTATTAAAATCGCTGGCAGCCGTCAGCTCGATGACGATGTTCTCACGTGTGCTGGGTTTTGCGCGTGACGCGATTGTCGCCAGAATCTTTGGCGCAGGGATGGCGACCGACGCCTTTTTTGTGGCATTCAAACTTCCTAACCTGCTGCGCCGTATTTTTGCTGAGGGTGCGTTCTCCCAGGCGTTTGTACCGATTCTTGCCGAATACAAAAGTAAGCAGGGCGAAGACGCCACCCGCGTGTTTGTCGCCTATGTTTCTGGTCTATTGACGCTAGCGCTGGCCGTCGTCACGGTGGCCGGGATGCTTGCTGCACCGTGGGTGATAATGGTCACCGCGCCAGGGTTCGCTGATACTGCAGATAAGTTCATACTGACCACCCAACTGCTGCGGATAACCTTTCCTTATATTCTGCTGATTTCGCTGGCCTCACTGGCAGGTGCAATCCTTAACACATGGAATCGCTTCTCCATTCCAGCGTTTGCGCCGACGTTTCTGAATATCAGCATGATTGGTTTTGCGCTGTTTGCCGCGCCTTATTTCCATCCGCCGGTGCTGGCGCTGGCGTGGGCTGTCACCGTGGGCGGTGTGCTGCAACTGGTTTATCAGCTTCCGCATTTGAAGAAAATTGGCATGCTGGTACTGCCGCGTGTCAACTTCCGCGATGAAGGTGCGATGCGCGTCGTGAAGCAAATGGGGCCGGCGATCCTTGGGGTTTCCGTCAGCCAGGTTTCCATGATTATTAACACGATCTTCGCCTCGTTTCTGGCCTCCGGCTCGGTGTCATGGATGTACTATGCTGACCGTCTGATGGAGTTTCCGTCCGGTGTTTTGGGGGTGGCGCTGGGGACAATCCTGCTGCCGTCACTGTCCAAAAGTTTTTCCAGTGGTAATCATGATGAGTATTGCCGTCTGATGGACTGGGGGCTGCGCCTGTGCTTTCTGTTGGCGTTACCCAGTGCCGTGGCGTTGGGTATCCTGGCAAAACCGCTGACGGTGTCGCTGTTCCAGTACGGAAAATTTACCGCGTTTGATGCGGCGATGACCCAGCGCGCGCTGGTGGCGTATTCGGTCGGTCTGATTGGCATTATCATCGTGAAAGTATTGGCGCCTGGTTTTTACTCGCGTCAGGATATTAAAACGCCGGTCAAAATTGCCATTGTGACGCTGATTCTGACCCAGGTGATGAACCTGGCGTTTATCGGGCCGTTGAAGCATGCCGGACTGTCGTTGTCGATCGGTTTGGCGGCATGTCTGAATGCTTCACTGCTCTACTGGCAACTGCGCAAACAGAAAATATTCACCCCACAGCCGGGCTGGGCCTGGTTCCTGACGCGTCTGGTGATTTCAGTGCTGGTGATGTCTGCTGCGCTGGTAGGGATGCTTTACATGATGCCGGACTGGTCACAAGGGACAATGGTGTGGCGTGTGATGCGTTTGCTGGCGGTGGTGGTCGTGGGAATCGTTGCCTACTTCGCCGCTCTTGCTGTGCTGGGCTTTAAAGTGAAAGAGTTCGTTCGCCGGACGGCGTAATGGACATCCTATGCCGGATGGCGGTACTACGCCGCATCCGGCCAACAGAATAGCGTTGCCTGATAAGCACAATGCCATCAGGCAATGATCAAATAGAGAATTTTTTCCCGCCGCGATGTGCTGCAGAGGTCTGGCCGTTCGCGCCATACAGCGTCGGCTCCTGGTGCGGTTTCAGCACTTGAATTGCCTGTTGATTGCGTTCGATTTGCCCTTCGAGCAGCCAACCATTGTGCTGGTTGAGATCGCGCAAATGCTGTGTTTTCTTGGTGATTGTCTGCCAGCGCTCGGCAATCTCATCATTGGCGCTGCGCGTGGCGTCATTTTCCAGGCGGCGCTGCTGCTCCAGATAATCGAGGGTGGCCAGCAAAGAACTTTTTTCTTCTGTAATTCGCTGTAGCTGGCTACCGTTGATCTGTCCTGCAGAAAGCTGATGCTGCTCAGCATCCATCACCGTTTTCAGGTCATTGAGGACGGTCGTCATCTGATCAAGTATTTCTGACAAACGAGTCATACTTTATTTACTCTGTAGGTAGCTCTGTGCCTCGCGGATTAGCGAGTCGGCAATTTTTCCGGTATCCATTTTCAGCTCGCCGTTACGGATCGCGGTTTTCAGTGCTTCGACACGCTCCATGTTGATGTCATTGGTGCCGGGCTGCATCAGTTTGGCCTGAGCGTCACTCAGCATTACGCTGGTGCTGTTTGTCGTCGCTGTTTTTTCCTTCCGCGCTTTTTGTACCGGCGAGTCGCTGGTTTCGCGTGGCTGAACAGTGCTTACTGGCTTCAATGGTGAGGTACGATCAATACTCATTTTTTCTATCCTCATCGAGGGGTTACGCTATAGCGACCCGCTTTAATCATTGGTTGATTATCTATCGGCACTCGCTAAAAAATCTTTAACCTATTATAGGTTAATAAGAATATTCCCATCAGAATCGACGATTCCACTCACCACCTGACCAGAAATCATCCGCACTCGTGCGTTTTGCGCGACGGCTGCATTGTTGAGCGCTTTACCTTCGGCATTGACCCGAAAGCCGTCTCCGTTAGCGATAACCATCACGCGTTGACCCGCTTTTATCCGCCATGCCTGGCGCAACATTGTGAGCTGGATTGGCTGACCGGGAACCAGGTCGCGCAGGCTCACGGCATCCTGAACCTGGTTAATGTCCAGTACGGTGCGTGGCGGCAGTTGATCCAGACGACCACGTTTTAGCGTTACGCTGGCCGCGTTCAGTGCGCTTCCGCGGGCAACAGGGGTCGCTGCGACAACATAGTTGCCGGTGGCTTGCACAGTGACCTGCAGATAACGTTTTTCATTGGCGCAGCGGGCCAGCACGTTCACGTTACCCCACAGTTTCGCACTGCCGGACACGCTCAGCGCAGGCTGATCGCAGCTGGGCTGCAAGTTTGGCGGCGTACGGACAGTGACGACCACCTCATCGCTAAACCCGGCCAGGCGCTGGGAAAACCACGCGGTTAACTGCGAATTCAGGTCTTGTGCCAGCGTCATAGGGCTGAACAGCAGTGCTGCCACGACTATTCCACGTTTAAACGTTTGCATCAAAACCTCGCGCTTTTTCAGGTAGTGGCAGGATTTTACCTGTGTGACGCAGTCATCAACGCAACAAATAGCGACGCATTTTGCGTTTATTCCGGCGATAACGCGCGCGTGATGGGATTTAAGCTGTCGGCTGAATTTTGTCATTTGCGGAGGAGATATGCTCGATAAGCTCGATGCCGCCTTACGTTTTCAACAGGAAGCGCTGAATTTGCGCGCCCAACGCCAGGAAATATTAGCGGCCAACATTGCCAATGCCGACACGCCGGGGTATCAGGCGCGCGACCTGGATTTCGCCAGTGAATTAAAAAAAGTCATGGTGCGAGGGCGGGAAGAAACAGGCGGTGTTTCGTTGACGCTGACCTCTGCACAACACATTCCTGCCCAGACTGTCTCGGCTCCTTCTACGGAGTTGCTCTATCGCATTCCTGACCAGCCGTCTCTGGATGGCAACACGGTGGATATGGACAGGGAGCGTACGCAGTTTGCGGATAACAGCCTGAAGTACCAGATGGGGCTTACCGCGTTAGGTGGGCAAATCAAGGGCATGATGAACGTGCTGCAAGGAGGGAACTAATCCGTGGCGTTGCTCAATATTTTTGATATCGCAGGCTCTGCGCTGACGGCTCAGTCTCAGCGTCTGAACGTGGCTGCCAGCAACATGGCGAACGCCGATAGCGTGACCGGACCTGATGGTCAGCCGTATCGCGCAAAGCAGGTTGTTTTTCAGGTTGATGCAGCACCAGGCGCAGCAACCGGTGGCGTAAAAGTCGCTGACGTCATTGAAAGTCAGGCGCCGGACAAGCTGGTTTATGAACCGGGCAATCCGCTGGCGGATGCGAATGGCTACGTAAAAATGCCGAATGTCGACGTGGTTGGCGAGATGGTTAACACCATGTCTGCTTCACGCAGCTATCAGGCAAACGTTGAAGTGCTCAATACCGTGAAAAGCTTGATGCTTAAAACGCTGACGCTGGGCCAGTAAAGGAGGCGCATATGTCCGTTGCTGTAAAAATGAATGACCCGAGTACGTCGGGTGTTAATGCTGCCACTGGCAAAAGTTCGCTGACCGGGAGCAACGCGGCCGATCTGCAAAGCAGCTTTCTGACGCTTCTGGTCGCGCAGTTAAAAAACCAGGACCCAACCAACCCGCTGCAAAACAATGAGTTGACTACCCAGTTAGCGCAAATCAGTACCGTAAGCGGCATTGAAAAATTGAATACCACGCTGGGATCGATCTCCGGACAGATCGATAGCAGCCAGTCGTTGCAGGCCAGTACGCTGAT
The DNA here is from genome assembly GCF_033341895.1 of Citrobacter sp. HN-141. Taxonomy (NCBI): domain Bacteria; kingdom Pseudomonadati; phylum Pseudomonadota; class Gammaproteobacteria; order Enterobacterales; family Enterobacteriaceae; genus Citrobacter; species Citrobacter sp. HN-141. The sequence continues at coordinate 65,676 of NZ_JAWPBF010000001.1, read as the reverse complement.
TGGTCATGGCGTCATGATCCCGGGGACCACCATTCTGACCGGTAAGGGTACCGAAGAAGGGGCTACGACGACCACGACACCGTTTGGCGTTGAGCTGCAGCAGCCGGCAGATAAGGTTACCGCAACCATTACCGATAAAGACGGCAAGGTGGTACGCACCATTGATATTGGCGGGTTGAAAGCGGGCGTTCATACCTTTACCTGGGATGGCACCATGACGGACGGCACGGATGCGCCGAGCGGTTCGTATAACGTCTCGATTGCGGCCAGCAACGCCGGAACGCAGCTTGTGGCGCAGCCTCTACAGTTTGCGCTGGTGCAGGGTGTTATCCGCAGTAACGGCGGTAACACACTGGATCTGGGCACCTATGGAACCACCACCCTCGACGAAGTACGGCAGATAATTTAAGCCTTCACACTTATCAGGAGTAAGTCATGGCCTTTTCACAAGCGGTCAGCGGTCTGAACGCTGCAGCGACCAACCTCGATGTCATTGGTAACAACATCGCCAACTCCGCCACCTACGGTTTTAAATCCGGTACGGCATCTTTTGCCGATATGTTCGCCGGTTCTAAAGTGGGTCTGGGCGTTAAAGTTGCGGGTATTACCCAGGACTTTACCGATGGTACCACCACCAACACCGGACGTGGGCTGGATGTGGCTATCAGCCAGAACGGTTTTTTCCGTATGGTTGACAGCAATGGTTCCGTTTTCTTCAGCCGCAACGGTCAGTTCAAACTCGATGAAAACCGCAACATTGTTAACATGCAGGGGCTGAAACTGACGGGCTATCCGGCGACCGGTACGCCGCCGACCGTTCAGCAGGGTGCGAACCCGGGGCCGATCACGATCCCCAATACATTGATGGCGGCACAGGCAACCAGCAAGGCCTCAATGCAGATCAACCTGAACTCATCGGATAAAATAATCCCGACAACGACAAAGTTCGATCCGAAAGATGCTGACAGCTATAACAAAAAAGGCCCTGTCACCGTTTATGACAGCCTGGGCAATGCCCACGAAGTTAACGCCTATTTTGTAAAGCAGCCTGATAACAAATGGGCTGTCTATACCATTGATAGCAGCGATCCTAAGGCTGCTGTGCCAACCGCACCGACGTCCACGCTGGAATTTGATACCAATGGCGCGTTAATCGGCGGCGGTACATTCGATATCACTACCGCCGCGCTCAATGGCGCACCGGCCGTCACCTTCGCAATGAGTTTCCAGAACTCCATGCAGCAGAACACCGGCGCAAACAACATTGTTGCCACTAACCAGGACGGCTACAAACCAGGCGATCTGGTGAGCTATCAGATTAACAATGACGGTACCGTAGTTGGTAACTACTCCAACGAACAGAAACAGGTTCTGGGACAGATCGTGCTGGCAAACTTTGCCAACAACGAAGGTCTGGCGTCTCAGGGCGATAACGTCTGGGCGGCAACTCAGGCCTCCGGTGTGGCGCTGCTGGGTACCGCGGGTACGGGTAACTTCGGCAAGCTGACCAACGGTGCGTTGGAAGCCTCTAACGTGGATTTGAGTAAAGAACTGGTGAATATGATTGTCGCTCAGCGTAACTATCAGTCGAATGCGCAGACTATCAAAACCCAGGATCAGATCCTTAACACACTGGTCAACCTGCGCTAAGCGCCTGACGGGATGGCTTAATGGATCACGCAATATATACCGCCATGGGCGCGGCCAGTCAGACGCTGAATCAACAAGCGGTGACGGCCAGCAACCTGGCAAATGCCTCGACACCGGGTTTTCGTGCTCAGCTCAACGCGCTGCGCGCGGTTCCCGTAGAAGGGCTTTCACTGCCGACGCGTACGCTGGTGGTCGCTTCCACGCCTGGGGCCGATATGACGCCAGGCCAGATGGATTATACCTCCCGCCCGCTGGATGTGGCCTTGCAGCAGGATGGCTGGTTGGCTGTGCAGACCGCTGATGGCAGCGAAGGATACACCCGCAATGGCGCTATTCAGGTGAGTCCAACCGGTGAGCTGACTATTCAGGGACATCCGGTGATCGGCGAAGCTGGGCCGATAGCGGTACCGGAAGGGTCGGAAGTGACTATCGCCGCAGACGGAACGATTTCGGCGCTCAACCCAGGCGATCCCGCGAATACGGTGGCGCCAGTAGGACGTCTGAAGCTGGTTAAAGCGACGGGAAGTGAAGTGCAACGTGGCGATGACGGTATGTTCCGTCTGAGTGCGGCAGCGCAGGCTACCCGGGGGCCGACACTGCAAGCTGACCCCAGCATCCGCGTGATGTCGGGCGTACTGGAAGGCAGTAACGTCAAACCCGTTGCGGCGATGAGCGATATGATCGCCAGCGCTCGCCGCTTCGAAATGCAGATGAAGATTATCAGTAGCGTGGATGATAACGCGGGCCGCGCCAACCAACTGCTGTCGATGAGTTAATACAGGACATTTTATGATCAATTCATTATGGATCGCCAAAACCGGCCTGGACGCGCAGCAAACCAACATGGATGTGATTGCCAACAACCTGGCAAACGTCAGTACGAATGGTTTCAAACGCCAGCGTGCGGTGTTTGAAGATCTGCTGTACCAGACGATTCGTCAACCGGGGGCTCAGTCTTCTGAACAGACGACGCTGCCGTCTGGTTTGCAGATTGGTACTGGTGTGCGTCCGGTTGCGACCGAACGTTTGCACAGCCAGGGTAACCTGTCGCAGACCAATAACAGCAAAGATGTGGCGATTAAAGGCCAGGGCTTTTTCCAGGTCATGTTACCGGATGGGACGTCAGCCTATACACGTGATGGTTCTTTCCAGGTGGATCAGAACGGTCAGTTGGTCACGGCGGGTGGTTTTCAGGTGCAGCCTGCAATCACTATCCCGGCGAACTCGCTGAGCATCACCATTGGACGAGACGGTATTGTCAGTGTGACTCAGCAGGGCCAGGCTGCGCCTGTTCAGGTGGGACAGCTCAACCTGACAACCTTCATGAATGATACCGGTCTGGAAAGTATTGGTGAGAATTTGTACACCGAAACGCAATCGTCCGGCGCACCGAACGAAAGCACGCCGGGGCTGAACGGCGCGGGCTTGTTGTACCAGGGTTATGTGGAAACCTCTAACGTCAACGTGGCGGAAGAACTGGTTAACATGATCCAGGTTCAACGTGCTTATGAAATCAACAGTAAAGCGGTATCGACCACCGATCAGATGCTGCAGAAACTGACGCAACTCTAAAGTGACGTCCGGTGGGGTGAAAGCCTCACCGGCGCACTGATTTTGAAGATGAAGGCAATGCGAAAACACGCGCTTCACCCATACCCGATTTTGGCCCTGCTGGTGGTTTCACTGACAGGATGTGCCTGGATACCGGCTACTCCGCTCGTGCAGGGCGCGACGACTGCCCAGCCCGTTCCAGGCCCGACGCCGGTGGCGAATGGATCAATATTTCAGTCTGCGCAGCCGATTAATTATGGCTACCAGCCGTTATTTGAAGACCGCCGTCCGCGCAATATTGGCGATACGCTGACTATCGTATTGCAGGAAAACGTCAGTGCGAGCAAAAGCTCCTCGGCGAATGCCAGTCGTGATGGCAAAACTAACTTTGGTTTTGACACGGTACCACGTTACCTGCAGGGGCTGTTTGGCAACGAGCGTGCCGACGTAGAGGCTTCAGGCGGCAACTCGTTTAACGGTAAAGGCGGCGCGAACGCCAGAAACACCTTCAGTGGTACGTTGACCGTGACGGTTGATCAGGTACTGGTGAATGGCAATTTACATGTCGTGGGTGAAAAACAGATCGCCATTAACCAGGGCACTGAATTCATTCGCTTCTCTGGGGTTGTTAACCCGCGCACCATTAGCGGCAGCAACTCTGTACCGTCAACGCAGGTTGCGGATGCGCGTATTGAATATGTCGGTAACGGCTATATCAATGAAGCGCAGAATATGGGCTGGTTGCAGCGTTTCTTCCTTAATTTATCGCCGATGTAAGCGAGGTATCCAGTGTTTAAAACTCTTGTTGGAATGGTACTGGTACTGGCTACCACCTTTGCGCATGCCGATCGCATTCGTGATCTGACCAGTGTTCAGGGGGTGCGTGAAAACTCGCTGATAGGCTACGGTCTGGTGGTGGGGCTGGACGGTACGGGTGACCAGACCACCCAGACACCGTTTACCACACAAACGCTGAATAACATGCTCTCGCAGCTGGGTATTACCGTGCCGACGGGCACCAATATGCAGCTGAAAAACGTGGCGGCGGTGATGGTGACCGCGTCATTCCCGGCGTTTGGGCGGCAGGGACAAACCATTGATGTGGTGGTCTCTTCAATGGGTAATGCCAAAAGCCTGCGTGGCGGGACGTTGCTGATGACGCCGCTGAAAGGGGTCGATAGCCAGGTGTATGCGTTGGCGCAGGGGAACATTCTGGTCGGTGGTGCAGGCGCCGCAGCGGGTGGTAGTAGTGTCCAGGTGAACCAGCTTAACGGCGGGCGTATCACCAACGGTGCCATTATTGAACGCGAGTTGCCTACCCAGTTTGGTGGCGGTAACACCATTAATCTGCAGCTGAATAATGAAGATTTCACCATGGCGCAGCAGATAACCGACACCATCAACCGCTCTCGCGGATTTGGCAGTGCGACTGCGCTGGATGCACGCACGATCCAGGTACGCGTCCCGAGCGGCAATAGCTCGCAGGTACGTTTCCTCGCGGATATCCAGAATATGGAAGTGAACGTCACGCCGCAGGACGCGAAGGTGATTATTAACTCCCGTACAGGATCGGTGGTAATGAACCGTGAAGTGACGCTGGATAGTTGCGCTGTTGCACAAGGCAATCTGTCGATTACGGTTAACCGCCAGGCGAACGTCAGCCAGCCGGATACCCCGTTTGGTGGTGGACAAACCGTGGTGACGCCACAAACGCAGATCGATCTGCGCCAGAGCGGTGGGTCGTTGCAGAGCGTTCGTTCCAGCGCCAACCTGAACAACGTCGTACGTGCATTGAATGCGCTGGGGGCAACACCGATGGATCTGATGTCTATCCTGCAATCCATGCAAAGTGCGGGTTGTCTGCGCGCCAAACTGGAAATCATCTGATGATTGGTGATAGCAAACTGCTGACCAGCGCAGCCTGGGATGCACAATCACTGAACGAACTGAAAGCGAAAGCGGGTCAGGACCCGGCGGCAAATATCCGCCCGGTCGCCCGCCAGGTTGAAGGGATGTTCGTGCAGATGATGCTGAAAAGTATGCGCGAGGCGTTGCCAAAAGACGGTGTGTTTAGCAGCGACTCCACGCGTTTATACACCAGTATGTATGACCAACAGATCGCCCAGCAGATGACGGCAGGAAAAGGTCTGGGACTGGCAGAAATGATGGTCAAGCAGATGACGCAAGGACAGGGGCAACCTGCGGATGATGCGCCGCAGGTGCCGATGAAATTCTCGCTGGAAACGGTGACCAGCTATCAAAATCAGGCGCTGACGCAACTGGTGCGTAAAGCCATTCCCCGGGCGACGGAAAGCAATGATGAGCCGCTGTCAGGTGACAGTAAAGATTTCCTCGCTCAGCTATCGCTGCCGGCTAAGCTGGCGAGTCAGCAAAGCGGGGTGCCGCATCATCTGATTCTGGCGCAGGCGGCGCTGGAGTCCGGGTGGGGGCAACGACAAATTCGACGGGAGAACGGCGAGCCGAGCTTTAACATTTTTGGGGTGAAAGCCTCGGGAAGCTGGAAAGGGCCGACCACTGAAATCACCACCACCGAATACGAAAACGGTGAGGCGAAAAAAGTGAAAGCGAAATTCCGTGTGTATAGCTCCTATCTTGAAGCACTGTCGGATTATGTCGGTCTGATATCCCGCAATCCGCGTTACGCCGCGGTGACCGGTGCCGCGACCGCTGAGCAGGGTGCCCAGGCATTGCAGAATGCGGGTTACGCCACTGACCCTAACTACGCGCGCAAATTAACCAGCATGATCCAGCAGCTAAAATCGATGAGCGAAAAGGTGAGTAAAACCTACAGCACGAATCTCGATAATCTCTTTTAAATAGCTCAAGTCTGCTGACCTGCTGCCGATAATACCGAGTATTGAAGGATTACAAGGAACCTCCATGTCCAGCTTGATTAATAACGCGATGAGTGGACTCAGCGCAGCGCAGGCCGCGTTGAACACTGCCAGTAATAACATCTCCAGCTATAACGTTGCCGGATATACCCGACAAACGACAATTATGGCGCAAGCGAACAGCACGCTGGGTGCGGGGGGCTGGGTCGGCAATGGTGTCTATGTTTCTGGCGTACAGCGTGAGTATGACTCATTTATCACTAATCAGTTACGTGCGGCGCAGAACCAGAGCAGCGGTCTGACGACACGTTATGAGCAAATGTCAAAAATTGACAACCTGCTCGCCAGCAAAACCAGTTCGATCTCAACGTCGATGCAGGGTTTCTTTACCAGCCTGCAGACGTTGGTGAGTAACGCTGAAGATCCGGCGGCACGTCAGGCACTTATCGGTAAAGCTGATGGCTTAGTCAATCAGTTCAGAACGACGGACCAATATCTGCGCGATCAGGATAAGCAGGTCAATATTGCGATTAAGGCCAGCGTCGATCAGATCAATAACTATTCGAAGCAAATTGCCAGCCTTAATGACCAAATCTCCCGTTTGACCGGCGTTGGCGCGGGTGCGTCACCGAACGATCTGCTCGATCAGCGCGATCAACTGGTGAGTGAGCTGAACAAGATTGTCGGCGTGGAAGTCAGCATTCAGGACGGCGGCACCTATAACGTGACCATGGCGAATGGCTACTCGCTGGTGCAAGGCAGCAATGCTCGCCAACTGGCCGCTGTACCTTCCAGCGATGATCCCTCTCGCACGACCGTCGCTTATGTTGACGGCGTGGCCGGAGAAGTTGCCATCCCGGAAAAGTTGATCACGACCGGTTCGCTGGGCGGGCTGTTGACGTTCCGTTCGCAGGAACTCGACCAGACGCGTAATACCCTTGGTCAGTTGGCCCTCGCCTTTGCTGATGCGTTTAACACGCAGCACAAAGAAGGTTTTGATGCCAACGGCGACCCGGGCAAAAACTTTTTCGATATTGGTGGCCCGGCAGTCCTTAGCAATACGAAGAATAAAGGGACCGGTGCGCTTGATGTTAAAATGACGGACAGCTCGTCGGTGCAGGCCACAGACTATAAAATTACGTTTGATGGTACTGACTGGCAGGTAACCCGTCTGGCTGACAATACCAGCTTTAAGCCGACGGTCACTGGCGGAAAAATGTCGTTTGATGGGCTGGAAATTACCGTCAAAAATGGTGCGGTAGCAAATGATAGCTTTACGGTAAAACCCGTGGGGGACGCCATTATTAATATGAAAGTGGCGGTGACCGATGAGTCGAAAATCGCCATGGCTGAAGTGTCCAAAAATGACGCTGATCCCGATGTTGATAAAGGAAAAAGCGATAACCGTAACGGCCAGAAACTGCTGGATCTGCAAACCAAGGCAACCATCGGGAATAAAACCTTTAACGATGCTTACGCTACGCTGGTGAGCGATGTCGGGAACAAAACGGCGACCTTAAAAACCAGCAGCACCACGCAAAACAACGTGGTCACGCAGCTTTCAAATCAGCAACAGTCTATTTCCGGGGTGAACCTCGACGAAGAGTACGGGAATTTGCAGCGTTATCAGCAGTATTACCTGGCCAACGCTCAGGTACTGCAAACGGCGAATTCGCTCTTTGATGCACTGCTGAATATTCGCTAAGGGAGAGGAACTCAATGCGTATCAGTACTCAGATGATGTACCAGCAGAATATGCGCGGCATCACCAACTCTCAGGCTGAATGGTTGAAATTTGGCGAGCAGATGTCAACGGGGAAACGCGTGAACAACCCGTCTGACGATCCGATTGCCGCATCACAGGCTGTGGTGCTTTCACAGGCTCAGGCGCAGAACAGCCAATATACGCTGGCGCGTACTTTCGCGACGCAAAAAGTGTCACTGGAAGAGAACGTGTTAAGCCGGGCGACGACCGCGATTACCGCGGCACAGGAAAAAATTGTCAATGCTGGCAACGGTACATTGAGTGATGATAACCGGGCATCGTTGGCAACTGATTTGCAAGGGATCCGCGATCAGTTAATGAATCTGGCGAACAGCACCGACGGTAATGGTCGCTATATCTTTGGCGGCTACAAAACGGAAGCGCCGCCATTTGCCAAGACTGATGGAACCTATAGTGGTGGAACGCAAAATATCACCCAACAGGTCGATGCCGCTCGCTCAATGGTGATTGGTCATACCGGGGATAAGATTTTTAACTCGGTGACCAGCAACGCGGTTCCAGAGCCAGATGGAAGCAAGTCAGAAACGAACTTATTCGTCATGCTGGATACCGCTATTGCAGCCCTGAAAACGCCGATTGAAGGCGATGATGCGGCTAAAGATGCAGCCAAAGCCGCCATCGATAAATCCAACCGTGGTCTGAAGAACTCACTGAATAATGTGCTGTCTGTTCGTGCTGAACTCGGTACGCAACTCAGTGAACTTAGCGCTCTGGATTCGTTGGGTGCCGATCGCGCGTTGGGCCAAACGCAACAGATGAGCAATCTGGTTGATGTTGACTGGAATGCGGCGATTTCTTCGTATGTGATGCAGCAGGCTGCGCTACAGGCATCGTATAAAACGTTTACCGATATGCAGGGAATGTCACTGTTCCAGCTCAACCGGTAACGACCCTTTTTGAAACATATCATGAAACTGGATATGTTTGTCTGCCCGCTCCACATACACCCCGGAGCGGGCATTTTTTTAGGCTGCAGTTGTCTGGCTAACAGGTAATTTACCGGTCAGTCTAATTACCAGCGCAACAACGCCGCTGAAAGTAGCCAGTGTCACCACGCCTTCCCAGTTTGCCAGCGCATAGACCTGGCTTCCGAGTAGAGAACCCAGCGCCATGCCGATAAACACCATGGTGAATAGCAACGCGTTCAGACGACCTCTTGCCTGAGGCTCCAGGCTATAAACCAGGTTCTGATGGGCGACCAGGCTGGATTGCAGTCCGAGATCAAAGCCTATCGCCGACAAGGCAATCAGCAGCCACTGCCCCTGTACTGGCAGGGCCGGAAGCAAGAACATCAGTGCAAATGAAAGCGTGACTAACAGCGCGCCCAACTGTGTTACCCGCCCGGCACCTACTTTATCTGCCAGATGGCCTGCCATAGGGGCTGCCAGCGCCCCGGCTGCCCCTGCAATACCAAATGCCCCCGCCATCGCGCTGCCCATGTGGTAATGCTCAGAGAGCATAACCGCCAGTGTTGACCAGAAGGCGCTAAAGGCAATGGACAGAAAGCCCTGCGCCAACGCCGCCCGGCGCAGTGCAGGATAACGCTGCCACAGTTGCGCCATGGAGAACATTAATGCCGGATAACTCAGCGTGGAATGGACCGTAAAGCGGGGCAGCATTTTCCACATCAGTACGGCAATCACGGCAATACTGACGGCGGCAAGTTGATACATTTCCCGCCAGCCATAGGCTTCACCTACCAGCCCGCTGATGGTCCGTGAGAGTAAGATCCCTAGCAGAAGACCGGTCATGACGGTGCCCACTGTTTTTCCCTGTTTGCCTTCAGGCGCAAGGATGGCTGCGGCTGGCACGATATCCTGAGCCATGGTCGCTGCCATCCCCATCAATAAGCTTACCAGCAGTAGTGAATGCAACTGCCCGGTAAAGCTGCAGGCCAACAGCAGTGCGGCAAGAGAGACGCTTTTTAGCAGGATTAATGTCCGGCGGTCATAACGGTCGCCCAGCGGCAACAAAAACAAAATGCCCAGCGCGTATCCTGCCTGGGTGAGCGTTGGCACCAGCCCCATACCGGTGATGCTTAAGGCCAGGTCCTGGCCCATTAAAGGTAAAAGAGGCTGGGCATAATAGATTGCGGCAACGCTGAATCCAGCGCCCAGTGCCAGAACAAAAATAACCCAACGGGAAAGTGCGGTGTGTGTGTTCACAAATGATTCCTCAATCACGGGATGTGCGGCTATTTTTATCCTTCAACCGGTAGCACGGTAGCGAGCGCAGTGGTAAAACAGTTATACGTTACACGTATGAACAATGACTAAATGATAAAAACTGAACGTATAGATAGGGTGGAATTGATGCGCACGTTTGTGCGTATCGTCGAGGCTGGTTCGCTTTCCGCGGCGGCAAAGCAAATGGGTACCACACAGGCAACCGTCAGTCGGCGGTTACAATCCCTTGAGACGCTGTTGGGCGTTAAGCTGATTATGCGTACCACCCATGCAATGAAGCTGACTGATGATGGTGAACGCGGGTATCAGCATGCCAAACACATTATTGATGCCTGGCTGGCGCTGGAGGACGGACTGAACATCACGGAGGATGAACCGGTGGGGACGTTGCGGGTTCGGGCACCGCATGCGTTCGGCCAACAGCAACTCCTTGAACCGCTTCTGCAGTTCCTTTCCCGCTATCCACAGTTATCCGTTGAGTGGATGCTGAATGATAAGACCGTTGATTTTCTCAGCGACAATATCGACTGCGCAATTCGGGTTGGGGCTGAGGTCGATCCGGCAACGGTTTCGGTATTGTTGGCTGAAGTCCCGCGAAGTATGGTGGCAAGCCCTGAGCTTCTCGCACAATGTGGAATTTTGACTCACCCTGAACAGCTATCAGCGCTGCCCTGGATCGCGGTAAATACATTTTATCAGCACAGCGTGTCGTTACGTCACCACCGGCGTAACGACGCTATCACGTTGAATATTTCTCCCAGATTAAGTACCGACAGTATTTATGTCGCCAGAAATGCTGCACTTGCGGGGCTGGGCGTTACGCTTGTCTCAAGCTGGATGGTTGAAGACGATATCGCCTGCGGAAGATTGATTACGCTATTACCTGACTGGCATGCGTCGTCATTGCCCGTGCATTTGGTTTATCCCTGGGCTCGTTATTATCCAACCCGCTTACGCAAATTTCTGGCGCTGATGAAAGATGTTATGCCACAGGTAACGGGGATGCGGGGCGTTCACGACGTATAAAAAAAGCCGACCCTGAGGTCGGCTTTTTCATTGCCTATGACTTACTCAACAGGCTGCGGTCGCGTTGCTGGCGCGGTTGCCTGATGGCTGGCACTGTGTCCGCCTGCTGCACCTTTACCCTCAAAGGCAAAAGCAGGGCGCTGCCAGTCACTATGACGCGGCGCTTCTGGTACATATTCCGGTGCTGGTGCACGAGTCATCGGTGCGGTCGCATGGCTGTGAATCAGTTCAGCGCCTGCGCTGACTGTTGCAACGTCGGTCACTGCGGCTGGCGCTACGGCACTCATTACATCCTTCGGCGCTTCAACAATGGGGGCTGTCTCAACCACTGGCGCAACCTCAATAACCTCTTCAACCACTTCTGGCTGGGAAGCCACGGTTTCAACAGGCTCTTCGGCTACTGCTGTTGGTGCAACTTCAGCAACAGGCTCAGCTTGAGCGGCAATCTGTTCAGCAACAGGTGCATCAGCGACGGCGATAATCTGCGGCTGTTCAGCAACCGGAGCGGCAATTACTTCCGGATGTGCCGTTTCAGCCACAATAGTCTGCGTTTCCGCTACGCTAACATCGGGTTGCACGACGTCTGCCTGTGCAGGGACATCCGCAATGTGCTCAACGACAGCAGCAGCGACTTGAGGCTCTACTGCCACAGATGCGTTTTGTTCCAGCTCCAGTTTCTGTTCGCGCTGTTCTTCAACCTGCATGTCCTGAGTTCGGGCAACAGGGTAGCTAATCCAGACTTTGCCGGATGCTAATTCAGGAGAAGCACAGGCAACCGTTAACGGCATCGGCGACTGAACCGGATAACGTTCGTCACGATAGCGACGACGACGCTGCCCGCTTACGCGCAGATGGCGAGGAGAACGACGCGAGCGACGAGGCATACCGTTGTTATCACGTGCTTCGTTGTTGTCTTCTTGCTCTGGTGCAACAACTGCAGGTAAATCGACTTTAGCCAGTTCGGTACGTTGTGCCGGTGCGGACTGTTCAACAGGTTGAGCAACGGCGGTTTCAGCAACAATAGCTGCAGTGGCCACTTCGGCTTCAACCGGCGCGCTGTCGGTGAATCGAACTTTCTGATTCAACTGACGCTGTTTACGACGCGTTTGCGGCTGACGCACGCGTTCTTCCTGCTCGGAATCCTGCGCAGGCTGTTCAGCCAGGTTCAGCTCTTTAACTTCCTGCTGCGCCTGACGCTTATCATCGTTACGACGGCGGTTGCGCTCACGACGTGGAGCCTGCTGCTCGTCACCGGATTTCGCTTTATCGGCTACATCGCTGGACTGCTGGCGGTTGTCACGCGTTTCAGCATTCTGCTGCTGCGCCTGACGACGATTACGACGATTTTCATCGCGGTTTTCGCCGTTTTCTGAACGTTCGTTGCGGTTGTCACGATCGCCACGGTTGTCGCGATTATCACGGCGTTCGTTGCGGTCGCGGCGATTGTTCTGGCGCGGCTTACGACGATCCTGCTGACGTTCCGTTTTTTCTTCGGCTTTCGGTGCAGGTTGCTCCACCGGTTTCACTTCTTCGTTTCCGCTAAAGATAGACTTCAGCGCGCCGAAGAAACGGCTAATCAAACCAGGCTGTGCGGCTGTTGCGGCAGCTTTTGCGGCAACTTTTGGCGCAGCGACAGGTTTAGCAACGGGTTCTTGTAGCGACGGGGCAGGCGGAACATCAGGCATCGCGAAGGTGGCGAGTGCTGGTTGTTCAGGTTGTTTACGCTCGACGTATTCTTCTTCCGTCGGCAACGCCATCGCTTCTTCGTGCAGTTTCGGCAGCAGATAGCTCAGGGTTGGCGTTTCCTCCCCTTTGCGTACACGCAGTACGGAATAGTGCGGCGTTTCCATCTGATCGTTTGGCACGATCACACAGCGCACACCGTTCTGACGCGTTTCAATGGCATTGACCGCAGTACGTTTTTCGTTGAGCAGATAAGACGCAATGGGTACCGGGACGATCGCGTGAACTTCCTGGGTATTCTCTTTCAGCGCTTCTTCTTCGATCAGGCGCAGAATGGAGAGCGACAGCGATTCGTTGTCACGCACGGTACCGGTGCCGGAGCAACGCGGGCAGACGTGGTGACTGGACTCACCCAGCGACGGGCTCAGACGCTGACGGGACATTTCCAGCAGACCGAAGCGAGAAATATGGCTGATCTGAATACGCGCTCTGTCCTGGCGAACGGCTTCACGCAGACGGTTTTCTACCGCACGCTGGTGGCGAACCGGGGTCATATCGATAAAGTCGATGACGATCAGGCCACCAAGGTCACGCAGACGCAGCTGACGCGCAATTTCATCGGCAGCTTCAAGGTTGGTGTTAAACGCCGTTTCTTCAATATCGCCGCCGCGGGTTGCGCGTGCGGAGTTGATATCGATAGCCGTCAGCGCTTCAGTGCTGTCGATAACGATTGAGCCGCCGGAAGGCAGACGCACTTCACGTTGGAAGGCGGATTCAATCTGCGATTCAATCTGGTAGTGGCTGAACAGCGGGATTTCACCGGTGTACAGTTTGATTTTGCTGCTGAAATCCGGACGACCCAGCGCAGCGATGTGCTGACGCGCCATCTCCATCACTTTCGGGTTATCGATAAGGATTTCACCAATATCCTGACGTAAATAGTCACGGAAAGCACGAACGATGACGTTGCTTTCCTGGTGGATCAGGAACGGGGCAGGGCGGCTTTCAGCTGCTTTTTGAATGGCTTCCCAGTGTTTCAGACGGAAGCTCAGGTCCCACTGCAGCGCTTCGGCGGATTTGCCGACACCCGCGGTACGCACGATAAGCCCCATGCCATCAGGCAGTTCGAGGCTTGCCAGCGCTTCTTTTAATTCGGTACGGTCGTCGCCTTCAATGCGACGAGAGATGCCGCCCGCACGCGGGTTGTTTGGCATCAAAACCAGATAGCTGCCAGCCAGACTGATAAAGGTTGTCAGTGCTGCGCCTTTATTTCCGCGCTCTTCTTTATCTATCTGAACGATAACTTCCTGACCTTCACGCAACACATCTTTAATGTTGGGGCGGCCGTGGGAACTGTAGTTTGCGGGGAAATATTCGCGGGCAATTTCTTTTAACGGGAGGAAACCGTGACGTTCAGCGCCGTAATCAACAAAAGCAGCTTCCAGACTCGGTTCAATACGGGTAATTTTACCTTTATAGATGTTGGCTTTTTTCTGCTCGTGTCCAGGACTTTCGATATCCAGATCGTACAGACGCTGCCCATCTACAAGGGCGACACGCAACTCTTCCTGCTGAGTCGCGTTAATTAACATTCTTTTCATCGTAACTTACTCATTATTCTTACATTGACGACTAAGCTGCGGGCAGAGAAATGCCTTTCCGGGTGTGAACCGATGGCCTCGTGTCTATTCGCGTCGCCAACCTCACGGTTATCGTCAGCTCAAAGAGGCGCAGAGTGTCGGTTGCCTGTATTTCATACGGAAACACAGCGCAATTATCAGGGGAACAGTCTGGGTATTACTCTCCAGAGAAGCTTCCATTGTGCTTGTCGTCTTTCACGCTGTTGGTGCGTTGGCTTCATCTTCTCACCCCAGACACTTACAGGAGTAAGCTTCTGGGGGTTCCCAGACTTGCCGCCTTCCTACAACGCGAAATCCATAGAGCACTTACCGGTAAGGACTGCAACCCGCAGCCCGCTAACTGCCTGAAAGATCAATACGTCTTACGCCATTGCTGCGTTGATGATCGGTCGGGCAAAATTGGGTCATTCCGGAAAAGTTCTTGTTTTAACAAGATTCAACACGGAAACAAGCTCATTATTCCACTGCTAACCTTGTTATAGCAAGATGACTTTTGCCATTTATCACCCGGTTACTCACAGTTTTTACACTTCCGCCTGGTGATTGCTTTAATAACCACCAAATCGGTTATGTCAAACTTAAGTCATCGGGTATAGCAGTTAATATAAGCATAGAAAAATGTGTGGCGCGAATCTTGATGGCTATTTAAAATCGGCCCCCATGAAAACAGAGACTCCAGCCGTAAAAATAGTTGCCATTACTGCCGATGAAGCAGGGCAACGCATCGACAACTTTTTGCGCACCCAGCTGAAAGGTGTGCCGAAAAGTATGATTTATCGCATTTTGCGTAAAGGCGAAGTGCGGGTGAATAAAAAACGCATCAAACCCGAGTACAAACTTGAAGACGGGGATATTGTGCGTATTCCGCCTGTGCGTGTCGCTGAGCGTGAAGAAGAAGCGATTTCTCCGAATTTGCAGAAGGTCGCTGCGCTGACTGATGTCATTTTGTATGAAGATGACCATATTCTGGTGCTTAACAAACCTTCTGGCACCGCCGTTCATGGTGGCAGCGGATTAAGCTTTGGTGTGATCGAAGGTTTACGTGCCTTACGTCCGGAAGCGCGTTTCCTTGAACTGGTGCATCGTCTGGACCGTGATACCTCCGGTGTGCTGCTGGTCGCCAAAAAACGCTCAGCGCTGCGTTCACTGCATGAACAATTGCGTGAAAAAGGGATGCAAAAAGACTATCTGGCGCTGGTAAGGGGTCAGTGGCAATCGCATGTCAAAACTGTGCAGGCACCTTTGTTAAAGAATATTCTGCAAAGCGGTGAGCGTATCGTGCGGGTGAATCAGGAAGGGAAACCGTCGGAAACCCGTTTTAAAGTGGAAGAACGCTATGCGTTTGCCACGCTGGTACGTTGTAGCCCGGTAACCGGTCGTACTCACCAGATCCGTGTGCATACGCAATTTGCCGGGCATCCGATTGCTTTTGATGACCGCTATGGCGACCGTGAGTTCGATAAGCAACTGGCGGGTACGGGGTTGAACCGTCTGTTTCTGCACGCTGCAGCGTTGAAGTTTACTCATCCCGGTACGGGTGAGGTTATGCGTATTGAAGCGCCGATGGATAATCAGCTGAAACGCTGCCTTGAGGTATTGCGCAGCAAAGCCTGATACGCGTTGCTTATCAGGCCTACAATCGCGCAATGCGCCGTAGGCCTGGTAAGACGCACCGCATCGCCATCAGGCAAATTAACTAGGCTTTTAACGGGTTCATGTCTTCCCGGCGCAGCATCTGACACAACGCGATCAGCGGCAAGCCAATCAGGGTGTTAGGGTCGCGGCCCTCCAGACGCTCAAAGAGCGCGATACCTAATCCTTCACTTTTAAAACTACCTGCGCAATGTAACGGGCGTTCTTTACGCACGTAATCTTCAATTTCCATTTCACTTAAATGGCGGAAATGGACATCGAACGGTTCAACTTCGGTTTGTAGGTGACCGTTCGCTGAATTATAAAGCGCCAGTCCGGTGTAAAAAGTGACAATATTTCCACTGGCTTTGGTTAATTGTTGTCTGGCGTTTTCTTCCGTTAACGGTTTGCCGGTTATTTCACCATCAAGAACACAAATTTGATCAGACCCAATTATTAAATGTGCTGGAAACCGATGGGCAAGAGATTGCGCTTTTTCCTGTGCCAGGCGTAACACTAAATGCCGGGGTGTTTCGCCGGGTAAGGGGGTTTCATCAACCTCTGGGGCTGCGCATTCAAACGGGATGGCCAATTTTTCGAGCAAAGCGCGACGCCAGGGAGAGGTGGACGCAAGAATAAGTTGAGGCATATTTTTTCCCCCGCATATAGCGTAATGATGAGAGCCATTTTAAACTATGGACTTCGTCCTTCAAGCTGGCTGCGATGGCTTGTTGTGATCGATTTTAAGTCGATGACCCGCAATGTGTGCGAATTATTGGCAAAAGGCAACCACAGGCTGCCTTTTTCTTTGACTCTATGACGTTACAAAGTTAATATGCGCGCCCTATGCAAAAGGTAAAATTACCCCTGACTCTTGATCCGGTTCGTACGGCTCAAAAACGCCTCGATTATGAAGGTATCTATACTTCTGATCTGGTTGAGCGCGTCGCCGATTCTGTAGTCAGTGTGGACAGTGATGTGGAATGCTCCATGTCGTTCGCTATCGATAACCAGCGCCTTGCCGTTATAACCGGTGATGCGAAGGTTTCGGTTACGCTCGCGTGTCAGCGTTGCGGGAAACCGTTCCCACTTCATGTTCACACAACATATTGTTTTAGTCCTGTCCGTTCTGACGAGCAGGCTGAAGCACTCCCGGAAGCGTATGAGCCGATTGAGGTTAACGAATTCGGTGAAATCGATCTGCTTGCAATGGTTGAAGATGAGATTATCCTCTCCTTGCCGGTAGTTCCGGTGCATGATTCTGAACACTGTGAAGTGTCCGAGGCGGACATGGTCTTTGGCGAATTGCCTGATGAAGCGCAAAAACCAAACCCATTTGCCGTATTAGCCAGCTTAAAGCGTAAGTAATTGAGGAGTAAGGTCCATGGCCGTACAACAGAATAAACCAACCCGTTCCAAACGTGGCATGCGTCGTTCTCATGACGCTCTGACCGCAGTCACCAGCCTGTCTGTAGACAAAACTTCTGGTGAACAACACCTGCGTCACCACATCACTGCCGACGGTTTCTACCGTGGCCGTAAGGTAATCGCTAAGTAATCACGCATGACTCAATGGATTTCCCACTTCGGTGAGAAAAACAGAGAGTACAAGCGTGATGAAGCTTAGTGAGGCTTTCCCCGGGTAACTGGGGAAATACCTAACCGGGCAGCGACGATACCTTGACACGTCTAACCCTGGCGTTAGATGTCATGGGGGGAGATTTTGGCCCTACCGTGACAGTGCCTGCAGCATTGCAGGCACTGAATTCTAATTCGCAACTCACTCTTCTTTTAGTCGGGGATCCCGATACAATCACGCCATTACTTGCCAAAGCTGACTTCGAACAACGTTCACGTCTGCAGATTATCCCTGCTCAGTCAGTTATTGCCAGTGATGCCCGGCCCTCGCAAGCAATTCGCGCCAGTCGTGGAAGCTCAATGCGTGTCGCCCTGGAGCTCGTGAAAGAAGGTCGAGCGCAAGCCTGTGTCAGCGCTGGTAATACGGGCGCACTAATGGGTCTTGCGAAACTCTTGCTCAAACCCCTTGAGGGTATTGAGCGTCCTGCGCTGGTCACGGTTTTACCGCATCAGCAAAAGGGCAAAACGGTGGTGCTGGACTTGGGTGCCAACGTGGATTGCGACAGTACGATGTTGGTGCAATTTGCCGTCATGGGTTCCGTGTTGGCAGAAGAGGTGGTTGGGATTGCCAATCCTCGCGTTGCGTTACTCAATATCGGCGAAGAAGAAACTAAGGGTCTCGACAGTATTCGGGATGCTTCTGCTGTGCTAAAAACAATCCCTTCTATCAATTATATCGGCTATCTTGAAGCCAATGAGTTGCTGACTGGCAAAACGGATGTGTTGGTCTGTGACGGCTTTACAGGTAATGTCACATTAAAGACGATGGAAGGTGTTGTCAGAATGTTCCTTTCACTGCTGAAATCTCAGGGTGAGGGCAAAAAACGGTCGTGGTGGCTGCTGTTATTAAAACGTTGGTTACAAAAAAGCCTGACAAGGCGATTTAGTCACCTCAACCCCGACCAGTATAATGGCGCCTGTCTGTTAGGATTGCGCGGCACGGTGATTAAGAGTCATGGTGCTGCCAATCAGCGAGCATTTGAAGTCGCGATTGAACAGGCAGTGCAGGCGGTGCAGCGACAAGTTCCTCAGCGAATTGCCGCTCGCCTGGAATCTGTATACCCAGCTGGATTCGAACTGCTGGACGGTGACGAAAGTATCAACTCACGAGTGCACAGGTAACAGTGCGACTGAGGGTGCTGTCAACGTACCAGTGATTTGCTCGTGGCGGTATATAACCAAAAAGTGACTGAGCGTACATGTATACGAAGATTATTGGTACTGGCAGCTATCTGCCTGAACAAGTGCGTACTAACGCCGATTTGGAAAAAATGGTCGAGACGTCTGATGAGTGGATCGTCTCTCGTACAGGTATCCGCGAACGCCATATTGCTGGGCCAAATGAAACCGTTGCGACGATAGGCTTTGCCGCCGCTAACCGTGCACTTGAAATGGCCGGCATCGACAAAGAACAAATTGGTCTGATTGTGGTTGCTACCACGTCATCAACCCACGCATTTCCAAGCGCGGCATGCCAGATCCAAAGTATGCTGGGGATTAAAGGCTGTCCGGCGTTTGATGTTGCAGCAGCCTGTGCTGGCTTTACCTATGCACTTAGCGTTGCCGATCAGTATGTAAAATCTGGCGCAGTCAAACATGCGCTGGTTGTTGGATCGGATGTGCTGGCGCGCACGTGTGATCCCACCGATCGCGGGACGATCATTATTTTTGGTGATGGCGCGGGTGCGGTTGTACTGAGTGCATCAGAAGAGCCGGGTATTATCTCCACCCATTTGCACGCTGACGGTAGCTATGGCGAACTGCTGACGCTGCCTAATGCCGATCGCGTGAATCCGGAAAACCCGATTCACCTGACGATGGCGGGTAACGAAGTCTTTAAAGTTGCGGTTACCGAACTTGCTCATATCGTTGATGAAACGCTGGAAGCAAATAATCTCGACCGTTCTGCGCTGGACTGGCTGGTGCCACATCAGGCAAACCTTCGCATTATCAGCGCAACAGCGAAAAAGCTGGGTATGTCGATGGATAATGTCGTCGTCACGCTGGACAGACACGGCAATACGTCCGCTGCTTCCGTACCGTGTGCGTTGGACGAAGCCGTCCGCGACGGACGAATTAAAGCAGGGCAGTTAGTATTGCTTGAAGCCTTCGGCGGTGGATTCACCTGGGGCTCCGCGCTGGTTCGTTTCTAGTATAAGGATTTTAACATGACGCAATTTGCATTTGTGTTCCCTGGTCAGGGTTCTCAAACCGTTGGAATGTTGTCTGATATGGCAGCAAGCTACCCAATTGTTGAAGAAACTTTTGCTGAAGCTTCAGCGGCGCTGGGCTATGATCTTTGGGCTCTGACTCAGCAGGGTCCGGCAGAAGAACTGAATAAAACCTGGCAGACGCAGCCAGCGCTGTTAACGGCATCTGTCGCACTGTATCGCGTATGGCAACAGCAGGGTGGTAAAACACCTGCGCTGATGGCAGGTCACAGCCTGGGTGAATACTCTGCGCTGGTGTGTGCAGGTGTTATCAATTTTGCTGATGCCGTGCGCCTGGTTGAACTGCGCGGCAAATTTATGCAGGAAGCCGTTCCGGAAGGCACTGGTGGCATGTCTGCTATCATCGGTCTGGATGATGCCGCTATCGCGAAAGCGTGCGAAGAGTCTGCTGAAGGTCAGGTAGTTTCACCGGTAAACTTTAACTCTCCGGGTCAGGTCGTTATCGCCGGGCACAAAGAAGCGGTAGAGCGTGCAGGCGCGGCCTGTAAAGCTGCTGGCGCTAAGCGTGCGTTGCCGTTACCGGTTAGCGTTCCATCTCACTGTGCGCTAATGAAGCCTGCAGCCGAGAAGCTGGCTGTTGAACTGCAGAAAATTACCTTTAACACGCCGACTGTTTCCGTTGTGAACAACGTTGACGTGAAGTGCGAAACCACCGCCGATGCTATCCGCGACGCGCTGGTTCGTCAGCTTTACAGCCCGGTTCAGTGGACTAAGACCGTTGAATTTATGGCATCTCAGGGCGTAGAGCACCTGTATGAAGTCGGTCCGGGTAAAGTCCTCACCGGTTTGACGAAACGTATTGTTGACACCCTGACTGCTTCGGCACTGAATGAGCCGGCGGCGTTGTCTGCGGCGCTAGAGCAATAAAAGAGGAAAACCATGAGTTTTGAAGGAAAAATCGCGCTGGTTACCGGTGCAAGCCGTGGCATTGGCCGCGCAATTGCTGAGACACTCGTTGCCCGTGGCGCGAAAGTTATCGGTACTGCAACCAGCGAAAGCGGCGCGCAGGCCATTAGCGATTACTTAGGTGCAAATGGCAAAGGTCTGATGTTGAATGTGACCGATCCTGCATCTATCGAATCTGTTCTGGAAAATATTCGTGCAGAATTTGGTGAAGTCGATATCCTGGTCAATAATGCCGGGATTACTCGTGATAACCTGTTAATGCGCATGAAAGATGACGAGTGGAACGATATCATCGAAACCAACCTGTCATCTGTTTTCCGTCTGTCAAAAGCGGTAATGCGAGCTATGATGAAAAAGCGTCATGGTCGTATTATCACTATCGGTTCTGTGGTTGGTACCATGGGAAATGCGGGTCAGGCTAACTACGCTGCGGCGAAAGCGGGTCTGATCGGCTTCAGTAAATCACTGGCGCGTGAAGTCGCGTCTCGTGGTATTACTGTAAACGTTGTTGCTCCGGGCTTTATTGAAACGGACATGACGCGTGCGCTGTCTGATGATCAGCGTGCGGGTATTCTGGCGCAGGTTCCTGCGGGTCGCCTTGGTGGCGCTCAGGAAATCGCCAGCGCGGTTGCATTTTTAGCTTCCGACGAAGCAAGTTACATCACTGGTGAGACTTTGCACGTCAACGGCGGGATGTACATGGTTTAACCACGATTGAAAAATATTTGCGTTATTAGGGCGAATGGCCTCAAAATAACGTAAAATCGTGGTAAGACCTGCCGGGATTTAGTTGCAAATTTTTCAACATTTTATACACTACGAAAACCATCGCGAAAGCGAGTTTTGATAGGAAATTTAAGAGTATGAGCACTATCGAAGAACGCGTTAAGAAAATTATCGGCGAACAGCTTGGCGTTAAGCAGGAAGAAGTTACCAACAATGCTTCCTTCGTTGAAGACCTGGGCGCGGATTCTCTTGACACCGTTGAGCTGGTAATGGCTCTGGAAGAAGAGTTTGATACTGAGATTCCGGACGAAGAAGCTGAGAAAATCACTACCGTTCAGGCTGCCATTGATTACATCAACGGCCACCAGGCGTAAGTGAACATCTCCAGGCGGTCATTCGACCGCCTGAGTTTTATCTTTTTTCCCACTTGAATTATTTTTCCCTCCCTGGAGGACAACCGTGTCTAAGCGTCGTGTAGTTGTGACCGGACTGGGCATGTTGTCTCCTGTCGGCAATACCGTAGAGTCTACCTGGAAAGCTCTCCTTGCCGGTCAGAGTGGCATCAGCCTGATCGACCATTTCGATACTAGCGCCTATGCAACGAAATTTGCTGGCTTAGTAAAGGATTTTAACTGTGACGACATTATCTCGCGCAAAGAACAGCGCAAGATGGATGCCTTCATTCAATATGGAATTGTCGCTGGCGTTCAGGCCATGCAGGATTCTGGCCTCGAAATTACGGAAGAGAACGCTCACCGTGTTGGCGCCGCTATCGGCTCCGGTATTGGCGGTCTCGGTCTTATCGAAGAAAACCATACCTCGCTGGTAAATGGTGGACCGCGTAAGATCAGCCCGTTCTTCGTTCCGTCGACGATTGTTAACATGGTGGCTGGTCATCTGACCATCATGTACGGCCTGCAAGGGCCAAGCATCTCCATCGCCACGGCCTGTACTTCAGGCGTGCACAACATCGGTCATGCCGCGCGTATCATTGCATACGGCGATGCAGACGCGATGGTTGCGGGTGGAGCAGAAAAAGCCAGTACACCGCTGGGTGTAGGTGGTTTTGGCGCAGCACGTGCGCTGTCTACGCGTAACGATAACCCGCAAGCGGCAAGCCGTCCGTGGGATAAAGAGCGTGACGGGTTTGTGCTGGGCGACGGCGCAGGTATGGTGGTACTGGAAGAGTACGAGCATGCGAAAGCACGTGGCGCAAAAATCTATGCTGAAGTGGTTGGCTTTGGTATGAGCAGCGATGCTTACCATATGACATCACCTCCGGAAAATGGTGCAGGTGCTGCACTGGCGATGGTCAATGCTCTGCGTGATGCGGCGATTGAACCTGGTCGTATTGGCTATGTCAATGCGCATGGTACGTCCACTCCAGCAGGTGATAAAGCCGAAACCCAGGCCGTGAAATCGGTGTTTGGTGATGCTGCACGTAGCGTGATGGTCAGTTCGACCAAATCCATGACCGGACACCTGTTGGGTGCTGCGGGCGCGGTAGAGTCTATTTTCTCTATTCTGGCGCTGCGCGATCAGGCTGTTCCGCCAACCATCAACCTGGATAACCCGGATGAAGGTTGTGACCTGGACTTCGTTCCGCACGAGGCGCGTCAGGTTAGCGGTATGGAATACGCACTGTGCAACTCCTTCGGCTTCGGTGGCACCAACGGTTCGGTGATCTTCAAAAAGATCTAAGCACCAGCAGGTGACTTACCAGGCTCTAAGAGAAAAGGCCCGCTTGTCGGGTCTTTTTTTATTCAGTTTTCAGTCCTTGTCCTGGGTGACTCATCCTGCCAAACTAGCGGACCACGAATAAGGAGCCACGATGTTCTTAATTAATGGCCGTGAGCAGGATATGCTGGCTGCAAGCGATCGGGCGACGCAGTTTGGTGATGGCTGCTTTACCACTGCGCGTATAACTGATGGCAAAATTTGCTTTTTTGCAGCGCATCTCCAGCGTTTACAGGACGCATGCCAAACATTGTTTATCCCCTTCGATAAGTGGTCAGAACTGCAAGCTGAAATGGAAAAACTGGCTGCAGGGCATGCACGTGGCGTACTGAAAGTGATTATCAGTCGTGGCAGTGGCGGTCGTGGTTACAGTGGGGCAAGCTGTCATGAGCCGACTCGTATCCTCTCCGTCTCTGTTTACCCTGCACATTATGATAGCTGGCGAAAGCAAGGCATCGTGCTGGCGTTAAGTCCTGTTCGTCTGGGGCGCAATCCGCTGCTTGCCGGGCTTAAACATTTGAATCGGCTGGAGCAGGTGCTGATCCGCTCTCATCTTGAACAGACGGATGCCGATGAGGCGCTGGTGCTTGACAGCGAGGGATGGGTTACGGAATGCTGTGCGGCTAATTTGTTCTGGCGAAAAGACGACGTGGTTTATACGCCGCGGCTGGATCAGGCTGGTGTGAATGGCATTATGCGACAATTCTGTATACGTATGCTGGCACAATCGCCTTTCCGGGTTGTCGAAGTGTATGCCGGGTTGGAGGAGGTTATGCAGGCTGAGGAAATCGTCGTCTGCAATGCATTAATGCCTGTTCTCCCCGTGCGTACCTGTGACGACAGGCCGTTGTCTTCACGTTTGTTATTCAATTTTTTAGCCCCACTTTGTGAGCACCCAAATTAGTCATGAAAAAATTGTTACTCGTTGTCCTGTTATTGCTGGTTGTGCTGGGCATTGCCGCGGGAGTGGGAATGTGGAAAGTTCGCCATCTGGCGGACAGTAAGTTGTTGATCAAAGAAGAGACGATTTTTACGCTGAAAGCGGGGACGGGCCGTCTGGCGCTGGGGGAACAGCTGTATACGGACAAGGTTATTAATCGTCCGCGGGTATTCCAGTGGTTGTTACGTGTTGAACCCGATCTTTCGCATTTCAAAGCCGGAACCTACCGTTTAACGCCTGATATGACCGTACGCGAGATGCTGCAATTGCTGGAAAGCGGCAAAGAAGCACAGTTTCCGTTACGTCTGGTCGAGGGGATGCGCCTGAGCGATTACCTGAAACAATTGCGCGATGCGCCGTATATCAAGCATACGCTGAGCGATGATAGCTACGAAACCGTTGCCAGGGCACTGAAGCTGGAAAACCCGGAATGGGTGGAAGGCTGGTTCTGGCCGGACACCTGGATGTATACCGCGAATACTACCGATGTGGCGTTGCTGAAGCGTGCGAATCAAAAGATGGTTAAAGCCGTAGATACGGTCTGGGAAGGGCGAGCTGACGGCCTGCCGTATAAAGACAAAAATCAACTGGTGACGATGGCCTCAATTATTGAGAAAGAGACCGCCGTTGCCAGCGAGCGTGATCAGGTGGCCTCGGTCTTTATTAACCGCTTACGTATCGGTATGCGCTTACAGACCGATCCGACCGTGATTTACGGTATGGGGGCACGGTATAATGGTAAATTGTCGCGTGCAGATCTGGAAATGCCGACCGCCTATAACACTTATACCATCACAGGTTTGCCACCGGGTCCGATTGCCATGCCTGGTGAGGCTTCGCTGCAGGCGGCCGCACATCCGGCAAAGACCCCGTATCTCTATTTCGTGGCTGACGGTAAAGGCGGTCACACGTTTAACACTAATCTTGTCAGCCACAACCGCTCCGTGCAGGATTATCTGAAAGTGCTTAAGGAAAAAAATGGGCAGTAATTACATCGTCATCGAGGGCCTGGAAGGCGCCGGAAAAACCACCGCGCGTGACGTAGTGGTCGAGACACTTGAGCAACTCGGGATTCGCGACATGGTATTTACCCGCGAACCCGGTGGGACCCAGCTTGCGGAGAAATTAAGAAGTCTGGTGCTGGACATCAAATCGGTCGGCGATGAAGTGATTACCGATAAAGCCGAAGTCCTGATGTTTTATGCCGCGCGCGTACAACTGGTTGAAACCGTGATTAAGCCGGCGCTGGCAAAAGGCCGCTGGGTTATTGGCGATCGTCACGATCTGTCAACCCAGGCCTACCAGGGCGGCGGCCGTGGCATCGATCAAAACATGCTGGCAACACTGCGTGATGCCGTGCTCGGTGATTTTCGCCCTGACCTGACGCTGTATCTGGATGTGACGCCTGAGGTCGGGTTAAAACGCGCTCGAGCACGTGGCGAACTGGATCGTATTGAACAGGAGTCTTTCGATTTCTTCAATCGCACCCGCGCACGCTACCTTGAACTGGCAGCCAAAGACGCCAGCATTCGTACAATTGATGCAACACAGCCGCTTGATGTCGTGATGGCGAATATCCGCAATACCATCACCGAGTGGGTGAAGGAGCAGGGCGCATGAAATGGTATCCATGGTTACGACCGGATTTTGAAAAACTGGTAGCCAGCTACCAGTTGGGTCGTGGTCACCATGCGCTACTGATTCAGGCGTTACCCGGAATGGGTGACGACGCGCTGATTTATGCGCTTAGCCGCTATTTAATGTGCCAGCAGCCGGAAGGACATAAAAGTTGCGGGCACTGCCGTGGCTGTCAGTTGATGCAGGCAGGTACACACCCGGACTACTATTCGTTGCTGCCGGAAAAAGGCAAAAGCACGCTGGGTATTGATGCGGTACGTGAAGTCAGCGAGAAGCTGTACGAGCATTCACGCCTTGGCGGTGCGAAAGTGGTGTGGATCCCGGATGCCGCTCAGTTAACCGATGCCGCTGCCAATGCCTTACTGAAAACGCTGGAAGAGCCACCGGCACAGACCTGGTTTTTCCTCGCCAGCACAGAGCCGGCAAGATTATTGGCGACGCTACGCAGCCGCTGTCGGTTACATCATCTTGCTCCCCCGCCTGAATCGTATGCCATTTCCTGGCTTGCCCGCGAAGTGACAGCATCTCAGGAGGCGCTACTGAGCGCATTACGGCTGAGTGCCGGCTCGCCCGGTGCGGCATTAACGTTGCTACAAGCCGAAAGCTGGGCGCACCGGACCGACTTCTGTGCGGCACTGGCGAACACATTGCAATCCGGCGATTGGTATATTCTGTTGGCGGCACTCAATCATGAGCAAGCTGCGACCCGTTTACACTGGCTGGCAACGCTGCTTACAGATGCCCTCAAACGCCCGTATGGTGTGGCCCATTTAACCAATCCTGATGCTCTGGCGTTGATATCGTCAATCGCTGAGCGGTTATCCGTTGCCCAGATACAGGCGATACTCGGTGACGTTTGCCATTGCCGTCAGCAATTGCTTAACGTGACCGGCGTAAACCGTGAGCTGGTATTAACCGATCTTATTCTTCGTATTGAGCATTACCTGCAACCAGGCACTGTACTGCCTGTTCCCCATCTTTGAGAGAGACATTATGTTTTTAGTCGACTCACACTGCCATCTTGATGGCCTGGATTATCAATCTCTGCATAAGGACGTGGACGACGTGCTGGCGAAAGCGGCCGCACGCGATGTGAAATTCTGTCTTGCCGTCGCGACCACTCTGCCAGGATACCGCAGTATGCGCGAACTGGTCGGTGAGCGTGACAATGTTGTTTTCTCATGTGGCGTTCATCCGCTAAACCAGGATGAAACCTATGATGTCGAGGATTTACGTCGTTTTGCCGCCGAAGAGGGCGTAGTTGCGATGGGTGAAACGGGGTTAGACTATTTTTACACCCCGGAAACGAAAGTTCGCCAACAGGAATCATTCATCCACCACATCCAGATTGGCCGTGAGTTACACAAGCCGGTTATTGTTCATACCCGCGATGCGCGTGCCGATACGCTGTCGATTCTGCGCGAAGAAAAAGTGACGGATTGTGGCGGCGTACTACACTGTTTTACAGAGGACAGGGAAACTGCGGGTAAATTGCTGGATCTCGGATTTTATATTTCGTTTTCTGGCATCGTCACGTTCCGTAATGCCGAACAGCTTCGTGATGCTGCGCGTTATGTTCCGCTGGATCGTTTGTTAGTTGAGACTGATTCCCCATACCTTGCGCCCGTGCCGCATCGCGGAAAAGAGAATCAGCCAGCCATGGTTCGTGATGTCGCAGAGTACATGGCCGTATTGAAAGGTGTTGCCGTTGAAGAACTGGCGCAAATCACCACAGATAACTTTGCCCGCCTGTTTCACATCAACGCTTCTCGCCTGCAATAAGTCCGCTAACTGAGTTTTTTTAAAGCTCGTAATTAATAAATAAAGCGAGTAAAGTTCACCGCCATTAAATGGGCGGTGAATAACCAGTTGGAAACATTCAGATACTCATTTTATCGAAATGTGCGAGTTTTTCGGTCATCCACAGCTGAATTGTGATAGCCGTCAAACAAAAATGAACTGAATTATTTTACTCTGTGTAATAAATAAAGGGTACTTAGATACCCTGTCCACGGCGAGGTTCTCCCCCCTCGCCAATGCGTGAGAACGTAGAAATACACAATATCATGCAAGCTGCGTCACGATGGCAAGTGAGTGAATCGCCAGGGTAAGTCACTGGGGTGAATGAACGCAGCCAACGCCGAGGCGGTTTGCAGGATGAAGTGTATAAAAGCACAAATACTCAGGAGCACTCCTAATTATGTTTAAGAATGCATTTGCTAACCTGCAAAAGGTCGGTAAATCGCTGATGCTGCCGGTATCCGTACTCCCGATTGCAGGTATCCTGCTGGGTGTCGGTTCCGCTAACTTCAGCTGGCTGCCAGCCGTTGTATCGCACGTAATGGCAGAAGCAGGCGGTTCTGTTTTTGCGAACATGCCGCTGATTTTCGCTATCGGTGTTGCGTTAGGCTTCACCAACAACGACGGTGTATCTGCTCTGGCATCAGTTGTTGCCTACGGCATCATGGTCAAGACCATGGCTGTTGTTGCGCCGCTGGTTCTGCATTTACCTGCTGAAGAGATCACAGCGAAACACCTGGCAGATACGGGTGTTCTCGGGGGGATTATCTCCGGTGCGATCGCAGCGTATATGTTCAACCGCTTCTACCGAATCAAATTGCCTGAGTACCTCGGCTTCTTTGCCGGTAAGCGCTTTGTTCCTATTATTTCTGGTCTGGCTGCCATCTTCACGGGTGTGGTCCTGTCCTTCATTTGGCCGCCGATCGGTACTGCTATTCAGACGTTCTCCCAGTGGGCGGCGTACCAGAACCCAGTCGTTGCATTCGGTATCTATGGTTTCATCGAACGCTGCCTGGTGCCGTTTGGTCTGCACCATATCTGGAACGTTCCATTCCAGATGCAGATCGGTGAATACACCAACGCTGCGGGTCAGGTATTCCACGGCGACATCCCTCGCTATATGGCAGGTGACCCGACTGCGGGCAAACTGTCCGGTGGCTTCCTGTTTAAAATGTACGGTCTGCCTGCTGCTGCTATTGCAATCTGGCACTCTGCTAAACCGGAAAACCGCGCGAAAGTGGGCGGTATCATGATCTCCGCTGCGTTGACCTCGTTCCTGACCGGTATCACTGAGCCGATCGAGTTCTCCTTCATGTTCGTGGCACCGATCCTGTACATCATCCACGCGATCCTGGCTGGCCTGGCATTCCCAATCTGTATTCTGCTGGGTATGCGTGACGGTACATCGTTCTCCCACGGTCTGATCGATTTTATCGTTCTGTCCGGTAACAGCAGCAAGTTGTGGTTGTTCCCGATTGTCGGCATCGGTTATGCGATCGTGTACTACACCATTTTCCGTGTGTTGATCAAAGCGCTGGACCTGAAAACGCCGGGTCGTGAAGATGCGACTGAAGACAACAAAGCGGGCGCGACTGGCGAAATGGCTCCGGCCCTGGTTGCCGCGTTCGGCGGTAAAGAAAACATCACTAACCTCGATGCGTGCATCACGCGTCTGCGCGTCAGCGTTGCTGATGTTGCCAAAGTGGATCAGGCTGGCCTGAAGAAACTGGGTGCGGCGGGCGTTGTGGTCGCGGGTTCTGGTGTTCAGGCGATCTTCGGTACCAAGTCCGATAACCTGAAAACTGAAATGGATGAGTACATCCGTAACAGCTAAGCAGTAAGATGTTGGGGAGAACTAAGGCAGCCTGCGGGCTGCCTTTTTTATGCCTTAATTAGCCTGAACGCGAATCGGCGCCGTCGCAGCGAACAGCCACGGGCGTGCGTCGCTGCCCACGCGTGGTGATAGCGTTTCTCTTACTTGTTGATGATAATCATCAATCCACTGTTTCTCTGCATCACTCAGCAAATGCAATTCAACAAGGTTCAGATCGATGGGGACCAGCGTCAGGCTAGAGAAGCGGCAAAAACCGGGTCGGCTATTGATAATCTCCACCTGATTTTCAATACGGACCCCATATTGCCCAGCCAGATAATAGCCCGGTTCGATGGTGATAATGTTACCTGCCACCAGAGGCCAGGGATTTACTTTCTTCGCAATGCGGTGCGGCTGCTCGTGGATCAACAACTGATGTCCGACACCGTGGCCGGTGCCATGATCGTAATCCAGGCCCAGTTCCCAAAGTGCCCGACGGCTAAATGCATCCAGTTGATGCCCCTGAGTACCACTCGGAAATTGCAGTGTGATCAGCGATAAAAACCCTTTCAGCACGGCGGTGTAATGCAGTCGTCGCTGCGGATCCTGTGGGCCAAAGGCGAGTGTTCTTGTTGTATCCGTAGTACCATTTTGATACTGGCCGCCGGAATCATTCAGGTACATTGCCTGTGTGGTGATGGGCGTGTTTGTTTTCTCGCTGGAATGGTAATGGCACATCGCCGCATTGCTGGCAGAGGCGGAAATAGTACTGAAACTTTGCTCTATAAATCCTGGCTGCTGCTGGCGAAACGCCAGCTGTTTGGCTTGTGCTTCCAGTTCAGTGACGGGGTTACCTGCTGCCTCACGCAGCGGGACCTCATGCGCCAGCCAGGCCAGAAAGTTTACCCATGCGGCGCCATCCTGTTCATGGCATTCCCGATACCCTGCCAGTTCAACATCATTTTTATGAGCTTTAATCAATGTGATGGGATCGGGGGCCCAGAGAACCTCTCCCCCGTTTTGTTCAATAGCGAACCGCAGCGCGACTGGCGCATAGTCTTTATCAACCAGGAAACGCTTTCCTTGGGCAAGTTGCTGGCAGCGAGGGAGAAAGTTTTCTTGCGGGGCCAGCGTGACCGTCTCCAGCAATGAGGCAGGCAGCTGCTGCGTCTTATTATTATCAACAAACCACTCCAGTTCGCCGCTGCGGTGGAGCAGGGCAAACGAAAAAGGAACCGGAACCATCGCAAGATCGGCTCCACGGACATTGAGTAACCAGGCGATGTTATCCGGCAGCGTGATCGCCAGCACGTCGGCTTGACGCTGAGTCAGTTGCTCTACTATTCGTTCGCGCTTATGTGTGCTGCTTTCGCCGCTTATCTCAACGGGCATTTCACGAATAACACCACAGGGGGCGGCTGGACGGTCGAGCCAGATCTGGTCGAAGGGATCGCGTTCCATCGGAACCAGTTTGCAGTGAGTGGCCGACAGTGCTTCAAATTGGCTGTTGACCATCAGCAGAGGTTCAAAGCCGATACGCGCACCAGAGGTGGCGTAAGCCTGCAAGTAGTCGGCCAGAGGTTCATCGTGCAAATGATGGATTTCAAAATCATCGAGTGAGACTTCGTTACGCACCTGGACCTGATAGCGCCCATCGACAAACATCAGCGCGCGATCGCGAAGTACCAATGCAAGGCCTGCGGAACCGCTAAAGCCGGTGAGCCAGGCCAGTTTATTGTCGTGCGGTGTGCAATCTTCGCTCTGATGCGCATCGGCGCGGGGGACAATCATGCCATCCAGTCCCTGCGCTAACAGCAGACTGCGCAGGGCGGAAAGGGGAGTTGAGTTGTGCATAGTTACCTTCAGGCCTTAACGGAACGGCGGTTCGTTGAATGTACGTAATTTGCGGGAGTGCAGCCGATCGCCTTCGGCACGCAGTCGGTCGATAGCCCGGATGCCAATTTGCAGGTGCTCAGAAATGGCCCCTTCATAAAAACGGTTGGCCTGACCTGGCAGTTTGATCTCGCCATGCAGTGGTTTGTCGGAAACACACAGCAACGTGCCATAAGGGACGCGGAAGCGGTAGCCCTGGGCTGCAATGGTGGCACTCTCCATATCAATAGCGACGGCACGACTGAGGTTAAAACGCAGCGCAGAAGCGGAATAGCGCAATTCCCAGTTACGGTCGTCGGTGGTGACGACGGTGCCGGTACGCAGCCGCTGTTTAACCTCTTCACCTGGCATGCCGCTGACTTCTTTGGTGGCGTCATACAGTGCGCGCTGAACTTCGGCGATGCTGGGAATCGGAATATCCGGCGGCAGTACGGCATCCAGTACATGGTCGTCGCGCAGATAGGCATGAGCCAGAACATAATCACCAATTGCCTGACTTTCGCGCAGCCCACCACAGTGGCCAATCATCAACCAGACGTCAGGACGCAGCACGGCCAGATGATCGCAAATGGTTTTGGCGTTAGAGGGGCCGACGCCGATATTAACCAGCGTGATCCCCTGACCGTCGGCGGTAATTAAATGCCAGGCGGGCATCTGGTGTTTTTTCCACGCCAGATCGGAGATGGCCTCTTCCGGTGCTTCGGTTTCCGCGGTGATCCAGATCCCGCCCGCGCATGACAGCGCGATATACGGGCTGTCCGGGTCGAGGATTTGGCTGCAGCCCCAGCGCACGAACTCATCAACGTAGCGGGTGTAGTTGGTGAACAGCACAAAGGGTTGAAAGTGTTCAACCGGCGTTCCCGTGTAGTGACGCAGTCGCGCCAGCGAGAAATCAACCCGACGGGCGTCGAAGTGCGACAGCGGAGAAAACTCTGCCGGATGGTAGGTTCCATCTGCCGTTTCGTCACCAATTTGTGAGAGTTCGGTAGTCGGGAAATGGCGCGTTAGCCCGGCACTCATCGAACGATCAAGCGTTAACTCAGAACCGTCAATCACATACGGATAGGGAATTTCATGCTGTGATGGCTCGACAGAAATATGCGCATCATAATCCTGATACAGCAGCGTCAGTTGTTCTTCAAGATAAGGGCGAAAAAGCGACGGGCGGGTGATGGTTGTGGTATAGCAGCCTGCATGGGTAAAACGTCCGTATGCGCGCGTTTTCGGTGGGTTTGTGGCGC
This sequence comes from Citrobacter sp. HN-141, assembly GCF_033341895.1. Lineage (NCBI taxonomy): Bacteria > Pseudomonadati > Pseudomonadota > Gammaproteobacteria > Enterobacterales > Enterobacteriaceae > Citrobacter > Citrobacter sp. HN-141. Next base: position 33,104 of record NZ_JAWPBF010000001.1, on the reverse strand, counting down.
TGCCATCCCAGGTGACACAAAGCGATGGGTAAACAAAAAGACCGTTTTGGCGGGCGATGTCGTCAGGGAGCGTCCCTGTTTCAATATACTTACCAATGGCGCTACGCAGAGCCTTTACCGACTGCTCGTACAGCGCGTCCAGTTTATCCAGCGCCTGAGCGGGTGTCAGGCTGGAGCCCTTATTGTTCATGTCTGTCTCCTTGTTCCACAGATGTACTGCTCTCCCGATAGTATGTCACAGGAATGTGAAACAAAAGTCAGACGTTGAGGAAGATTATGCGAAGACCCGATGGCCTTCGCATAAAGGTTTACGCGTGTTGCTTATCTCTCATCAGCATTGCGGTGACGGCCGAAATAAGGCATCCGGCCATCAGGTAAATGGCAACGCTGTGCCAGTCGCCACCGGAGAAAGTCACCAATGCAGCGGCAATAAAAGGCGTAAAACCACCGCCGACAACGCTGGCAACCTGATAACCCACCCCCGCGCCACTGTAGCGATAGCTTGCGCCAAACAGGCCGGTAAACATAGGCTGCTGTACGCAGACCACCATATCGTGCGCAATGTTAGCCAGCATAATCGCGAAGAACACTATCCAGAAGATGGACTGCGCTTCCAGGGCCATGAAGAACGGGAAGGCGCTGAGTGTACCGACCAGCGCACCGGTAATATAGACGCGCCGACGGCCAAAGCGATCGGCAAGCCAGGCAAAACAGGGGATGGTCAAACAACTCAGCCCACCCACCAGTAACCCGATATTCAGAAACAGTTCGCGCGGCAGCCCCAGGTTTTGTGTGGAGTAGTTGAGAGCAAACGCGGTGACGATGTACATCGTCAGGAGCTCGCACAGACGCAGGGCGATAATTTTTAGAAATGCCCCGGGGTGACGGGTGAGCGCCTCGATAACCGGCAGTCGCTTTTTCACCGGTTGGGGTTCCTGTTTTTGCTGTTCGAATTCAGCCGATTCATCCATTCTGTTGCGCATCCACAGCGCGCCCAGAACCAGCACAATGCTGAACAGGAACGGAATACGCCAGCCCCAGCTCAGGAACTGCTCATCGGTTGTTTGCGAGCTAATCAACGACACCAGCCCCGTAGAGAGCAGTAGCCCGACGCCGTAACCGACCTGAACGCCGCTACTGTAGAAGGCTTTTTTATTTTTCGGGGCACTTTCAACAGAGAGTAATGCCGCGCCACCCCACTCGCCGCCAACGGCGAAACCCTGGATGGCACGTAGCGTCACCAGCAGGACAGGTGCCCACCAGCCGATGGTGTCGAAAGAGGGAATGATACCAATCAGTGCAGTGGCAATCCCCATCATCCAGACGGTAAGCATCAACATACGTTTGCGGCCCAGGCGATCGCCGAAGTGGCCGAAGATTACTCCGCCTAACGGACGGAACAAAAATCCGACGCCAAAGGTGGCAAATGCGGCAAGTGTACCCATCGCCGGGCTAACCTGGGGAAAAAACTCGCGGTTGAATACCAGCGCGGCGGTGATGCCATAAAGCAGAAAATCATACCAGTCGACCACGGCCCCCGCGAAGCTGCCGAGTGCGGCGCGTCGGGCACGGTTAAGCGATGAGGTGTCCTGCTGGGGACCCGTGGAGGTGAGGGTGGAATCCATAGTTATCCTGTCTGTACTGTTTTTTAATTATTAGTATTGGAGTTAGGTTACGCACATTGCAGTCGAGATATAAACGACTGTAATGAGACTACCGCGACAGACGCGAAGATAAAACGATTTTATCCCTTACGGGAGGGCAAGATGAAAAATAAGACGATTGAAGAAATTAATAAGCAAAAAGCCTGCTTAGTTTCCTAAGCAGGCTTCTTAAATTTGGCTCCTCTGACTGGACTCGAACCAGTGACATACGGATTAACAGTCCGCCGTTCTACCGACTGAACTACAGAGGAATCGTGTGAACGAGGCGCATATTAGCGAGGGTGATGGGGGTTGTCAAAGGGGTAAACGAAATTGTGTGTTCGTTTGCTGACAAATTCAACAAAGCGGCGATCTTTCATGCTTTTTAGACATTTGCCCCATTCTGGTGCGTGTCTACCTCTTGTGGGGCAGCCTGGAAAAAGGCGGAATCAGTAGACGCTATCATTTTCCTGCGCCATCCCTTACTTAACGGGAGCTTAACATTAAATACTCGTCTACAGATGAAACTGGCAAGCATCTTGCAATCCTGAGTTTCATGACTGCCAGCATGGGTTCTGGTATTCCGACAGGAGGCAAAATGAACTTCAGACGACTGAAATACTTCGTAAAAATCGTCGATATTGGTAGCCTGACCCAGGCAGCGGAAGTATTGCATATCGCTCAACCCGCGCTGAGCCAGCAGGTTGCTACGCTGGAGGGGGAACTGGATCAACAGTTGTTGATCCGCACCAAACGCGGGGTGACGCCGACGGAAGCGGGGAAAGTGCTGTATACGCACGCCCGGACGATATTACGTCAGTGTGAGCAGGCGCAGCTTGCGGTCAATAATGTAGGGCAGACCCTGAGTGGACACGTCTCTATTGGCCTGGCGCCTGGCACGGCGGCATCATCAATTACCATGCCGTTATTACAGACCGTTCGCGCCGAGCTGCCCGATGTACTGGTCTATTTGCATGAAAACAGCGGGGCGGTGCTGAACGATAAACTGCTCAGTGGTCAATTAGATATGGCGGTGCTCTACGAGCGCTCGCCGATCGCGGGTATTTCCAGCCAACCGTTACTCAAAGAGGACCTTTTCCTGGTGGGGACGCGCGAATGTCCTGGGCCGAGTGTCGATTTAACGGCGGTCGCGCAGATGAATTTGTTTCTGCCACGGGATTACAGTGCGGTTCGCCTCCGTGTTGACGAAGCCTTCTCACTGCGCCGCTTAACGGCGAAAGTAATAGGTGAAATTGATTCTATCTCCACCCTAACGGCCGCGATTGCCAGCGGTATGGGGGTGACAGTCTTACCTGAATCGGCGGCCCGGGCATTATGCCATGCCGCGAATGGCTGGATGGCGCGGATTACAACGCCCTCCATGAATCTGCCCCTCTCCCTTAACATGTCAGCCAGAGGCAGTTTGACACCACAGGCTCAGGCGGTGAAAGAGATCCTGTTGTCGCTGGTTAGCCGCCCGGCTCTGGAAAATCGGGAGCTACAGCTGGTGAGTTAGACCTTATTCCAGCCAGGAATAAGATGCCGGTTTTTATTATTTGTTATGCCGGGCATCAGACTTTAACAATAGCGTAATGTCTGATGTACCCGGAGCGAAAAGTGAATTTCCAGCAACTTAAAATAATCCGCGAGGCGGCCCGTCAGGATTACAACCTGACGGAAGTCGCGAATATTCTTTATACCTCGCAGTCGGGGGTAAGTCGGCATATTCGTGAACTTGAAGATGAACTTGGCATCGAAATTTTTATTCGCCGTGGTAAGCGTTTACTTGGCATGACCGAACCGGGGAAGGCGTTGCTGGTGATCGCTGAGCGTATTCTTAATGAAGCCAGCAATGTTCGCCGACTGGCGGACCTGTTTACCAATGACACGTCTGGTGTGCTGACCATTGCGACCACACACACGCAGGCACGCTATAGTCTGCCTGCGGTGATCAAGGCATTTCGTGAACTCTTCCCGGAGGTTCGCCTGGAGCTTATCCAGGGGACACCGCAAGAAATTGACGTTCTTCTGCAAAATGGTGGCGCTGACATTGGTATTGCCAGTGAACGACTCAGCAGCGATCCGCTGTTGGTGGCGTTTCCCTGGTTTCGTTGGCAGCACAGCCTGCTCGTTCCACACGATCATCCATTAGTTAAGGCTTCCCCGCTTACGCTTGAGTCTATTGCTCACTGGCCGCTCATTACCTATCGGCAGGGTATTACGGGGCGCTCACGTATTGATGAGGCATTTGCGCGTAAAGGGTTGGTGCCGGATATTATCCTCAGTGCACAGGACTCGGATGTGATTAAAACGTATGTAGCGCTGGGGCTGGGAATCGGGCTGGTGGCGGAGCAATCCAGTGGCGAGCAGGAGGAGGGGACGTTAACCCGCCTTGATACCCGGCATTTATTTGATGCGAACACCGTTTGGCTGGGGCTCAAACGCGGTCAGTTGCAGCGCAATTACGTCTGGCGATTTATCGAGCTATGCAACGCAGGTTTATCTGTGGAAGAGATTAAACGCCAGGCAATGGAGCCTGATGAAGTGATGATTGATTATCAGATATAAAGCAAAAATCCTGCTTAGTTTCCTAAGCAGGCTTCTTAAATTTGGCTCCTCTGACTGGACTCGAACCAGTGACATACGGATTAACAGTCCGCCGTTCTACCGACTGAACTACAGAGGAATCGTGTGAACGAGGCGCATATTACTGACCTCACCATGACGTGTCAACAGTAAAATTAATACGTCATATCAATTGGTTAATTAATCTTCAAATTCAGTATTAATGCACATTTGATGAGCGAAAATGGTCTTCTTCCTGGCTATCGCGCAACCGAAGCATTGGGTTCTGGCGATAGAACTGGAAAAAACGTTGCCACAATGCCGGAAAACGCGGTGCAAACAACTCAGGGGCGCTGAAGAAATACTCGGATAATACCGCAAAGCATTCTGCAGGATCGGTTGCTGCATAGGCGTCTATACTGCAGGCCGTTTCACCCACCAGATCGATTTCATCCTGGATGTTGTTCATCGCGGCATGGAGATCGTGCTCCCAGTTCGCAATTTCCCTTAGCGGGATAGCCGGAACGCCGCTGGCGCGATCGCCATTACGCATATCAAGTTTATGCGCCACTTCATGAATAATCAGATTAAAACCGGAAGCATCGAAGGAATCCTGGATATCAAGCCAGTTCAGGATCACTGGACCCTGTTGCCAGCTTTGGCCTGACTGAACAATCCGTTGATTGTGCACCAGCCCAATATCATCTTCCCATTCGTCATCCACGACAAACGGGGCAGGGTAAATGAGGACTTCATGAAAACCATCGAGCCACTCGATGCCTAACTCCAGAACAGGCAAACAGAAAAGTAGAGCAATTCGTGCACTTTTCAGTGCGTCCAGTTCAAATCCTTGTAGTGCAACCAATCTTTTTTGCTGTAAAAAACGCTCGGCCAGGGCAATAAGCCTGGCTTGTTCTTGTTCAGTAAGATTCACCAGAAGAGGAATTGCCAGGGCATCATCCCAGGGCCAGTCATCATTCCGGGCTGTTTCTTGCTCTTTCCAGGGCCACTTAATCATCGTTTTGCTCGCAAACTCGTCACTTGAACGAAATTGACGGAACTGGGTCTGTTAAAATGCCAAATTACCTGGCATCATGGCAACCACCAGAACGGAGAGATGCCAGAGCGGCTGAATGGACCGGTCTCGAAAACCGGAGTAGGGGCAACTCTACCGGGGGTTCAAATCCCCCTCTCTCCGCCACTATTCAAACACTTGCACGCCTTGCTTTCAACGACAGCAGTCACGGATGTTTTTTTCTTTGAGTATCCTCACAAGTTTGTCGTTCTATTGCCTTCGCGACATAAAAATCCGCTTCAAATAAACAAAAAGCCCGCTTCATATGAAGCAGGCCTGATACGTCTTGTGCAAAATTAGAACTGGTAGACTAAACCAACGGCAACAATATCGTCAGTTGCGATGCCATTGCTTTCATAGAAGCTGTCATCTTTATCCAGCAGGTTGATTTTGTAGTCAGCATAGGTGGACATGTTTTTGTTGAAGTAATAAGTCACACCGACATCAACATATTTTACCAGGTCTTTGTCGACGTAACGCCAATTACCATGACTGACTCTCTGACCGCCTAAATCACTGCCTTTGGACTGCAGGTAAGATACGGACGGACGCAGACCGTAATCGAACTGGTACTGAGCCACAACTTCAAAGTTTTGCGTTTTGTTTGCGATACCGCCATTGTCTTCGCCATTACCGCCGCCGTAATAGGTCATGTTGCGGGTTTCTGCATACATCGCTGCCAGATAAATATCATTGGCATCATATTTCGCACCAATGGTCCAGGCTTCAGCTTTATCACCGCCAGCATAGTTGTTACGGCTATTAATGCCATCGTTGTAACCGCGAGCGACCTGATTATCGGTACGGTCAGATGAAGAATACGCCGCGCCGAGGCTTAAACCAAAGTCGAAGTCATAGGAGGTAGACATACCAAACCCGTCGCCATTTTCGCGAGCCAGTTTACGGTCACCACCGTTGCCAGTACCTTCGCCTGAACCTGGGTTTTCATTATTACCCTGATACTGCAGAGCGAAGTTCAGACCGTCAACCAGACCAAAGAAGCCGTGGTTACGATAAGTGGCAACACCGTTGGTACGGCCTGTCATATAAACGTCGGTCTGGGTGTAGGTATCGCCACCGAATTCTGGCAGCATATCGGTCCACGCTTCTACGTCGTATACCACGCCATAGTTACGACCGTAATCGAAGGTGCCATATTCGCCAAAGCCTAAACCGGCGAAGCCCAGACGGGTCCACGCGTTTGCGCCTTCACCTTCGGTGCTGTTGGCCTGAACGTTATATTCCCACTGGCCGTAACCCGTCAGCGTGCTATTAATCTGCGTTTCGCCTTTGAAGCCAACACGAACGTAAGTCTGGTCGCCATCACTGCCCGCATCATCAGAGAAATAATGCAAGCCGTCTACTTTACCGTACAGATCTAATTTATTGCCGTTCTTATTATAGATTTCAGCTGCATTTGCCGCGCTGGCCGCTAATAACGCGGGGACAATAATCGCCAATACTTTTCTTTTCATTATGTATTCCCTTTTGATAATAATTCATATGAATATGTAGTACATCCAAAAACTACATTTTGATACTATCTATGAAGTTCATTTAATTTAAAACATAACATGTAATAATTGTATATAAAGAATTTCTAAATGTTTCAATGGTGATTTAATATAATATAGATGTATAATTTATAAAATTATATTTGAAAAACAAATGTATATTTATCATGATCTTATGCATTATGTTTATATATTTATTGAACGTATTAAATTAGTGTGGTTTATGTGTTTTGGTGGAGTGTTTAATTAATGGATGGTTTGATTTTCCGCACTAAAAACTGAAGGGTTATTATATGAAAAGAGATTCAAACATTTTTAATGATGATGAATCTGAGACTGGCAGTGGCCTGTGATGAAAATTGTTGCTAAGGTGGTTTTCTTTCTGCACAGAGAGTTAGCGTGGAACTACAACACTGGCAGTCACAATTTGAATCATGGCTGCGTGAGAATCTTGCAGGGCAAGATGCCGCCCATGACATCTTTCATTTTCGCCGCGTGTGGATGACATCGCAAAAGCTGAGTACTGATGCTGATATTGACTGGCTGGTCGTACTGACCGCGTGCTATTTCCACGATCTTGTTAGCTTACCGAAAAATCATCCGGAACGTCATCGTTCATCGGTACTGGCTGCACAGGAAACCTGTCGTGTACTGTCACAGGACTTCCCTGAGTTTCCTCAGGTTCGGCTGCATGCGGTGAGTCACGCTATTGCCGCGCACAGTTTTAGCGCAAAAATTACGCCCACTACCCTTGAAGCCAAAATCGTTCAGGATGCCGATCGACTTGAGGCGCTCGGTGCTATCGGTCTGGCGCGCGTGTTCGCCGTTTCTGGCTCGCTGGGTGTGGCATTGTTTGATGCGGAAGATCCGTTTGCCCGGCAGCGCAACCTGGATGATAAACAGTACGCGCTTGATCATTTCCAGACCAAACTGCTGACGTTGCCACTGACAATGCAAACTGAACAAGGGCGGCATCTGGCGCAGCATAATGCTGACTTCTTATTGACGTATATGGCGAAACTCAGCGCAGAATTAAAAGGAGAATATGAAATGTTGGATCTTGCGGCGATTCAACCCCTTAAAGCATATCAGTAGTCGTCATTGCTGAAACGTCAATTGCACCAATTTATGTTAACCTGTCGACTATCCATTTCGGCCGGTTAAACGTATGCAGGATAATTTTTCAGTAGCAGGCTCCATGAAACCGATGACAGATGATACCGGGGTTACCGTTCAGGTGATTTTGGCTAAGTTGCTTGAAATATACGATGTGAAAACGCTGGTTGCTCATCTTAATGGCGTCGGCGAAAACCACTGGAGTCCGGCCATCTTTAAGCGTGTGGTCGCCAATCAAACATGGCATCGCCTTAGCGATCGTGAGTTTGCTCACCTGTATTCTTTACTCCCGACGCCCCCTGCACATCATCCGCATTATGCCTTTCGGTTTATCGACCTTTTTGCCGGGATAGGTGGGATTCGCCGCGGTTTTGACGCGATAGGCGGGCAATGTGTGTTTACCAGTGAATGGAATAAACATGCTGTTCGCACCTATAAAGCGAACAACTATTGCTCTCCTGAGCAGCACCATTTTAATGAAGATATTCGCGATATCACCCTTAGCCATCATGAGGGGGTGAGTGACGAGCAGGCTGCGGAGCATATTCGTCAACACGTTCCCGAGCATGATGTCCTGCTGGCCGGCTTCCCTTGCCAGCCATTTTCGCTGGCGGGTGTATCAAAGAAAAACGCGTTAGGGCGCGCCCACGGTTTTGCCTGTGATACGCAAGGCACGCTTTTTTTTGACGTGGTGCGAATTATCGACGCACGGCGACCGGCTATATTTGTGCTCGAAAACGTCAAAAATCTAAAAAGTCATGACCAGGGAAAAACCTTTCGCATCATCATGCAAACGCTGGATGCACTGGGCTATGACGTGGCGGATGCAGCAGATAATGGCCCGGATGATCCGAAGATTATCGATGGGCAACATTTTTTACCCCAGCATCGCGAACGTATCGTGCTCGTCGGTTTTCGGCGGGACCTGAACCTGAAGTCAGACTTTACGTTGCGCGATATTGTCAGCCGCTACCCTCAGCGTCGAACGACGCTCGCAGAGCTGCTTGAACCGACCGTTGATGCGAAATATGTGCTGACACCGGTCTTGTGGAAATACTTGTATCGCTATGCGAAAAAACATCAGGCACGGGGCAATGGGTTTGGCTACGGTATGGTCTATCCCGGCAACCCCAATAGCGTAACGCGTACATTATCTGCACGTTACTATAAGGATGGGGCAGAAATTTTGATTGACCGTGGCTGGGATATGGCGCTGGGGGAACAGGATTTCGATGATCCCGCCAATCAGCGACACCGTCCTCGTCGATTAACGCCAAGAGAGTGCGCTCGCCTGATGGGGTTTGAGTCTCCTCAGGGTTACCAGTTTCGTATTCCGGTATCCGATACCCAGGCTTACCGCCAGTTCGGTAATTCGGTGGTCGTCCCGGCGTTTGCAGCGGTAGCCAAACTGCTGGAGCCGAAGATCAAACAGGCTGTTGTGCTCCGTGAGAAAGAACAGCAACATGGCAGACGTTCACGATAAGGCGACACGCAGTAAAAATATGCGGGCGATAGGGACCCGCGATACGGCGATCGAAAAACGTCTGGCCGACATCCTGACGGAGCAGGGGGTAACGTTTCGCGCGCAGGATGCCACGTTGCCCGGTCGCCCCGATTTTGTAGTGGATGACTATCGCTGCGTTCTCTTTACCCACGGCTGTTTCTGGCATCAGCACAACTGCTATCTCTTTAAAGTCCCGGCAACCCGCACGGCGTTCTGGCTGGAGAAGATAGGAAAAAACGTGGTACGTGATAAGCGGGACTGCGAAAAATTACAGGCGTTGGGATGGCGGGTCTTGATTGTCTGGGAATGCGCCCTGCGTGGGCGTGAGAAACTGGGTAACGAGGCGCTGTCTGAACGGGTTATCGAGTGGATCTGCGGCGGCGGTGCCACCGCGCAGATCGACACTCAGGGCATTCATTTACTGTAACGACTTTTCCGATGGGGCTGCAACCGCGTCCGCTTTGACAGGGAATAAGTATTTCCCCAGCGTCACCAATACTACGGCAAAAACAATGACCCCGAGCGCCAGCCACTCGATCAACGCCAGGCTTTCACCTCCCAGACCCGTACCTAACAGAACCGCCACTAACGGGTTGACGTAGGCATAGCTGGTGGCTAACGCCGGGCTTACATTACGGATAAGGAACATATAAGCGTTAATCGCAATTATTGAGCCGAACAGGGCGAGGTATGCCACCGCCATAAAACCGGAGAAGGTTGGCATCGCGGTCAGCTTTTCTCCACTGAGCAGCGATGCGCACATCAGCACAATACCCGCGGCTAACATTTCAATAGCACCGGCCATCATGCCAACGGGCAAGGTAATGCGTGAGCCGTACACGGAGCCAAACGCCCAGCTCATTGAACCAATCAGGATTAGTACCGCCCCCCAGGGATTACCACTTAAGTTACCGCCGCTGTTAAGCATGATGATCCCGGCGAGTCCAATTGCGATCCCCATCCATTCCAGTTTGCGTGTTTTGATGCCAAAAAAGTGACTAAAGCACAGGGTAAACAGCGGGACGGTAGCAACCACCACAGCGGCAATGCCGGAAGGGACGTTTTGATGTTCTGCGACGGTAACGAGGCCATTGCCTACCGCCAATAGCAGGATACCAATCAGTGCAGCATTCAGGAGCGGGCGCAGTGGTGGCAGCTTATGCCCGCGAATAAGTAAAAATGCGGTTAATAAAATGCCCGCAGAGAGAAAGCGCACGCCAGCCATCATCAATGGTGGCCAACTTTCAACACCAATGCGAATAACGAAGTACGTGGAACCCCAAATGATATACAGCGCGAAGAGCGCACTGAAAAGTGGTAACAATTGCCTGAAACGCATAATCCCTCACGGTGGAAATAAAAAGGTGCAACATAGTAAACGTCAAAACTATCATGCTGGCGAGATTTATAATTGCCTGCCGTTGTTAAATATTTGTTGACCAGAAAGGTCTGTTTCAGCATGGCGTGTTTTACTTCATACTTATGACGGCAAAAAAATAATATTGAGGGTTAAAATTTTGGCAGGAAGTAGCTTACTCACCTTGCTTGATGACATCGCCACGCTTCTGGACGATATCTCTGTGATGGGAAAACTGGCCGCGAAAAAAACGGCGGGTGTGCTGGGAGACGATTTGTCGCTTAACGCGCAACAGGTATCGGGCGTGCGGGCGAACCGCGAGCTTCCGGTGGTCTGGAGTGTGGCCAAAGGATCTTTCGTCAACAAAGTTATCCTGGTGCCGCTGGCGCTATTGATCAGCGCTTTTATTCCATGGGCGATCACGCCCTTATTGATGATTGGTGGGGCGTTCCTCTGTTTTGAGGGGGTAGAAAAAGTGCTTCACACCCTGGAAGCGCGAAAACACCAGGAAACGGCGGAAGAACGACAGCAACGTCTGACCTCTCTTGCCGCACAGGACCCGCTGACGTTTGAGAAAGATAAAATCAAAGGGGCGGTACGTACCGACTTTATTTTATCTGCGGAGATTGTGGCCATTACGTTGGGTATTGTGGCGGATGCGCCGTTGTTGAATCAGGTACTGGTTTTGTCGGGTATTGCTTTGGTGGTGACCGTTGGCGTGTATGGTCTGGTCGGCATTATTGTGAAGCTCGATGATATTGGCTATTGGCTGGCAGAAAAGCGCAGCGCACTTGCTCAGGCGCTGGGTAAGGGATTACTGGTGGTGGCTCCCTGGCTCATGAAATCACTTTCCGTGGTTGGCACGCTGGCGATGTTTTTAGTCGGCGGCGGCATTGTGGTACACGGCATAGCACCGCTGCATCATGCGATTGAGCACTTTGCCCAACAGCAGAGTTCATTCATTGCTCTGATGCTTCCGACCCTGCTTAACCTGGTGCTCGGCTTTATTATTGGTGGGATCGTGGTGATGCTGGTAAACCTGGTTGCCAGGTTACGCGGAGTTTCGCACTAATTGTCGCGTGCCAGATTACGCAAAACGTCTCTTTGTCGTCTAAGGTGAAAAGGTTTCTCTTGATACAGGAGGCGGGTATGGTCTTTTCTGTCAGTGAGGAAGTCACCGCGAAAGAGGGTGGCCCACGCATGATCGTTACCGGGTATGCCAGCGGAATGGTGGAGTGCCGCTGGTATGACGGTTTTGGCGTCAAACGGGAGGCATTTCGTGAAGATGAACTGGTTCCTGGTGAACGCAGTCCGCTACGCCAGGATGCCTGAATACTGCAGGCTGGCGTAACCAGGTGATCTCTCAACCATTAGTTATATTTATCATTTTGGTGAGAATTATTTACTTGTCAGGCAAAAAAATTGCAGATAAGGTTGGTTTCGCATCAGATTTCCTGGTGTAACGAATTTTCAAGTGCTTCTTGCATAAGCAAGCTTGATCCCGACCCGATAAGGGCCGGGATTTTTTTCGCCCAAAGTCAGCGATTGATCTCCGTCACGCTAAAATCATGGATATCAAGCTCGAACGCGTCGGCCAGCTCATGCCATGTATGATAATCCCGGCCATCAACGCTGACGCGATCGGGGTCATCATGGCTGCGGTGAATTTCGCTCTCGCAGATTTCGTTGATAGCTTTCAATAGCGCGTCTACATCGACGCTGACTTCACGTTTGGCCGTATCGCTGTACTCTTTCGCGGTTTTCATCCTCATACCTCTCAACCGTTAAGGATACCGGGGCACGTATCAGAATCTCTGATGCGTACAAGTTAAGTATAGACCGTCGAGAAAACCCGCAATCACGCGAGCAGGGCGCTGCCAGGAAAAGGAATTTGTTCTACACTTGCACAAAGCCACAGGAGGAAAACGATGAAGGTGAATGATCGGGTTACAGTCAAAACGGACGGTGGGCCGCGTCGGCCAGGCCGGGTACTGGCGATTGAAGAGTTTAGTGAAGGCACCATGTACCTGGTTTCTCTGGAAGACTACCCGCTCGGTATCTGGTTCTTTAATGAGTCAGGCCATCAGGATGGGATCTTTGTGGAAAAAGTGGAGTAATCCAGGCGCTGATTCTGACTGGTGGCGAACCCCACCAGTCAGAACGTCCTAACGCATATTCACAAAGATACCATTGGTGACGTTATCCGTGAGTCGTACAACGTGATAGATAACTTGCTTATTATGTGTCTTGATCTTTCGTTTTATATTCCCCTTATGGGATGAGACTGTCTTCGCCTTGATATTCATTTGATCGGATATCTGTATTGTTCCCTGACCGGCCATCCACATACGTAGCATGCTGGATTCGGTGCGGCTTAATGATAGCGTTGGCAGGTTCACATCAATGACAATATCCACTTCCTTTTTCAGAATATCGCCAAGAAGTTCATCCAGTGAATCTGGTTTAATCGACTTAGAGCTGATTAATAAATTTTTTCTTACTAAGAGATACTCATCAAAATGGACATTGGCAATCGCCATAAATACAATAAATAAAGTGCTGGGATGTTGATTAATGATTTGCTTAATTCGCTGGCTGTTATCCGGATCGTGAATAAAGCAGTCTTCATTAATAAACACCACAGACGGCTGCAGTGAGACACAGGCGACGCTGAGTTCATCAACGCTTGAAATATCGTTGATTTCCCTTTTCTTCACCCCCCGACTTACCAGATATCCGGTCAACCCTAGCCGGGTGTAACTGCATAAATCCATAATAATCGTTGACATGGCATACCCTCACTCAATGCGTAACGATAATTCCCCTTACCTGATTATTTCATCACAACTAAACGGAATAATAACGACCCAATATGACGCTTTCGCTGTTTTCAGGCGAATTTACTATCCCGTAAAGTTGCGTATAATTTGCTAGGAAACATCTTAAAGTAAAGTAAATGTTGCGTTATGTGAGTGAGGCAAAAACAAATAAACCGCGACAGCGTTATCCTGGTGGATGTTGCCCGTATTTAAATTTAGGACAATCCTTAGTAAAACAGGATAAAAAATAAGGGTTATTATTTTGAAGGCATTTCACTGATGATGTCAGCCAGCAAATTAAAAATCTCACTGAATAAGCGCTCACAGAAGGGGGAAATTAATGGCATTAGCGCGGCCATTAATGAAATACCCACGGTCAGGGTGAGTGGGAAACCAATGACAAATATCGATAGCTGTGGCGCCATACGGTTTAACAAACCGAGTGCGAGGTTGAGTGTGAGCAGCAGCGTCATCACCGGCAGAGCCAGCATCAGGCCATTGAGGAAGATGAGTCCCCCCGCCCGCGCCAGCGCGAGAAAGGCATTGCTATTCACCGGATGGCCGCCGATAGGCAGAGTATGGAAGGTATCCACCAACAGTGAGATAAGCCACAAGTGACCATTAAAGGTGAGGAACAACAGCATCGCCAGCAAATCTATCAGACGTGCCAGAACGGGCATATTCAGGCGGCTGCCCGGGTCGAAGAAGGTTGCAAAGGAGAGACCCATTTGCAGCCCGATGATTTCCCCGGCGGTACGCACTGCGGCAAACGCAAATTGCATGGTGAACCCTAACGCGATGCCGATCAGGATTTGCTGCATCGCCTGCCATATCGCGCCGACAGAAAAGATAGGCACGTTTACCGGGGGAAGCAGCGGCGCGATAACCATGGTAATCATCAACCCCAGCCCCAGTTTTACTCGCTTGGGGATGGCGCGTTCGCTGAGTATCGGCGCCGTTGAAATGAGCGCCAGTATGCGCAGTAGGGGCCAGAAGTAAAGATTCAGCCAGTGGAGCCAATCAACGCTGGTCACCTGCAACATAGCGTCGTTTACCCGATGATGTAGGGGATATTGCTGAACAGCGTACGCACGTAGTCGAGCAGCAAGTTAAGCATCCACGGACCGGCAACGATGATGGCAATAAAGACCGCGACAATTTTCGGAATGAAGGACAGCGTCATTTCGTTAATCTGGGTTGCCGCCTGCAGGATACTGATGATAAGACCCGTGACGAGGGCAACCAGCAACAAAGGCGCGGCAAGGGCAAGGGCAACTTTCATCGCCTCAGTGCCCATCATCATGACCGATTCAGGAGTCATTTCGCGCCTCTAACTGTAAAAGCTTTGTGCAAGTGAGCCGACAAGCAACTGCCAACCGTCAACCAGCACAAACAGCATCAGCTTGAATGGGAGTGCAATGGTAGCTGGTGGCACCATCATCATCCCGAGCGCCATCAGGACGCTGGCGATGACCAGATCGATTATCAGAAATGGAATGAAAATGGTAAAACCTATCTGGAATGCCGTTTTCAACTCACTGGTGACATAAGCCGGCAGCAAAATGCGCATCGGCACTGCTTCAGGTCCCTGTAACGGGCCGCTGTTTGCCAGACGGGCGAACAGGGCCAGATCGGCTTCGCGGGTCTGACGCAGCATAAATTCACGCAACGGCTGTGCGCCTTTCTCCATGGCTTCCTGCATGGAGATCTTCTCTTCGCTGAAGGGTTGATACGCATCAACGTAGATTTTGTCGATCACCGGCGACATGATGAAGAAAGTCAAAAACAGCGCCAGTCCAAGTAAAACCTGGTTCGGCGGTGCTGACGGTGTTCCCAGCGCATTACGTAACAGACCAAAAACGATGATGATACGGGTGAAGCTGGTCATCATCAGCAAAATAGCCGGCAGGAACGTCAGCGAGGTGATAAACACCAGCGTTTGGACGGGCAACGTCCAGCTTTGTCCGCCACCGGGCAGCGGTTGGCTAACCAGACCCGGTAGTTGGGCCAGGGCCGCAGGGCTGAAAAGCCACAAACCTGTCAGCGTGAGGGATAACAAACGGCGCATCAGGATCTCCCAGGACGCTTCAGCAAACTCTTCATCATGGCCTGGAAATCCGCAGGGGAGGCCGCTTTTTCTTCTGCACCGGCAGGTGCCGGGGGGAGGGTATGCAAAACGTTGATCTGCGACGCTGTAACGCCCAGCACCAGACGCGCGTCTTCGACCTCAACAATCACCACCCGCTCACGTGGGCCCAATGAGGTACTGGCCGAAACTTTCAGGCCACGCGTACTGACGCTTTTGGGGGCAAATCCCAGGCGCTTAATCAGCCAGGCGGCGCCCAGGATCAATACAATGATCCCCAGCAGCGCGCCGCTGACCTGCACTAACGGTGAACCGGGTACAGCAGCGGGCTGAGTGACGGTGGTCTGGGTATTCATCGTTAACGGCTCAGACGACGCATACGTTCAGATGGGGTAATAATGTCAGTAATACGGACACCGTATTTATCTGCAACTACCACAACTTCACCCTGAGCAATCAAATAACCGTTGATCAGAATATCCAGCGGCTCGCCCGCCAGACCGTCTAGCGCGACAACCGAGCCCTGCGTCAGGCGCAGCAGTTCTTTGATGGTCATGCGGGTGCGGCCCAATTCGACGGTCAGCTTGACCGGAATATCCATGATCAGGTCGATATCCTGCAGCGCACCGCTGACGTCGCCGCCACCTAACTGCTGGAATACCGCATCGGCCGCACTTTTGGTGGTCGTTGTTTTTTGCTCGTTTAACGCGTCAGCCCACAGATCGTCCAATGCACCAGTGTTCTCATCGGACGGATTATTCATGTCACTCATTTGGGCTGTTCCTCATTCAGCGAATTCAAAATCGGGTTTATCAAATGTTCTACGCGTAACGCGTACTGACCATTTACGGTGCCATATTGGCTGGTCAGCACAGGTACGCCGTCCACATGAGCAATAATGCGGTCGGGTTTTTCAATCGGCAGTACATCGCCGGGTTTCAGCTTCAAAATCTGGGACAGCCGCAGCGGAATGTCAGCAAAGTTTGCAACCAGTTCCAGCTCAGAATGCTGAACCTGACGCACCAGATTATTGCGCCAGTTCTGATCTTCATTACGCGAGTTTTCCAGCGGCGGGTTTACCAGCAGTTCGCGCAACGGTTCAATCATGCTGAATGGCAGACAGATGTTAAATTCACCGGTCAGGTTGCCGATTTCAACGTGGAACGGGGTGTTCACCACGATGTCGTTCGGGGAGGTGGTGATATTGGTAAACTTCACCTGCATCTCGGAACGGACATATTCCACTTCCAGCGGGTTGATAGCCTTCCACGCGTCGCTGTAGCTTTCCAGCGCCAGTTTCAGCATGCGGTTGATTACGCGTTGTTCAGTGTGCGTAAATTCACGGCCTTCGACTTTCGTCGGGAAACGACCATCACCGCCGAACAGGTTATCTACGGCGATAAACACCAGACTCGGTGAGAACACCACCAGACCTGTCCCGCGTAGCGGTTTCAGGTGGATTAAGTTCAGGTTGGTCGGAACCGGTAAGTTACGCGCAAACTCGTGGTATGGCTGGATACGGATCGCACCCACGGTAATATCCGGGCTGCGGCGTAGCAGGTTAAATAACCCCATACGGAACTGGCGCGCAAAGCGTTCGTTAATGATCTCCAGCGCCTGCAAACGCTCACGAACGACGCGGCGCTGAGTGTTGGGATCATAAGGACGAATATCGCTTTCTTTTGCGATACCGGAAATGGGTTCGTCTTTAGTTTCGCTATCGCCGTTAAGCAATGCGTCGATTTCAGCCTGAGAAAGAATACTGTCGCCCATGTCTTTACCGCAGAATAAAAGCTGTATAAAGAACGTCGGTGACAACCTGTTTCGGCTGCCCGACAACGAGCGGAGTCGCGAGCGTCTCTTTGATAGCGGCAATCAGCTGCTGTTTGCCTTCTTCTGTTGCGAGCGTGGCTGCGTTCTGGCGAGAGAACAATAACAGCAGACGGCTGCGCACTTCTGGCAGATATTCGTTAAGACGCGAGCGTGTCGCCTCGTCTTTCATGCGCAGTGTGATACCGATATACAGCACGCGATCCGCATCACCTAAATTGACGGTAAACGTATCCAGTGCAAAGAACACTGGGGCAGGCGGTGGAGCCGGTTCCGCTTTTACGCTGGCGGACGGCTGCTGCTGCATACGCCAGTAGCTATAGCCAGCAGTAGCGAGGGCGGCGAGCGTAATTAACACCAGCAGAGGGATCCAAATAGCGCGTTTACTCTTTTTGTTAATCGCGGAGTCAGTCATCAGATACGGGCTTCCTGTTTCGGTACAGCTTATAGGCTGATTATCCCGTGTCCTGACCACGACAAAGCGTGGAAAAGACGCGGATAATCATGCTACCTCTGGCGTTAGGCGAAGATGTCTACTGCACCATCACCGCGAGCCGCGGCTTGCAGTGCAGCAGGTGTGGCCAGAACGGCATCATCTTCGGGAGCAAAAATATCTTGTCCATGCGCACGCCCAGCCTGTTGTTGCTGTGAAGACGACTGTTGCTGACCGGCGAAACTTTCGCTGCTGATACTACTTTGCCCCAGTTGGATCCCGCTTTCAGCCAACTGCGTGCGCAGCATGGGTAATGCCGCTTCCAGCGCCGCGCGAACGTGGCTATGAGGCGAGACCATTTGCAGTTGCGCCATGTTGTCATCGAGCTTGAGGGAAATCTGTACTTGTCCCAGATCCTGCGGATGCAAGCGCAATTCCGCACTTTGCTGGCCCTGGCGGGTGAACAGCGTGACGTGTTGACTCAGTGATTGCTGCCATTCATGGCTTCCCAGCGGGGCACTCAATACCGGTGCCGCGGCTGTTGGTAACGGCTGCGCATGTGTCTGTGTGCCAGCCAGCGGAGCTATTGTTGCGCCAACGCTGGTTGGTGACGGTGAACTTTCAATCTCCGCGCGCGTTGCTGCCGCTGTCGTTAATGGGGTTAAACCCGCATTGTTGGTCTGATCTGCGCCACTGGCATGCATCGCTGTCTCTGCTTTACCTTTTTTCCCTTCGCCGGTCAGTAATTCACTGGCGCTATCGGCAGTCGTGTTGGGGGTATTACCACGTAACAGTACCGACAGCGTCGCATCCGCCGGTGCTGGAGTAGCATCAACAGCCGGAGTGGTTACCTGTTGCCCCGGCAGCATAGCGAACAGCGCACTCAGGTTGGCGAGATCGTCATCGCTCAGACGGGCTGTTTTTTCATCCTGCTGTGCGGTTTTGCCCAGTGTTGTCAGAGCATTGACCTTCAGTGACGGCGTGAGCGCAGACAGCAACTGTTGTGCATCAGTCAGGTCGGTCAGCGACGTCCCGGTTTGGACCTCTTCTTGCGCCAGCAGGTCGGCTAATTTTACCGTCTGCGCGGTATCACCATTCTTTTGCAATAACCCTTTTTGCAGTTTGCTGCCTGCGGCCTGTAAATCGGCCAGCGATAGCGGGGCGTCTTTACCCTGTGCATCGCCTGCACCTAATGCACCTGCCAGCAACGCTAAAAAATCCTCAGGGGAATCTACCGCTTTGCCTGACTGAAGACCTGCGGCTACGTCGGTCTCGGTGGTAATCAGTTGGGGTAACGTAATCATTCGGGTTTCCTCATAGCTGCACGCTGAGCAAATTCATCCATTTTTTTCTGATCCAGGCGGTTTTCAGCCAGTAATGCGGCTGTGGTTTGCCTGTCCTGCAGAGTCTGCCATGCCTGCAGTCGCTGCTTTTTATCGCGCCAACTGCTCAACGCCTGGTCTACTTTCTGCGTCCATTGGTTGAGTTGTTGGCGATGTTGCTCAATCGCTTTTTCCAGCGTCTGAATAAATTGTTGATAGTTAATCCAGCGATTACTGGTAATGCCCTGACCCATATCGCTATTAAGGTTGTTGCGATATTCATGCTGATAATCGATCAGCATCTTCAACTGCTCTTCCGCCTGCTGACATCCGCGGCGCATCTCGCCTAATAAGATAGCTGCGTCATCGACTTCTTTTTCAGCCAGGTCTTTAAGTGTTGCCAGCGCACCATGTTGTGCCATGACCTATGCTCTCCTGCTTATTCACACACCAGGGAAAATCAGATCCAAAGCCTGCAGGGAGTCTTCCCAGTCGGCTCGTTCAAAGATGCCTTGCTGTAAAAATGCTTCCAGCTGTGGCCATAAGGCAATGGCTTTATCCAGCATGGGATCGCTGCCTTTGGCGTAGGCGCCTACGCTGACCAGATCGCGGTTACGCTGGAAACTGGACAATAGCTGTTTAAAGTTGCGTACTCGCGCATAATGTTTCTCGCTGATTAAGGCGGTCATTGCGCGGCTGATTGAGGCTTCAATATCAATGGCCGGATAGTGACCCGCTTCTGCCAGATGACGGGACAACACAATGTGGCCGTCGAGAATCGCGCGGGCGGAGTCAGCAATAGGGTCCTGTTGGTCATCGCCCTCGGTCAGTACGGTATAAAATGCGGTCACGGAACCGCCGCCATGAATACCGTTTCCGGCCCGTTCAACCAGTGCGGGTAATTTCGCAAACACCGACGGTGGATAACCTTTCGTTGCCGGAGGTTCGCCAATCGCCAGCGCAATTTCACGCTGCGCCATCGCATAACGGGTGAGGGAATCCATAATCAGCAGCACGTGCTGACCACGGTCGCGAAAATCTTCGGCGATGCGCGTGGCGTAGGCTGCACCCTGCATACGCAATAGTGGTGAAACGTCCGCCGGAGCGGCAATCACCACCGAGCGCGCACGTCCCTCGGCGCCAAGAATATTTTCAATAAAATCTTTAACTTCGCGTCCACGCTCGCCAATCAGACCGACAACAATGACATCAGCCTGGGTATAGCGTGCCATCATGCCGAGCAGGACGCTTTTACCCACACCGGAACCGGCGAAAAGCCCCATTCGCTGACCGCGACCGACGGTTAACAGCGCATTGATAGGCCGTACGCCAGTATCCAGTACGTGTTCAATCGGGGTACGTTGCAGGGGGTTAAACGGCGGAGTGATTAGCGCCCCTGTTTCCGTGGTGTCGGGAGCTGGCAGCCCATCAAGCGGCTTCCCGCTGCCATCGAGCACACGCCCCAGCAGGGCAGGACCCAGCGGTAATTGTTTCCCGCTTTGCAGCCCTTCGCCGGCGATGTTTTTCGCGTATACGCGCGCGCCCGGCAGAACGCCTTCGACCTCTTCGAGCGGCATCAGAAACAGGCGTTGACCATTAAAACCAACCACTTCGCTTTCAACTTCCTGGGTTTCGTTGCCATCCTGACGCTCAATAACGCAGGTGGCGCCCAGCGGTAACTGCAGGCCCGTAGCTTCCAGTACCAGCCCGGTGGCGCGGGTCAGACGCCCGTAACGACGCACCGCAGGCAGCAGCGACATTTTCTCTTCGAAGTTGTCCAGCGTGTTGAGCCAGCGAGTCAGGCGAGTGGTCATTACACGACTCCCGGCGCTGCCAGACGGCAGAGCTCTTGCCAGCGGGTGGCAACACTGGCGTCCAGATCGCCTTCGTCAGCAGAGACTTTACAGCCACCGTGATGCAGTGTTGGATCGCCACGCAGTCGCCAGCCGTGCAGGCTGAGGGTCGCCCCGAGCATCTCTTCCACTCGTTGCAGATCGTCCGGATGGACGCGCAACTGCGGTTTGCCGCTAAACAGCGGCTCCTGTTGCAACAGCTGTTGGATTTGTTTAATCAGCGCGGCGTTATCGACGATGGGCGTCTGACCGATAACCTGGCGCGCTGCTTCCAGTGCCATTTGCATCAGGCGCGATGCAATGACGCTGTCCAGGGCATCCAGTGTATTCTGAAACTCACTGACCAGTTGCTGCATGCGGGCATGAATCGGCGCATGTTGGGCGCGAGCCTGGTTCTGACCTTGTTCCAGCCCCTGGGCCAGTCCGTCCTGATAACCTTGTTCGTGTCCTTTTTGCCGACCTTCAGCCAGGCCGGCGTTATATCCTTGCTCATGGGCCTGGAGCTGCATTTGCGCCAACTGCTGCTCAAGCTGTTGTTCAGCAGATAGCTGTGGCTCTTCTGTCTCGTCGGACGGCCGATCGTCGGTATGATCGGCCAGTACAAACTCCGCCATTGGCGGGGCGAGGTCGTCAGGCGTCCAGACTTTCCATGGCAGATCGTTAGACATAGGTATCCTCGCCGCTGCCGATCACCATCTCGCCGGTCTCGGCCAGACGACGTACGATAAGCAGAATCGCTTTCTGTTCGTTTTCCACCTGCGACAAACGTACCGGACCGCGGTTGGCAAGATCGTCGCGCAGGATATCGGCGGCACGCTGCGACATGTTGCGCAGGAACTTCTCGCGCAATGGTTGCTCGGCACCTTTCAGGGCTATCAGCAGCGATTCGGAATCCACTTCCTGCAACAGACGCTGGATGCTGCGATCGTCGACATCCACCAGATTTTCGAACAGGAACATCTCGTCGATAATTTTCTGCGCCAGCTCGCCGTCGAATTCGCGCACCGCGGTAATAACCGCTTCTTCCTGTTGCGTCTTCATCAGGTTGATAATTTCTGCTGCTGTCCTCACGCCGCCCATTTTGCTGCGCTTGAGGTTCTGGCCGTCGAGCAATCCGTTCAGCACTTCGGTCAGTTCTGCCAGCGCGGCAGGCTGTACGCCGCCGAAAGTAGCGATACGCAGCATGACATCGTGGCGTAAGCGCTCGTCGAACAGCGCCAGAATATCGGCGGCCTGGCCCCGTTTGAGGTGCACCAGAATGGTGGCGATAATCTGCGGGTGCTCGTCGCGAATAAGATCGGCGGCGCTTTGTGGCTCCATAAAGTTGAGCGTTTCAATGCCGCTGGTGGTATCGCGCGTTTCCAGAATGTCTTCCAGCAGGCTGGAGGCTCGTTCTTCGCCCAACGCTTTTACCAGCACGGAGCGCAGGTATTCGTTGGCGTTGATGTTCAGGGCGGCAAACTGCTCGGCTTCTTGTTCAAATTCGGCCAGAACCTCCGTCAACTGCTTGTTGGAGATCTGACGCACGTTGGCCATTGCCGTACTGAGGGCCTGCACTTCGCGCGTGGAAAGGTGCTTAAAGACCTCCGCCGCGCGATCTTCGCCAATGGTCATCAATAAGATGACGCTTTTATCGGTGCCGCTAAGATTACTCATGTTCGTTATTTATCCACTGGCGAATGACCAGCGCCACGACGCGCGGATCGTTATCAGACATTTCACGGATACGCTGGCTCATGACTTCAGCACCCAGACGCTGGTTGTTACGGCGCTGCTGGGTCTGCTCGTCTTTGCTGAGGCGAACTTCAACTGCTTCTTCCGTTTCCTGGCGAATACGTGTTTGTTCTTGTGCGGCTTTGACCTCTTCGCTGCGACGCATCAACTGCGGACGCACCGCTTTACGCCACAGGACCCAGGCCACCAGCAGAACCAGTAACCAACGACCAGCTACCATCAGCTGTTCAATAAAGGACTGCTGCTGCCAGAACGGAAGCTCTCCGCCCGTGTCATCACTCGCGGTGAAGGGGGAATTCACGACATTCAGGGTATCGCCGCGTTTTTCAGAGAAGCCCATGGCCTCGCGGGTCAGGTCCTCAATTTGTTTCATTTGGTCAGCGGTTAGCGGCAGCGGTTTGCCATCCGGTAACGTTTTATAGTTGACCACTACCGCCACCGACAGGCGCTGTACATCACCCACATTCATCTTGGTGTGACGAATGGTACGGTCAACTTCATAGTTGCTGGTTTCGTTACGCTGCGTGCTTCGCGGGCCGGCATTGGCGTTATTCGCCGTTTGCGTGGTTTGCGCATTCGGCGCATTTTGCTGATTAGCTGGTGGCGTATTAATCGGGGCCGTATTCGCCGGGGCGGGTTGGTTAGACAGTGCGCCCGGTACGCCGCCAGGCGCTCCGCTTCCTATCTGCTCGCTGACGTTAAGCTGGCGTGAACGCAGAACAGCCTGTGAGTCGTCGCCATTTGGGCTGTACTTTTCTTCGGTTTGCTCTTTGTTGGCGAAATCCAGCTGTGCAGTAACCTGCGCGTGTACGTTGCCGTTACCGACAATTGGCGACAGGATTGATTCAATACGACGCTGTACGCGACCTTCAACATCGCTGGCATATTTCAGCTGCGCATCGTTCAGGTCGCGGCTGCTGGTGTTCGACTGGGTTAACAGATGTCCTGCCTGATCGACCAGCGTCACGTTGCCCGGCGGCAAGCCTGCGACAGCGCTGGAGACCAGATGCGTTACCGCGCTAATCTGACCTTCGTCCAGTGCTCGCCCCGGTTCCAGGTTTACCGTCACGGAGGCAGAAGGGGCCTTTTGTTCACGTACGAACAGTGACGGTTTGGGCATCGCAAGATGGACACGGGCGCGTTTCACCGGCCCCAGGGTTTCAATGGTACGGGCTAATTCGCCTTCCAGCGCTCGCTGGTAATTGACCTGCTCGCTAAACTGGCTGATACCAAACTTTTCCTGGTCCAGTAACTCAAAGCCCACCGCGCCGCCTTTCGGCAGCCCTTGCTGTGCCAGACGTAAACGCAGTTCGTGAACTTTATCAGCAGGGACTTCAATGGCGCCGCTTCCCTCAGTGAAACGATAAGGAACGTTCATCTGCGTCAACTGCGTGACAATCGCGCCACCGTCCTGATCGGATAAGTTACTGAACAGTGTGCGGTAGTCAGGTGTTTTGGCCCACAGGACCATCGCAACGATGATAGCGACGGCAGCGGCACCCGCCACAATCAGAGGGATTTTGGGATTCGCGCGCAGGCGATTTAACCACTCGAGAGGTTTCAGTTGGGTTGCAGTCGATGCTGTCGCACTCATCTCGCACCTCGTGGCTTATCGTGGACGGCGTTTTTTGCAAAGTGGAACAAGACTCACTCCCGGGTCAGCAAACTCGAAAAATTGACGGTCTCATTATTTGCGGTTTCGAATTTTTCTATGCGTTAAAAACCGAGGTTTTTTATCGTTATTTAGCGCCTTTATCTTATTGACGAGCTGGTAATCTCTGCTACGTGAAAAATCATCCAGGGGATCAGAATGTCGGCAATACAGGGGATTGAAGGGGTTATCAGCCAGCTACAGGCCACGGCTATGTCAGCGAAAATGCAGGATGTGCAGCCACAATCGACCGTGAGTTTTGCCGGACAACTGCACGCGGCATTGGACAGAATCAGCGATGTGCAAACCGCCTCTCGCGTTCAGGCTGAAAAATTTACCTTGGGTGAACCAGGCATTGCGCTAAATGACGTGATGACCGATATGCAGAAAGCGTCGGTTTCGATGCAGATGGGTATTCAGGTGCGTAACAAACTGGTATCAGCCTACCAGGAAGTCATGTCGATGCAGGTGTAGGTTCTGTTGGTTTTTTCACTATTCCAGTTTGCGCCAGAATAGTGAATGCTCATGTTATGATAGTGCGGCCTTATTATCGGCCGCATTTTTTATCTCCAGTATCTGGGATAAAAATCAATATATTGACTGATACTGTACACGGATGTAATGACACAAATGATAGCAATAAGAAGAAACGCGACTTTTCCGATTTTTTCTATTCTCATTGCGGACAAGGCAATAAGAAAAGTAATAAGAAATCCAATTTTAATCCTGTCAAATGTGTATGTCGCCGCGTGTTCAAACATAGCAATATTTTCTATCAGCATAAAGCAAATGATTGCGATTAAAATGGAAATTTTAATGTATTGATCTTTGCTAAAACTATTGCTTTTCTTGACAAATAATGAGGCGAATGCCAAAAGAATCGAGGAAACTAACCATGGACCATATGCCTGATATACAGATAGCCACCATTCACTCCAGCCAATATATGTTTTCTCCATTCCCCGGATGCTTGCCCGACTGGATAATTCGTTAAAGTATGGCCCAAGTCCAACCATGAACGAATAATACCAAAGCAGTGTCAAACCACCTGAAATTGCTATCAGAGTGTAAATGATTGTATTTTTATATCCGGATTTTAGCTTGAAGTCATGAATAAGAACAACGACGAATAATGCGATACACATCAGGTATGCGGTCCACTCAATCCAGCATGCAAGGGCTGATATGATGCCAAGTGCAATCACCGTCCTGCGGTTTATGCCCATAGCCACTATCAGAAATGCGGCGGCTGCAAAAATCTGGAATGTTTGATGTGCCCACATTGATAGTTGATGAGAGTGCATCGGTTCAACGGCAAATAACATCGGAATGACGGACAGGAAGGAAATTATCTCACTATGTTTTGATGTTCTGGTTATTGTTGAGATGGCAAAGTAAATAAGAATAATCGAAATAATCCAAAATAACATATTGACCCATTGCAACATCTCCCAGGATATCGGTATCCCCGATATCAGTGAGGCCATTTTTATTACACCATAGGCAACTACCATTGAACCGGGTGGGAAGGATATATATATGGCTTCGTTATTTATTCTCGGAGAGGGCAGAACTGCTGAGCCTGGTATTGATGGGTTATCTGTAACTGTGCATGGGTTAACTAAATCAACACATGGGCGGGATATAGCAAAATAATGTTGGTTGAATGGAAGGGTATCATAGCGTTTTAATGTGTTGAAAAAATGAGCTGATGCCTCGGCGTTTTCCCATCTTTGATTCCAGTGACTTTTGTCAGACGGTGAACCATGATTATAACTATACAGGCTTATCGCTGTGACCAACCATAGAGCAGTAATGATTACGGCCCCTATGAGGGTAGACTTACGCATCAGGCTTCCTTATTTTAGTGAACCTTTGTGATTTAACAAAAATTTATAAATTAATGCAGGTCAATGTTGTGTCCATATGTCTACAGGATGATTCATGAATGGTGTGGGCTGGAGTAAACAAAGGTGCACATTGGGTAGAGGCTGGCATTATACAGATTATGGTAACTATAGTGTCATTGATTTTAGGCTGCCAGTGCATTGTTGTTGTATAAAAGGCGAGAGAAAAAGCGTTGCGGCAACAACGACTCATATTGACGCTCCCGCAGCGTATCGCTGTGGGAGCGCTGGGTTATTTTTGAATCAGATAGCGAATAGTTGGCCCATCCTGCTGAATATCCAGCACCGTATACCCATGGTTACGCGCATCCAGCGGAATATTGTTGATTGACTGCGGGCAATCGCTGACCACTTCCAGAATTTCACCTTTCTTCAACTGCGGCATGGCTTCCAGCGTGGCAACAGCCGGGTAAGGACACGGTTCACCGACCATGTCGAGGCGATAATCAGGGACGATATTTTTCATGCGGATTCCTTAGCAGGCGTCAGCCCGGCACGGCGGAAGAAACGCTTTTCCCAACCGATGATGAGCATCAACGCGATAAACAACAGCAGATAAGTCACCAGTAGCCCGCCGAGCGGCCCAAAGGTGTCGAGCAGATTCACTTTATCCCAGCGAGTGGCCAGGGCAGGGGCAAAGTCATCCCAGTAGTAAGCCAGAATGGTCGAACCGATAACGTTACCCAGTCCCACCCACCAGTAATGTACCTGGCCCTCAACCGCACGGTACATCCAGCCTGTCTCACACCCGCCTGCCAGCACGATCCCGAAACCAAACAGTAAGCCGCCGATCACCGCATTGGGACCGGCCCACATAATCTTCGGCTCAACGCCCAGTTGCACATAGCTAAAGATACCAATGGCGCTCACCGCCATGCCGAAGATGATGGCTTTTGCCATATGGGTGCGCCCGGAAATCCACAAATCGCGGAAGGCCGAGGTAAAGCAGATTTGCGCCCGTTCAATCAGCAGGCCGAACCCAACGCCAAACAACATGGCCAGACCGAGTTTGGGTTTATCCATCGCGGTGAGTAGCGCCCAGCCGATCATGCCGATAAACACCAGCATACCCAGGCGGAAACGGCGACGGGCCTGATCCGGCTTTTGCGTTAACGGCGAAGCGGCGGAGACTTTCTGCATTTTGACCGGAATACGGAACATCGGCAGCAGGGTAAAGCGGGCGCCAAACCATGAGCCAATAGCTGTGGCCAGCGCAAAAAACCAGGCGTGTAGTGAGAACTGCGGAATGCCGGTGAAGAATGCGGCCAGGTTACAGCCCATTGCCAGCCGGGCACCGAATCCGGCGATCGCCCCGCCGACTATCGCCTGCATAATGCGCACCCGACTGCGCGGCATGCGTAATTTGACGTTGTTGGCCCACAGCGCGGCAGCGAAACAGCCGCCGAACATACCGAGGATCATCATCCCGTCGATACGGGTCAGGGGCGAGCCTTCGAGGTGGATCAGTTTATAGTATCCCCACTCTTCGGCGTGCACGCCAAACAGTTGCAGGATTTGCCCACCCCAGCGGGTAAATTCGCCGGTAACGGCCCAGAAGGTTCCCGTAATGCCGAAATAGTAGGTGGAGAGAATACCCGCTGCGATAACCGCAGGGGCAGGGGCCCAAAATTTAATTAACCAGGCCTGTTTGAAGTGTTGCCATGACATGCGTTGTGCCTCTGAACTCAGAAGGTATGTAACAAGAAGCGTGGATATTACACCTGTCAGAATTTTTGACTATGAGTAATAAGAGGTAACACCGTCTGGATCAATCTTTCTCCGGGCTGCCGAAAGGCTGGCGACATCAGGGCTTTAATGCCACAATCCCCTTTTCTTCGCATGCAGGATGAATGATGAAAAAATTAGCAATCGTTGGTGCATTGTTGGTACTTGCCGGCTGCGCCGAGGTACAAAATTATAATGACGTGGTGAAAACACCAGCCCCTGCCGGTCTGGCAGGTTACTGGCAGTCGAAAGGTCCGCAGCGCGCGCTGGTGAGCCCGGAAGCTATCGCCAGTCTGATTGTCACCAAAGAGGGGGATACGCTGGATTGCCGTCAGTGGCAGCGAGTGATTGCCGTCCCCGGGAAATTGACCATGCTCTCCGGTGACCTCACCAACGTGACGGTGAAACGCGAGCTGTATGAAATCGATCGCGATGGCAATACGCTGGATTATGACGGTATGACGCTGCAACGGGTAGAACGCCCGACGCTGGAGTGTGCCGAGGTGTTAAAGAAAACGCCGTTAGCTACACCGCTGCCATAAGTATTGCGCCCCGGTAGCCTGTCGCCACCGGGGTTAAGTGCTACAACACGTCTTCAATCACCCACACGCTGACGCTGCCGCCATCACAGAAAAACGTCGCCACGCCGTTTTCATCGGTCACTACGCTTTCTGCGCGATTCCCCAGATAATCACGCCAGGTTTTATTGCCGTAATTTGCGCCAAGCGCGATGCTCTTTTCACCGTCATCGCCATTGGACAGCACGACGACGCACCCGGGATCATCATCCGTACCGCTGCGACTGAAGGCGATACAGTTTGGATGATCAAAATAGAGCGTTTGTACGCCGTGGGCGAAGCGCTGGCGGGCCAGGATCAATTCATCAAGTTGTTCAATAATCGGCATGTCGATGGTGTAGGTTTCGCCATCACCGCCAGTATCTTCATAATGTGCGCCGTAGAGATCGGGGTAGAACACTGACGGCACGCCGTTTTCGCGCAGCAGGATCAGCGCGTAGGCCAGCGGCTTAAACCATGCCTCGACCGGGGCTTCCAGCGCCTGTAACGGCTGGGTATCATGGTTCGCAACCAGCGTCACCGCATGAAAGGGATCGGCCTCCACCAGCGTATCGGTGAAAATCTGGCTCATGTCATAATCGCGCCCCTGGCGGGACGCTTCGTGAAACTTCATTTGCAAAGGGGCATCAAACAGCATGGTTTTCCCCTCGACCTGGTTAATATAGGTTTGCAGTTTATCGACCTCATGGGACCAGTATTCCGCCACGATAAACAGCGGCTTCGGGGCGACTTCCTGGACGTGCTCGATCCACTCTTTATAGAACCATGCCGGGATATGTTTGACGGCATCCAGGCGAAAACCATCGCAATGGGTTTGATCCATCACCCAGCGCGCCCAGTATTTGAGCTCTTCGGTCACGGCATGATTGCGAAAATCGATATTTTCGCCCATCAGGTAGTCAAAGTTGCCCAGTTCGTCATCGACCTGATCGTTCCAGCCTTCGCCGGTATAATCATTAACGATTTTAAAAATGCCGTCCTCGGTGGGATTTTCAATATGATCGATGCCGCTGAAGCATTTGTAGTCCCAAATGAATTGAGAGTACTGACCCGCACGGGCGGGGAAGGTGTAGCGGGTCCAGGCCTCGCATTCGACGATCTCATCGTCAATCTGCGTGCGGTCATCGGCGTTGACGCGCTGAACCTGAATGTGTTCTTTCTCATCGGCGCCCATTTTATGGTTGACCACCACATCCAGCAGTACCGCGATATCGTTGTGCTTTAACGCGTCGATTGCTGCCAGTAACTGATTTTTATCGCCGTATTTGGTGGCAATAGTGCCTTTCTGGTCGAATTCGCCTAAATCAAACAGATCGTAGGAGTCATAGCCAACGGAGTACCCGCCGGACGCACCTTTATAGGCGGGAGGCAGCCATACCATATTGATGCCGATATCGTTAAGTCCGTCCGCGCGTGCGGCGAGCTCCGGCCAGAGCTGGCCGCCATCAGGGTAATACCAGTGGAAGTACTGCAATAAGGTGGGATTTTTCATCTTCCGTGCTCCAGAAGCCGTTTGGCCGACCTCTGGAGTATGGAAGATTATTCAGACGTAACGGGAAATTATTGTGGGGCAGTTGGGGCGTCGGGAACCAGCAACATACCGGAAAGCCGACCGTAGGCGTTATTTAGCGTCTTCTGGCGGGTTGACTGACCGATCAGCGTGCTGAGTTCATCCAGACGCTGCTGCAATAATGCTTTGAGCAACTGTTCGTTATCCAGCGTCTGTTTAATATACCCGGCAATCAAATCCTGAACGCTTCGCGTAATGCCAGATGGAGTTTGTTCTTCCATGACCACTTCAATACTTTGCAGATAGGTAACTTCCTGTTCCAGTAAAAGGTCCCATTCACCTCGCTGCGCCAGTTCCAGCAGCGAGTGACTGAGCAGCGCAATGCGCTGCCAACGGTTGATAAACTCCACGGCTGAGGTCATTAACGGGACTCCTGGGACGACGCGGTTGGTGAGATCTGTTTCCAGGCATCCGCGATGTTTCCGAGCAACCCTTCGACTTCTTCAATCGCCTGACAATCATTATTCAGATTGGCGTGCAATAAACGGCGAACCATATAGTCGTACAACGAAGAAAGATGGGTGGCGATCTCTCCTCCTTTTTCGTGGTCCAGGCCCGCCTTCAGACCATTATCGATGATATTGATTGCCTTGCTTAATGCTTCACCTTTGGCAACGATATCGCCTTGCTGCATAAACAGACGAGCGCGCACCAGGGCGCTATGTGCGCCATCAAACAACATTTCGATCAACTGATGCGGGTTGGCGCTCATCACGGCGCTTTCCACGCTGACCTGTGCATAGGCTTTGGTACCGCTCGCGGTATACATGCTTACCTCGTGTTATCAGGAATTATTCATCGCTGAAAATTGTTGGCCCAGATAGGTACTGGTGCTGTTCAGCTTACTCATCATGGAATCGAGTTGGGTAAACTGTGCTTTATAGCGAGCCACGACTTCATCAATGCTATTACTCACGGTCAGATACTGCTTAGTCAGCAGTTTCAGGTTGGCGTTAATATTGTCTTGCGCATTGTCGATAATACCGTCATCGGCCAGATAGCTTTTTACTTCGGTGGCAATCTTGGTGGTAATACCGGTTTCTTTGCCGTCACCCACCAACAGTTCACGGGTCGCTGCCGTGTTATCTTTCAGTGCCTTAGCCAGTTTTTCTTCATCAATTTTTAACTTGCCAGTGCCGCCATCCTGAGTAATGCCAATCTCAGACATGGTTTTAAACGGGGACTCGCTGCCGCTGTTAGCAAATGGCGCACGAATACCGTTTTGAATGGTACGGAGAACACTGTCGCCCAGTAACGCGCCGTTATCTGTACTTGCCGCTTCACCCGGTTCAACTTCTTTATATTTAGTCAGCGTACCAAAGGTATCGACCAGTGAGTTATAGGCTTCCACCCAGGCTTTAATTGCCGTTGTGGCCTTTTCATCACTTTTTGTTACCGTGATAGAGGCATCTTTTACTTCTTTGGTCAGTTCGAGCGTGATGCCCTGCGGTGCGTCAGTTACGGTATTGCTTTGACGTACAATATCAATGCCGTTAACGGTCAGCTGCGCATTTTGCGCACCGACCAGTTGCTTCATTTTCCCGCTGCCCGCTTTGCTGTCATAGGACAGTAAATCGCTCAGTTTCGAATCATTCGAGACGGAGATGGTCATTTCGCTTTCAGTGCCGCTTTCCGCGGTTAACACCAACTGATAATCGTCTTCCTTAACCTTCACCAGACTTGCCGAAATACCGCTGTCCGCATCGTTAATGGCATCACGAATATCCTCCAGAGAGGTTTCGCCTTTGCCTAACTTGATTTCCAGGGGTTCTTTACGACCCGGTTGTGAAATCGTTATGGTGCGTTCATCAACACTGGTATCGCCCAACTGTTCTTTG
This sequence comes from Citrobacter sp. HN-141, assembly GCF_033341895.1. Classification (NCBI taxonomy): domain Bacteria; kingdom Pseudomonadati; phylum Pseudomonadota; class Gammaproteobacteria; order Enterobacterales; family Enterobacteriaceae; genus Citrobacter; species Citrobacter sp. HN-141. The sequence goes on along the minus strand of NZ_JAWPBF010000001.1, from coordinate 984 downwards.
GTAGAGGCAATTTTGGTCGTGGTTGATAGCGACTGTGCTTGCGCCAGTTTGGACACGCTGACGGTATATTTACCGGGAGCAGCACCGGCGGTCGTACTGACCTTTAAGTCTTCTGTGCTGCTGCTTGCCGTGGTGCTTTTAAACAGATCGGCATTGTTCAGTGCGGTATTCGCCGTTTGAAATTTTTCTAATGCACTTTTCAGCGTACCGTACGCGGTCAGACGCGAGGTGTTAGCACTTTGCTGCTGGGTAATGGGCGTTAAACGCTTTTTCTCAGCAGTGGTTAAGTTTGTCAGCAATGTGTCCAGTGGTAAGTTCGAGCCAACGCCCAGTGATGTAAATGAAGGCATGCCTAATTCCTTGTGATTGCAAACAGTAGTTAACCGCTATATCGGCAATCTGCGCGCAAAGTTTAATAATAGTTTTGCAAAAATAAAGCGCGGAATAGTGGTAATTAAAGCGGGTATTTCCGGGGCTAAAAAAAAATGGGCGGAAAGTGAAAATTTTCTAAAGTTCGAATTTAAGGTGCCGATACATGGGTTACGGTCAGAAACCGTGGGCAACAGCCCAATAACATCAAGTTGTAATTGATAAGGAAAAGATCATGGCACAAGTCATCAATACAAACAGCCTGTCGCTGTTGACCCAGAATAACCTGAACAAATCTCAGTCTTCTCTGAGCTCCGCTATTGAGCGTCTGTCTTCCGGTCTGCGTATCAACAGCGCGAAAGACGATGCTGCTGGTCAGGCGATTGCAAACCGTTTCACCTCTAACATCAAAGGTCTGACTCAGGCGTCCCGTAACGCCAACGATGGTATCTCCATCGCGCAGACCACTGAAGGTTCTCTGTCTGAAATCAACAACAACCTGCAGCGTGTTCGTGAGCTGGCGGTTCAGTCTTCTACTGGTACCAACTCCCAGTCTGACCTCGACTCCATCCAGGCTGAAATCACTCAGCGTCTGAACGAAATCGACCGCGTATC